>CAMBZT010000137.1 GCA_945872405.1 Chitinophaga pinensis | reverse complement strand
AAAATCTTGATAGCAATGGGTGGCATAAGTTACAACTGGTCTTCGCCTGGTACTTTTGGTGGAAGTGTGATTGTTACACCTCTGGTCAATACAACGTATACTGTCACTGTAACAGATGTAAATCTTTGTTCAGCCACTGACAACGTCACAATTTTTATTAAGACAATCACTATGAGTTTTGCAACCATTAATGTTACTTGTCATGGCTATAATGATGGAATAGCAACAGTAACATCAACAAGCGGACTCGCGCCTTATACTTATGAATGGAGTGATTTATTACATCAAACAACAAGTGCAGCCACTAACCTTTATCCAGGTACCTACAGAGTTACAATTACCGATGCTGACTTATGCAGTGGGATTGATACAGTGCAGATTTTTGAGCCAGCTTTACTGATAGGTTTTGCATCGTCAACAAATGCTTATTGTTATGGCGATTCAAATGGCACGGCCACATTATCAGCCTTTGGAGGAACTCCGCCATACTTTTATAGCACTACAAGTGATGGAGTTTATTTTTATCTTGGATCTTTGATTGGTTCTTTACCTGCTGGCACCTATAGCACAGAGTTAACAGATGCTAATGGATGTTTAGCTTTGCTGGATTTTGGAGTTAACCAACCGACTCCAATTACAATGAACTATGTTACAAATGAACCAAGATGTTATGGCTACTCCGATGGTATCATATTTGTTTATGCAAATGGAGGAAATCCACCTTACGATATGTTGCTTGATGAAAGCCAAAATACAACAGGATGGTTCATTGATTTAGCGGCAGGCAACCATAATTTAACAATTACTGATACTAAAGGTTGTAGCGAAACTTATGTGATTCCTTTAACTCAACCTAATCCAATTATTGTCGATATCAACCCTGATTCGCTGATACTTGAGTTGGGTGAAACAGGTCAGTTTTTTACAACCTTTAGCGGCGCACCAGCAGACAGTGTAATTTTTCAATGGAATACTTCCAATGGATTAAGTTGTACTGATTGTCCAAACCCTTATGTAAGCCCATATACCGATCAAGTTTATGAGGTAAGCGTCATAGATATGAGTGATATTAGTAATCCTCGACCATGCTTCGGTACTGCCATAGGTTATGTTTTTATAAATGAAGGAAAGCCTATTTATATCCCGAATGCATTTACTCCAAATGCTGATGGAACGAATGACTTTTTTCAGGTATATGGTAATGGGTTAAAGAAAGTCTATATGCAAATTTTTGATCGATATGGCGAGCTTTTATTTCAATCAAGTCAACAGGATAACGGATGGAACGGTACTTATCAGGACAAGCTAGTCGAACCTGGTGTCTACGTTTATAAGGTGGTTGCAGACTATCTAAATAATATTAGAATAGAAAAAACTGGTTCCGTTACATTGATTCGATAAAATAAATAATGAAACCTCTTAATTCTGTGAATAAGTTTATAGGTTTGGAGGGGCAGATGTTTTACCTTTAATTAATACATTACTAAGCTTGATTATTGATTTTGAATAGTGTTCATTAAAATAGATACATCAAAATATTAGTAATTTTGCAGAATGCATAACTTCACTGCAAACTAACCAACTATGCAAGAGTCGAGAGGAGTAAATTATGATAGTAACTTCCTGAAGCAGTTAGAATCTAATGCGACTGAAGTCATTTACCAAAGGTTATCCATGCTTGTGTGGGGAGTTAATTTTTTTATAATGGCTGTTTTGTATGTTTTTTCTACTTTCTATGCAACAACTTATGCCCTTTATGCGCTCACTTGCTTATTGATATGTCATGTTCTGTTCCGCATTGTTTACCATTATGCACAAAATTTGTTTCTTTTTAAGGTATTTACCTTTATAGTTTTCTACTGCTTTGTCACCATTTGTAGTTTTATCGGAGGAGATGGCCTTAATATTATAAATTTTTATTTTATACTCGTCGTAGAATTGCTGTTTTTGTTCAGAAGGCCAAATACTACCGTTATAATATCTTTTTTAATAATCTTGTTTTTTTCCTTTTTTTGTTACAAGTTCCTAGAGGATAATTCAACTGTTCTCCCTTCGCTAGTACTCTCTATTTTTCCTGATACTTTTTTGGCTCATTCTCGATTTCATGAAGGTTTTATAGTCTTACAGTTTGGTTCTATTGCCTATTTTCTATACAAATTAGGCTTGATTTGGCATTCGAAACTTCATGCGGTCGAAAAAGTAAATTATCAATTTCAAGAAATTATTGAAACGCTTCCTTTTGAAGTTGCTATTGTTGACGAAAATAAGCGCTACTTATTTCTCAATAAATTGGCAATCAAGGATGAGCAACGAAGAAAGTGGATGATTGGTAAAACGGATATGGAATACGCTATGGAATATGGAAAAGATGTGACAGCTGTGCGCAAAAGAGTTGGTCATATGGAGGAAGCCCTCCATACTCTAAAGGAAGTTAAATTTCCAGAAGAAATAAATGTAGGGACAGGTAAAATAAATACGATAAAGTACATCAATCCCATATTATCTTCTTTTTTTTCGAATCATAAGATTATGGTTTGTACATCTATAGATGTCAGCGACATTGTTGAGGTTACCAATAAGTTGAATTCAGCTAATGCCACGCTAGAAACGAAAAATGATGAATTGAATAGCTTAACTTATATGATTGGGCATGACCTCAGATCACCCGTTCGCAGCACCTTACTTTCGCTACAAATTTTACAAAAAAAATATAATTCTACCTTATCTGATAAAGATAATCATTTAATAGATACCGCATTATCGCAAATGAAGTTTTCGATTGGTTTCTTAGAAGATTTATTTAAATATAGTACAGTTGGAGTAGCTAAATTAGACAAATCAGAAATAGACATGAATAGTTTAATGGAATCTATCGAACAGATTATTGAGCCAGAATTAAAGAGTAAAAAGGCAAGTTTGATTATAGAAACGCCACTCCCTTCCATAAATGCCAACCCTACTTTATTTACTAATTTATTTATGAATTTAATTCTAAATGGA
>CAMBZT010000136.1 GCA_945872405.1 Chitinophaga pinensis | reverse complement strand
GGTATGGGTCCTTTTCCTTTCGAAGGGGAAGAGGACGCAGATTATATCAATGCTGGCAAACAAACAATCACCACTTTAGCTGGTTCTTCCATATTTGATTCTGCTACCAGTTTCGCGATGATACGTGGTAGACATGTTCATTTAACAGTACTTGGTGCAATGGAGGTGACTGACAAAGGAGATATCGCCAATTGGAAAATTCCTGGAAAAATGGTGAAAGGAATGGGTGGTGCCATGGACCTTGTAGCAGGTACTGATAATATCATTGTAGCGATGATGCATACCAATAAGGAAGGCGAAAGTAAATTACTCACGGAATGCACTTTACCGCTTACAGGAAAGGCTTGCATCAAAAAGGTAATCACTGATCTAGGTTTTTTTGAAATCAAGGATGGGGCTTTTCATTTACTAGAAAGAGCTCCTGGTGTTAGTATAGAAGAAATAAAGTCTAAAACCGAAGGGGTACTTGTGTATGCTGATGATGTACCTGAAATGATAATTTAACTTATCAGTCACATAATTAGTTTATTTTTGCCTTGCTTTGAATAATATAAAGAAAAAAATTAGATACATCACAACTTGCTTGCTATCAATAGTGATAGTATTGTCTTCCTTTGGTTGCACTGTGGTAGTGCACAGCTGTTCTGTTAGTGGCAATAGCAATATCTGTATCAATAAAGTGAATGACGAAAAATCATGTAACGCTTGTTGCGATGAAAATTCTGAAACAAATGCTTCTTCAATTAGTGACAACTGCTGCACCGAACACTCTTTCAGTACCTATTTTTATGCTGAAGTCAGCCAAACTATCAATAACGTTGTCTCTTGCAATCCCTTAAAACTGCCTCACTCTCTAGTTGGGCACTCAAATATCAAGAATTATTTCAAACTCTCAAAAGGTAATACTCAAAATTGCTATTGGTATTATTCCTTTCTTGAATCCTCTACTTCTCTTCTAAAAAATATTTGTAAACTACAAATTTAAATTCTGTTTTATTGTGTTGGCAGACAGCCAAATGGGTACAATTCTCTCACATTACAATAGAATATGAAAAATAAACTGATAATTTTATGCTCTTTAATTTCCCATTTCTGTATAGGACAAGCTTATACAGAAGGTCAGGTGATAGATGAAAAAAACGAACCAATTGTTGGGGCAATAGTCTATTGGCAAGGTACAAACACTCTAACTTCCACCGACCAAATCGGGCACTTCAAGCTCATAGAAAATAACAATTCAAACACAATCATTACCACATTTGTTGGGTATAAAAATGATACTTCATTTGTCACAACTAAAAACAATAAATCTATACTTGTTTCCCTTAGCTCAAAAAAATTAAATGAAATTATCGTCACTGCTGGTGCAGATAATCACTCCTTTGAAAAAACAGTAAATGCCGAAACCATAGGTTTAAAAGAGATTCGAAGTGCTGCATGTTGCAACCTTTCTGAAGCTTTTGAACTCAATGCTGCTGTCGACGTCATTTATAGCGATGCAGTCAGTGGCGCCAAAGAAATTAAAATGTTGGGGTTGGATGGATTTTATACTCAGGTGCTCGTCGAAAATCAACCTGCCATCAAGGGACTTAATAGCACTTTTGGGCTACAATATATACCTGGTCAATGGATGTCTGGTATCTCTATTACAAAAGGTATTGGTTCAATAATCAACGGTTATGAAGGACTTACTGGACAGATTAATGTCGATTACAAGAAACCATGGAAAGCCGATCTGTTTAGTGTGAACCTATTTGGTACTCATCAGGGATATATCGAAGGTAATGCCGACTTTTCATGGCGATTTAATGACAACTGGAGCACCATCGGATTTGTACATGGTGAAGCGCACCAAGTGCGCAATGACTTTAATAAAGATGGCTTCGCCGATCATCCTATTTATTGGCAAGGCAATATTTCTAACAAATGGAAATATGATAATCGAAAAAACTTTGAGACTGAATTTGGAGCCAATGTAGTCATCGAAAATAGAGATGGTGGGCAAATCAATCATCTCAAACATTTAGATAAAATAAATCCTGCTTACGGAATTCGTATTGACACCAGAAGATACGAAGTATCGGCTAAAACAGGATTTTTGCTAAAAAACAATAATAGTGTTGGCATTCAATACAAAATTTTTAGACATCAACAAGATGCCATGTTCGGATTTAATGACTATAAGGGTATTCAATACTTCGCAAACATTAATTTGATTTATCAGCTAGAAGTCCCTAATGAAAATAACGTCCTAAAAATTGGCGCCTCATACACCTACGAAAACTATGATGAACGTTTCAATGAAATTGAGAAAAAAAGAATTGAAAACGTTCCTGGTATTTTTTCTGAATATACTTTTAAGTATATAGACAAATTCTCTATGATTGCTGGTGCTAGAATAGATTATAATAGTTTTTTTGGAACTTTTGTAACACCACGTATCCATTTTAAATACACACCAAAACCCAATTTAGCGATAAGAATTTCTGGCGGCAAAGGATACCGGGCAGCTAATATATTTGTAGAAAACATGAGTGTATTTGCAAGTAATAGAGAATTGGTTATTGCAAATAAATTGACAGAAGAAGCAGCCTGGAACTATGGTATTTCGATAACTAAAAAATTTGCAGTTAGAAAGCAGCACGAATTGGTATTTGCCATAGATTACTATCGAACAGACTTTACAAAACAAGTGATTGTAGACCGAGAAAATGCTAATAAAATTAGAATATATAATCTAGATGGAAAATCATTTTCTAATAGCTTTCAAGCGGAAGTAAACTACGAGATAACTCATGATTTAAATATGAAGTTTGCTTTCAAATGGGACGATGTTTGGGTTCAATACAGAGAAGGCTTAAAAAGAAAACCCTTGGTGCCGATTTTTAAATTGTTGTCGAATCTGAATTACACTACAAAAAATAAAAAGTGGATGCTGAACACTACAATTCAATGGTACAGCAGAACCAGAATTCCAAATACTGACGAAAATCCTGCTGAATTCAGATTGGCTGCCTATTCAAAAGGATTTATAAACTTACTGGCTCAAGTTAATTATTTCATCACAAAAAGATGGGAAGTCTACCTTGGTGGAGAAAATCTGACAAA
>CAMBZT010000135.1 GCA_945872405.1 Chitinophaga pinensis | reverse complement strand
GTTTCATACGATCCTAATGATAAATTGGTAACTCCAGTAGGTGAAGGTCCTGATGGACAAATCAATGCCAACACCGAAATGTCTTATACCATACGTTTCCAAAATACAGGTACTGCTTCAGCTGTCAATGTCATTTTGATTGACGAAGTTGACCCTAACTTAGATATGGAAACATTTGAATTGACTGCCGCTTCACATGAGGTACGCACACAGATAATTGGTAGAACACTGAAGTTCTATTTCGATGATATCATGCTTCCAGACAGTGCTTCTGACCCTATTGCTAGCAAAGGTTATGTGAAATATAAAATCCATACTGTTCCTTTCTTAGCAGATGGTGCAACGATCAATAATAATGCAGATATTTACTTTGATTTGAATCCACCAATTCGTACAAATACGACACTTAATACCATTTCTTATAAGTTGTCTATCGATAAGGTAACTGAAGACATTCATTTCAATGCTTTTCCAAATCCATTTGAAAACGTAATTAACTTTAGCATGGATGGCATACAGAATGGTAAAGCTAGTATCTTATTGTATGATGTTCAAGGTAAGTTGACGTTGCAAAAAGAATTTGATGCAAAAAACACTTTCACCAAAATTCAATTACAAACAGATGGATTGAGCAATGCTGTCTATTTATACCAATTGGTACAAAACGGAAAAGTATTAAGCGAAGGAAAACTAATCCGTCATTAATCGTCTCCTTAATAATGTCTTGAATAAACAAAAAGGAAGCAGCAATGCTTCCTTTTTTTGTGTGTGATGATTAGATAAAAGGGGCACCCGAGCGCGCTTTTCGCTTATAGTCCTGCAAAAACACAAGCAGGAGCTATCGCTTCAATCGCTGGTGCGGCATCAGTTTCATAGATCATAGTTAGTAGCAAATACTTTCTCTTATTCTTTCGCAAACATCCGAAATGCTAGCAAAAGTTGATGAAGAAAAAAGAAGCTGCCGCCAAATTGCTTGTGTTGTGACAAAGGTCACCATGCATAAAATTTTACCCTAAAAAAAGGGCAACAGAATCAATTTGAGCTTTTAAAGATGTAAAGTATCTCGCGGCGAATAGTCCCAAATACTCATCTTATTACTTGAATCCACCCTAAATGCAACTACATCCATATTATAATGCTCCTTCATAAAAGTTACATAAGCGAATTTAGCATTGTCAACTTCTCCTTTAAATTTTTTATTATATTCTTTGTGTATCACTCGTATCCGTGCATTGGTAGTTATTTCAAGCATGATATCCTTTATTCCCATTCCTTCTATCTTTGCCAAATTAAGCGGATGTGCGGCAAAGGTGCCAGGGAAAATTATATTTTTTGTTCTCAATTCAATATCGTCAAATGGCTTAATGAATGCTGCATTTAGTCCAGCCCAATTAAGATAGATATTTAAACTATCATTAGTGATTCGCTCTAGCTGCTCACTAAACAAAAATTGATCTTTTCTAGCTTTCGCACTTTGTTGTTCGATTTTTTTTAATTGAAAAAATGAAAAAATACACAGAATCATGATAATAAAAAACGCCTTTTTTTTAGTAATTGTTGCTGAAATCATAAAAAAGGGCAACATCAAGTAGGTAGCATTATAAAAACTTTCTGGTGGATATTTTTTAATCATGCTTGTAAATACCAACAAACTTTGACTGATAAAAAAAATTAAATAAGCATCTTTCGAATACCTAGCAAAAAATAATAGCACAAAAATTGAAACAACAAATAGATACAGAAGTTGGGGCTCTTTAAGCAAGTAGGTTCTAAAGTTTAGAATATTAGTTTTTATCCGAAGTTGCTGTACTTCCTCTTGATTTAGACCTTCTACGATTGCCTTTAGCTTGTTTGTGGCATACACTTTCCTATCCATAAACATCCAATACATTGTCATATCGTAATCATTCTTAGTCCAACCATGCAAAGCCAATGTTTTGAGTCGATCACTTTGCTTTAAATACATCAAATCGTGATAATCATTGATATGAACACGATAATAGTTAAAGGTGCGGTAAGCTTCATTGCCACTTATCTTATATTGTTGCTCGTCCAATTTGTTCAATGCAAAAGCAAAAATAATAACGCTAATCAACAGCAAAAAACAATACTTATAAAAATAGACCTGCCTCCTTTTCCATAAATCATAAACAAATCTGATAACCAGAAAAATACTCATCCATAAAATGATAAATTGCCAAGCCTCCCAACGAATCATTGATGAAAGTATCAATAGTGCCGCAATGAGAATTGTATTCGGCCACTTTTGATGTTCATCTTTATAACAGAGCAGTAAGATAAATGCAGTGATTCCTAAAACAAAAGAGGTGATAGTGAAATGGATTCTTAGGAAAAAGAAAGAGAAAAAACTGATGTATAGCAAAAGCCCCATCACAAGAGCATAACCATTTTTGTATTTCTTGAAAATGATACAATTATTAATAACTAGACAAACAAATAATAAACCAACTTGCACCAATGGATACCACGGAATTTTTGGAAATCTAGAATTTAAAAATTGAATAATTTTCGTATAATAAATATGCTGAAAAAGTATATAAGGAGTGGACTGATTGAACACCAACTTACCGCTTAAAATCATAGCATAACCCGGATCGTCATTAGTCATATAAGATGGACAATATATCAAATAAGTGAATCCTACACAAATCAAAGAGAGTAGCAATGCCTTTGAAAAAGTTTTGGCATTGACAGAAATTTGGAAATCAAAATACTTTGGCCAAAGTTTGTTCATGTGAGCACAAAATTAATCATTTACATAAAAATTAAGAAACGTATATATTGTTAATATCATCAAGAGCCTACTATCAAATAAATTCTTGCAGAAAAAAATAGAATTATGAATTTTAGATTTTTAAATACTATATTTGAAATACTAAGTAATATAGATTTATAAAATGTCAAAAGACTCTCCTTATCATCACCTAAAAGTACAACTTAACAATCCTTTTTTATAAAACACCCAACCTATGCAAACAAAAACTACCTTAAAAAATTGGTTAAAAAACAGTCGTAAACAAATGTTTTTTTGTTTACTAATCTCCATTTCTGTCTTCATTTCATCAAGTTTAAATGCCCAAACATCAAGTAATGATTTTG
>CAMBZT010000134.1 GCA_945872405.1 Chitinophaga pinensis | reverse complement strand
TTTTTTGATATTATATTGAATGTTCAATCCCAGCATTGTTCTTAGATAATTCCTCTCAGAATAATTGAATTCAATACTAACTCTTAAATCTTTTGTAATCAGTCTTCGTGGAGTAAATGTTATCTCGCCGAGATTGTAATCGATGATGTAATCTTGATCTAATCCGCGTTTCAACTGAACACCATTCACGAAAATCCGCTCACTTCCTGCTAAAACAATGATATAAGTCTCGCCGTTATTACCTCTTAATTTGTAAGGACCTTGGTTGCCTTCACTAACCACTAAATTATTTCTTGCAAACTTACCTCTTGCAACGCCGGCTAAAACATCGAGATTCAGCTTCCCATATTTTTCGAAATTCAAGTTACCTTTATATTTAATTCCTTGTGCATTTCTATAATACTTTAAAAAATCAGATGCTGCTGGGCTATTGTCAATATCACCTAGAGTTACTTGATGATTTTGATATAGTTTCAGTTGGATAAATATTCTCTCAAATTGTTGTAGTTGCTGTGTATTTCCCTCCGGCTGAATGGGTATATTGTTGTCGGTTAAGGAAGCCAGCACTTCAATGTCTTTATTAATTTTTCCAGACATTTGCAGATTCAAAGAGGAATTCAGCACTAAATCTTGATTATTACCAAAGGAGATCCCACGAGATAAGTTACCACTGTACTCGAGTCCTTCAAAACTTAAGTCAGAGAATTTATCGTTTCCTGGTCTATATTCAAAGGGATTTATTAGGTAGCCAATATCTCCTTTTTTCTTTTCAATAAAGCTTTTATGAGCTAGGGTACGGCTAAAATTAAAGGGGAACACACGATAGCTTATTAACATTTCGTCTATGATTGGTTTTTTCTTCCAGTAGAGAATTGACTTCGCGTAATCGATGAAATAAAAAGAAGTATCGAGAAAAGAATCATTATTTTTTAGCACAATGGTTCCGGGTACGATCGAAAGAGAATCTAAAAAGATGGTATCGGTTTTATCTGAGATGGTTTTGTATCGAAGATTAGAATAGCTCGTTAACTGCGCGAATACAGAGGATACACCAGCTAAAAATACCGTTATAAAAATAAAAATGATAATTTTCCTCACCTATGCAAACCTAATAAATAGTTTAACGTTAAAGGTCGACATTTATTAGCATAGTTTCAAAGGAAGATACAAATCTAAACAACTGAAAACGAGTGGTTAAAATTACAAATGAGAAAAAATATGCAAAAAATACCAAATAGAATTTTGTAAGAAAAATAAGTTTTCTATATTTGCAACCCGTTCTGATAAATTAATGCGAGAGTAGCTCAGCTGGTAGAGCACGACCTTGCCAAGGTCGGGGTCGCGAGTTCGAATCTCGTCTCTCGCTCCATTTTAAAAGTTTGGGAAACCAAACTTTTATTATTTTAGGGCTATAGGCCCGGGTGGTGAAACTGGTAGACACGCAGGACTTAAAATCCTGTAGGCAGCAATGTCTGTGCGGGTTCAAGTCCCGCCCCGGGTACGAAAAAGCGTTCAATTTTGAACGCTTTTTTCATGTCCAAAAGGTTCTTGTGCTGTAAATTACGAGTAAATTATTCAAGAGAAATGTCCTTGTTTTTTGTTGGAAACAAATTTGTAGAGGCATATGAAATGATGGATAAAATTGATCAAAAAAATCCTCGAAAATCTTATAGGAAAATTGATTGAAAATAAATATACTTCTTATTAAACATGATTCCACCATATAGAAAAAGCTTGCAAAATAACATATTCCTTATAGCAATACAGCAAAAAACTACATAAAAAACAAATGAAAAATGCATGGGAAGTTAGTCCTTGGCTGCCGATCAGCATTGAAATCCTATTAAAATTATTTGTTTAAAATGACACCAGTTACTTTAAGGGCTGATTTAACAACAACACCAGGCTGTTCGTTTAACATCAAAGGATTCAAAATTTGAAGTGCATTTTTAATCATATTAAAAGCTTTTCCGACATTTGTTGGAGTAGGATATCTGAGGTTATCATTCACTCCAAATAAAGCCACACTAAAGAAGTGCTTCAGTAGGGTGCTTCTCTTTCTACTAATAGCAGAGAGAAGAGAAATTGGCTCCGCCGCATAACCGTCCCCTTTTTTAAGATATTCAAAGCAAGCCTTTCTTAACAGTGGATCTCTCATCACACCATACAATGCATCTGCTAAAATATTTATGGATGCATTATGATAGTGGTGTTTCTCGTAATATTCTTTGATTGCTTGCGCCAAGACAGAATCATCATTTAAATCGATATTACGTAAGATATTTGTTAATGAGTAAACATCGGTAAGGGCTACTGTCATTCCTCCTCCAGTCAAAGGGTGACGCATATTAAATGAATCTCCGAGCAATATAGCTCCACTGATGAACTTAGGAATCGCAGGAACCAAGTTGGCTGGCATAATTTTGAATTTTCCTCCATTGATGGCTTCGACTAAATTAGCTCTAATTTCGAGTGGAAATTGAGGTACAATTTTTTCTTTTAAATAGTCTATAAGCTCATCACTTTTTCGAGGTGCCACGGTAGTTGGGAAATCAATCAATACTCTGCATACTGCTGACGAAATTGGATAACACAAGCATGGAGAGGGATCCAGCAACATAACATGACCATGACATGGATAAGGCAAATTTTCATTTTTTACTTCTAGTCCAAGGAAGTGGCTACTAACGGTCTGCTTGGCATCACTCAATCTTTTTCTAAAGATAGAACCAGAACCATCGCATGCAATTGTTAAAGAAGCTTCTACTAAAATCTCCTCGTCACTATGCTTATCTATATATTTCACACCAACTACCTTATTTCCTACCTCCATCATTTCTGTCACGTTACCTTCCACTAAAGTTACATTAGGTAATGATTTTAAATTATTCCTGATAGAACTGATGAACTTTCCATATCGGAAACCTCTCCCTGTATAAGTCTTGGCTTCTTTTGTAGGATAGCTGACTTTAATTCTCTCCTCACGATAAAATAAACCATAGCCCTCTATGATTTGCGCATCTATACCATCTAAAACGTGCTCCAAATTCATATTGTATAACATTTCTACTCCCCCAGGCTGTAACAATTCACCAATAATTTTATCCGATTCACCCATCATTTT
>CAMBZT010000133.1 GCA_945872405.1 Chitinophaga pinensis | reverse complement strand
CTGTATAAGGCTTCTAAATAAGAAATATTTTCAAGTGCATTATTTCTAAATTTAAAAGTAGACAATAAATTATTGGTGCAAACCGTGTCAGATGGAGAGATAAAATTTAAAAACTGTGCATCAATGTTTAGATTACAATTGATAGAAGCGAGTAAAATTCCTCTTTGAGAAAGTAAGCTAGCACGTGCACGAGCCACCTGTCCTAAGGTGAACATGTATTTTGCTGAGTCATCCACGTAGTCCATATAATTCATAAACATATCGTTAGAGCCACAACTAGTTTGTGGATGGCTAGGCGAGCCATAATATTCTACTCTTTCATTTGGAGTATCTGCCACAGAGTCTGAACCTGCGCATTCATCTGGCTCTCCATTATCGTCGCCCCAATTATGATACAAACCCATCCAATGTCCTGCCTCATGAGTCGCCACTCTTCCCAACTCATTTCCTGTGCGAATATTGCCAGTAGTACCAATGCAATCATATCGAAGCACTACGCCATCAGTATATTTATACAAACCTGGAAACTGAGCATAACCTAATACTAAACCTAAACTGCCTGTAAACTGACAAGTCCAAATATTAAAATATTGATTAGGATCCCAAATGGTTGTAGGTTTCATTATGCCTTCAATTTGTGGTCTGTCCCAAGCAGGCACCCCTAAATTTTGACGAATAATACCAGGGGTAATACCGCCAACCGTATCGAATCGAGCCAAGCAGAATTCAATTTGCATGTCGCCAATAACTGACCTGAACTCTGCGGGTACTTTACTTGTATCAAAATTTTGTTTTCTAAAGTCACGATTTAACGCATCTATTTGAGAAAGTATCTGTTCGTCAGTGATGTTCTCATTCACCCCGTAGGCATCACCATTATGGATGACATGAAATATAATGGGGATATGCAGAATACTTGCCCTTCTGCCGCTATGCATTTCATTTTGTATTTGTGTTTCTGCAAAAATCAGTCTGTTTAACAAACCAGTATCATTGGCCAATTGCGTTCTCAGTTCATCTGTAGCTGCACAGTATTTAGATTGCGCGTCTATTAATTGAGAAGTTACAGCTAAAAGCAAAACAAAAAAAAGCTTTTTCATAATTTCATTTATACAACAAACTTAGTGATAATATCTCAATTTTTGTATGCTCGAATGGGAGATGCCAAATGCTTGGGCAGCTGCCATGCATTAAAAACCCGCATGGCATCCTGTGTTTCGCTTATAGTCCACAGAGCCAAGTGGAGCTATCGCTGCACCCAGTGCTGCAGTCTTTGCTATCATGCATACATACAACTTCTAATGCTATTATTTTCAGCTTGCTTTATTTTTTAATCTTACAGCGTTCATCTATCCTCATGGAATTCCACATCCTTCATGTGAACAAACCTGTTTTACATTCAGGTACACTTTCAATAACTTGCATCCAACAATCATCTAAACTCGCTACAATGACACAACAATCAAATCAACGATTTGCCATTCTTATTCTTGGTGCTTTATTTTTTGTTTTCGGGTTTATCACCTGGGCCAATAGTACTTTAATTACCTATTTAAAGATAGCATGTCAACTTACTGATACTCAATCTTTTTTTGTGGCGAGTGCTTTCTTTTCTGCCTATTTTTTTATGGCCATTCCTTCCTCTATGATCTTGAGAAAAACGGGCTTTAAAGTCGGAATGTCGATTGGCTTATTTACCATGTCCATAGGTGCTTTACTATTTATTCCAGCGGCCTATAGTAGGACCTTCTCTTTATTTCTGATTGGACTTTTCATCATTGGAACTGGCTTGGCTTTATTGCAAACAGCTTCCAATCCTTATGTCACCATTCTTGGTCCTATCGAAAGTGCAGCCAAAAGAATAAGCATCATGGGTATCTGCAATAAGGTG
Source organism: Chitinophaga pinensis (assembly GCA_945872405.1). Taxonomy (GTDB): domain Bacteria; phylum Bacteroidota; class Bacteroidia; order Chitinophagales; family CAMDFR01; genus CAMDFR01. The sequence goes on along the minus strand of CAMBZT010000133.1, from coordinate 1,347 downwards.
GCTGGTATAGCTGCTATTTTTATTTTAGGCTCTATTGCTTTAAAAGATCCGGACGGCGTAAAGGCAAGGCTACTGACCTTAGATCCTATTGCCAAAGCGGCGGAGTTAGATTTGCTTTCGCAAAGGGTAGTATTGCCTTACATCATTATTGCTATATGCTTGGCATTGCTAGGATCAATTATCTACTTTATTCATTTACCAGAAATTAGTGAAGAGGCGTCAAGTATTGAAGAAGCTCTACAACCGACGTCACAAACTTCTGTTTTTCAATTTCCAAATTTGATTTTTGGAGTCGTAGCCATCTTTTTGTATGTAGGTGTGGAAGTGATTAGCATCGAGACCTTCACCGCTTTTGGAGAACATTTAGGTTTTCCCTTGGAAGTGGCTAAAACCTTTGCTACTTATACAGGTTATGCATTATTAGTCGGCTATGTGATTGGTATTTTTGCCATCCCAAAGTATCTCAATCAATCCACCGCCTTACGTTTGAGTTGTATTCTAAGCATCTTGTTTGTTAGTCTAGCTTGTTTCACTACTGGAAATATGGCCGTTGCATGCTTTGCGTTATTAGGTTTATCCAATGCCTTGATTTGGCCTGCCGTATGGCCTTTAGCGATCAATGGTCTTGGTAAATTTACAAAAATTGGCTCAGCACTTTTGATTATGGGCATTGTTGGAGGCGCTATTTTACCTCCGCTCTATGGCAAATTTGGAGAATTATTGCAGGACAAACAAATGGCTTATCTACTAATGATTCCTTGCTATCTATTTATTTTATGGTATGGTTGGAAGGCGAAAGGAATACAATCTAATTCATGTAAAAAAATAACAAAAATGGAAAGTAATAAAATTAATGTTTCAAAAATTAAAGCAGCAGGAAAAAACTTGACAATTATAGGGTTTACTATGATAGCAGGAATTGTAACTACTGTTATTCAGGTAGTTTATACAATGAATGCAGATGTGCGTAGCAGTGGTGATATAGAATCTTTAAAGGCGAAAAATTATATTTTTATATTTATATATATATTGTGTTTAATAATAATTGTTTTTAATTTTATAAGTGCTGGTATTAATTTAAGCACTTCGAATGAAGAAGCTGCTTAAGCAAGCATAAAAAAGCGTTCTCTCCTTACTTCTGTATTTCTAATAATTTGGCATATTTTCTCCATTTTTCAACGACGTCCTCCATATCTGATGGCATCGGAGTTTCGAAGGAAAGTCTTTTACCCGTTTGTGGATGTGTGAACCCTAAAGAGCGCGCATGTAAAGCTTGTCTTCTGCAAATAGAAAAGCAATTATCTACAAACTGTTTGTATTTGCTATAGATAGTACCAGTCAAAATTT
>CAMBZT010000132.1 GCA_945872405.1 Chitinophaga pinensis | reverse complement strand
AAAGATGCTACTGTAAATTACACTTTACCTATTGAAGCTACTACACTTGAAATCATCCTTTTCGATGCACAAGGAAAAGTAATGATGGCTGATAAAGTAAACCATCCTAAAATCAGTGGAACATACCCTTTGAGCTTACAAAATCTTGCTTCTGGTGTCTATTTTGTAAAATTAATGGCCAATGGATATAGCGAAACTAGAAGAGTGATCGTAAATAAAAATTAAAAGACAACTTTTGTCAACTGCAAAAAAAGAGAGCACCAAATGGTGCTCTCTTTTTTTTGTTTCTTGATTATGACAATCAGTCTTATTAATCTCTTCTACTATTTAATCTAAAAATGAAATAAGCTAACTGAGCAATAGAAGCTAGAGCAGCCACAAAGTATGTCAAGCCTGCCCATGTCAACGCGTCCTTTGCCCCTCGATACTCTTCTTCCGTTTGTGCAATACGATTTGCGTCGACAAAAGCTAATCCCCGCTTTGAAGCATCAATTTCAACCGGTAAAGTGATCAAGGAGAACAAGGTAACTACAGATTGAAGGGCAATAATACCAATGAGCACATAGTAGTTATTCAACATTCCGAAAGCCATACCTAAAAATCCAAGCATAAATACCCAATGTAGGATATTATTACTAAAATTCACAATTGGAACTAGCTTAGACCTCATAGTTAACATACTATAAGCAGTGGCGTGTTGAACTGCATGTCCACACTCGTGGGCAGCTACTGCCGCAGCGGCAATACTCCTTCCTTCATATACCTCAGGACTCAAATTAACCGTTTTATCTGATGGATTATAATGATCAGTTAGCTGACCGGGAACACATGTTATCTGCACATCATAAATACCATTAGACCGAAGCATTTTATCGGCAATTTCTCGTCCAGAAAAACCAGCTCTTAGAGGTATTTTGCTATATCTAGCAAACTTGTTTTTCAAGACAAAACTCACAATCATACCAATAACAGCAAAGACAATCGTAATTATCAATAACGGGAAACTCATTTTTATTTAATTTAATTTATTTGTAATAGTTACTTATGGTCTAACAACAACAAGTATGCTATTTTAGTTTTTCATGACATTACTTCCTCTTTTGACAAATTCCAAACCTGATATTAGGGATGGTAGAAATTTTTGAACTAACTCTAGCTTCCAAATACAAACCAACATTTTAACTACTTTATACTATTTTTCAATCAAAGGAGGCATTTGTTAGATACTACTCGGCTCAACTATCATCTTAGCAATTTCAAGAGATTCATGAGGACCAACCATCAAATCTTAATTAAAAATGAGTGCAGATTTAATTTCATAATCAATTTCAAGTATCTATATATCAATTAATTAATTATTGCCACATAATTTGGACGTCAATCTTTTAACAACTTTCTAAAGAAGGTCGCACAGCTGCAATGAATGTGTTTTGTTTGCATCATCAATTAAGCAGAAATATTTCAATTAATATAATAATTGAAATTCAAAATAGGGGTGTTTCGTTTCGACCTGTTAAGATGTAAAAATCTTAACAGGTCTTTTTTTTCTGCAAGAACTGACAAAATAGCACCTTTAACAAAGTAAAAAAAAGCCTTGTATTTACTCCACTTCAGTTAGCTTTGCTTCATCATCTAGCGATATCAAAACAACATGAAAAAGAAATTTTTGCTGCTTGCTATTTTTCTCACAGCCATTCTACCCGTCTTTTCACAACAAACCAAAGATGCAATTATTGGGCTATGGTATACCCCAGATAAATCTGAGATAATAGAAATCTATGTCAAAAACAATTTTTATTATGGTAAAATACATTGGCTTAAAAACAGTGTCTCTGAGGGAGAGTTGAGGCGAGATGTGTATAACGAAGAACCTAATTTACGAAGTAGACAACTTACAGGTATTGATGTTTTCCTAAAATTTGAATACAGGCCCGGCAAGGAAAAATGGAAGAGCGGTGAAATTTATAATTTCGAAAATGGCAATACTTACAATGGAAAAATGAGAATTAATGACGACGGCGATTTAGAAGTTCATGGTTATTGGTGGTTTTTATCCTTTCTTGGAAGTACTAAAATATATAAGAGTGTCAAGTAAAATTTGTAAACATTAAGAATGATTTCAGCAATCTTATATATCGGTATTGCCCAATGCTTGTTTGCAGCTATCTTAGTGCTTACAAAGAAGAAGAAACTTACTCCAGATAAGGTTTTATTAGGTTGGCTTTTGACCATTGCCTTTAAATTTTTACTTTTTTTATTAAACGAAAAACACAAAGAATTTTTTAATATTCAATTTAGCACAGGCCTTATCCCTCTTACATTTGGACCGTTCCTTTACTTATATACTAAATTCTTAACAAATGAAGAAGCTATATTCCGAACAAAGCATTTTCTTCATTTCGGGCCCTTCATTGTCCTAACCATTCTATACTTTTTTGTCTTTGGTGATTCTCTTGCTTTTGACGAAGCTGTCTTTTTAAATCACGATAAACTTCTTTGGGCAAGAATTGTGTATGCAATCTCTTACTTTACATCAATTTTGCTCTATACCATTTTCACCTTCGCTATTCTTAGAAATTATCGAAAACAGATTAGGGACACCTTATCTTATGAAACAGGCAAGACCAGATTGTTTTGGTTGAATTATATCGCCTTATTATTCTCCTGCACCTTTTTCATTTATTTTATCCTAGGTGGAATTAATGCAGTCTCTTTCGCTCATGTCATAGAAAGTAATATAATTTCAAGTGTTGGACTCACCTTATTGGCTTTTTCGGTGAGTTATTTTGGTTTGAGACAACCTACCATTTTTAGAATGGACAACATCAAGAACGAAGATAATACCATATTAAATATTGGACTCAGTCAAGAGGATAACTATATTGATATGCCAATTCATCAAGTTGGGCAAATGATGTCGAAAGTTGATAAATCATTAGTTCAATCTGCTGTATCTCAAGCTCCTGAAAAGGGAACAATGGAAGATGAAAAGTATAAAAAATCAGGACTTAAGGAAGAAGAAATTGTACTGATCATAGAAAATCTACAGAAACATATGATTGAAGAGCGTCCGTATCTGATCGCAGAACTAACTATTCAGGATTTATCAAGCGCATTAAACATTAACAAGCACCACCTCACCCAAGTCTTGAATAATAATATCGGAAAAAACTTTTTCAATTATATCAATGAATATCGAATAGAAGCAGTAAAGAAAAAAATAAGTGATAAAAAATTTGCACACCTCACACTACTTGCCATTGCTTATGATTGTGGATTCAATTCAAAATCTTC
>CAMBZT010000131.1 GCA_945872405.1 Chitinophaga pinensis | reverse complement strand
AAGAATTGACTAAAAACAAAATCTGCCGTATCTACATTATATTCTTGTTTGGACATGTTGATATGATATCCTTTGAAAGTGGCAAACACAGCAGTTGGGTCCATATCGGCTCTGCTCCAATCAACACGCCCATTATTACCGTCCCACATTGTATTAATAGTGCTATATATGCCAGATGTGTTTGTTATTTTAATGGTATCACCTGACACATACCCAATTAGGTTAGTGCTCGGAACACTAATCTTAATGTCACCATTTTCATATGTCATAGTGTAATTTTTGGTCTCAACTACCCAAGTTTTAAAAACAGAACTATAGAGTGCATTTTTTTCTACAAGTCCATTGGTTAATTTTAGAGTCTCCATAAACTTCTTGTTATCACCAACTCTTTGACTCGCAATTAACTGGTCTAAAATAGTTGTCCAATTTTTGATAAATGAGGCATCCTTATCGCTATTAAATACAATGTTTATTGTGTTGATATACTCCGAAAAATACGGATAGGCTGTTAAATTTCTTTTCAACAAAACATTTGAAGTGGCAATAATACTTATCATTTGTTCATTCGTAATCTTTCCACTTTTTTGTAGGTTTGTAAATTGTTCAGCCGCCAATTTAGCATCATCTCGTTTGGTGTTATTAAGGTAGTTAGTTATCTCAATCACATACTTAGTGGCTTCTTGTGTAAATGAAGTAGGAATTTGTGCTCGACTGAGCTGTGAAAATAAACAACACAGCAGCGTTATAAATATGGTTTTTATGTTGGTGGAAGTTTGGCGATTTGATCTCATTTATGCTTTATTTTTTACAAAGTGCATTGCACTCCAATTTTCTTTCTGTTTTTTTGAAACAAAGGTAAAACCTTGAAGAGTAATCAGATTTTCGATCTCAGTCTCATCTTGATTTAAGATACCACTTATTAATAACTCCCCGTTTTCTTTAACACTTGGCAATAGAACGTTTATACTTTCAATAATGATATGTCTGTTGATATTGGCCAACACAATATCAAAAGTGCCCTTCACCTTATCCTTTTCTCCTAAAATGGTCTCGATATTAGTAACTCCATTTCTTTCGCAATTCTCTATACAATTTTCAACAGCCCATTCTTCATTGTCAATAGCTGTCACCTTTATAGCATTCAATTTAGATGCCAAAACAGCTAAAATACCAGTTCCGCTTCCAAAATCAAGTACTTCTTTATGATTAAAATTCATTTCTAGCATTGATTCCATCATCATACTAGTCGTGGCATGATGTCCAGTGCCAAAGGACATTTTCGGTTCAATAATCAACTCAATTTCTGTCTGCATTGGTGCGTGGAACGGTGCGCGAACACTACATTTCTTGTTGATATAAATTGGTTCGAAATTGCTCTCCCAAACCGCATTCCAATTTTGTTGTGCAACGTTTTCAATGTTGTAATTAGTTAATGATAATTCCAAATTTGCTAGTACAGTATTCAGAAAAACCGCATCAAATTGTTGACTAGGAACAAATGCGACCAACCCGTCTGGGTGATTTTCAAATGCATCAAAATCTCCTTCTGCCAAAAAAGCGGCAATAATATCTTGCTGTTCTTGGTCTAAAATAGGAATGAACACTTTGGTATATTGCATAATTATCTGATTGATAAATGAGAATTCATAAGACCTTTAGCGAGCTATGGTTCAAAGTTTTTTAAAATGATTGAATGATGCTTAAAAAGTCAGCTGCCTTCAATGCTGCACCACCAATCAACCCCCCATCTACATCTACTTGTGAAAATAATTCTTTCGCATTTTGGGCATTACAACTTCCTCCATACAAAATACTAGTCGAATTCGCTACTTCGAGTCCATACCCACTTGCTAATTTTGTTCTTATGTGCTGGTGCATTTCTTGTGCTTGTTCTTTCGTAGCGGTGAGGCCTGTGCCAATTGCCCAAATTGGTTCATAAGCAATCACAATATTTGAAAATGCTTCTTTCGTTAGGTGAAATAAACTGCTCTCTAGTTGGTTGTTTACATAGTTAATGTATTCTCCAGAGTTTCTAATTTCTAAACTCTCCCCACAACAAAAAATTACTTTTAACTGATTCCCCAAGGCTGCATCTACTTTTTTAGAAAGAATCTCATTGCTTTCAGCGTTATACATTCTTCGTTCGCTATGTCCAATTAAAACATACGTTGCACCAACGGAGACAATCATCGATACACTAATTTCTCCAGTATAGGCTCCTGCGATTTCTGAATGGCAATTTTGGGCAGCAATACTCAATGTTTGATGATTTTTACAAAGCTCTGACACTTTTTGTAAATGAATATAGGGTGTACATAAAATGACTTTCTCGCATTGATGTTCTGCTAAGGAAAGACCATCGATAATTTCATTGAATAGAGAGATGCCATCTGTGTATGATTTATTCATCTTCCAATTTCCAGCTACTATTTTTTTTCTCATATCATTTATTTTTTTCGAAATGGCTTCGTTTCTTCAAAAACTGTGGTTAAAATGTTTTTATCATAAAGAGTGAGTGCCAATCCCCTTCTTTCCATCATTTTTTCTGCGACTTCAAATGCCTTATCTTTTTCAAATGTGACTAGCTCATCTGCTCCACCCCAACAAAATGATGGAATGTGTTTTGGCGGGAAGCCACCTCCAAATATATTCGCAGATACGCCCACTACTGTTCCAGTGTTGAACATAGTGTTGATGCCACTTTTTGAATGATCACCCATGAATAAACCACAAAATTGCTGGCCAGTATTTATCTCTTGCATTTCTGAGTAACTCCACACTTTGACATCACTATAATTATTTTTTAAGTTAGAATTGTTGGTGTCAGCGCCTAGATTACACCATTCGCCAATTACACTATTACCAAGAAATCCATCGTGTCCTTTGTTACTATATCCAAAAATGACGCTATTATTTACCTCGCCACCTACTTTTACATGAGGTCCCAAGGTGGTAGCACCATATATCTTTCCTGCTAATTTTATAGCGGAATGTGCGCACATTGCCAGTGGACCTCTCACTACACAGCCTTCCATTATTTCTGCATCTTCTCCAATATAAATCACTCCTGTATTTGTATTTAGAATACTAGCTTCTACTGTGGCTCCCGCTTCGATAAATAATCTGTCTGCAGGTCCAATCAAGGTATTGGTAGCACTGAGTATTTGTGTTTTCCTATTCTTTGTAAGTTCATAAAAATCAGCTGTTAAAATCGCTTCATTTTTTTTGAAAATATCCCATGGTCTTTCAATAGTAATTAAAATGCCTTCATACCGCACCTTTTTTTTAGCCCCATGCTCTGTTGTAGTGTTTGAAGCAATAGC
>CAMBZT010000130.1 GCA_945872405.1 Chitinophaga pinensis | reverse complement strand
GTCTTATTTTTTACCCCTGTCCTATATGCCTATCAATCTGGTCATCCCATCATGAAAAACATTATTCGATTTAATCCATACAGTTATATGATTACATTACCTCGAAACATACTAATATTAGGCACTTGCAACGAATATAAGTTGTTCTTTATAACTTTAGTTATCTCTATTATTTTACTCATTTTGAGTGTTGCTTTTTTCCATAAAGCAGAAAATAAAGTGGTAGAAAAAATCTTTTTGTAGCGTGAGAAATTCAATTTTAGAAATCCAAAACGTCTCTAAAAAATTTTCCAAAAATTTTACAGAGTCTATTCCTTCGAATTTAAAAAATATATTTTCGGCGAAGCATCGAACAGAATTAGAACCTCATGAATTTTGGTCACTTAATGATGTGTCTTTAAGTGTTGGAACTGGCGAGCTTGTCGGCATCATAGGACCTAATGGAAGCGGAAAAACGACGCTGATGCGTATTGTATCAGGTATCTATAGACAAGATATTGGAACAGTCAAAACCAACGGCAGAATTGCCGCCATATTTGCCCTAAAGTCTGGTATGCACCCCCATCTCACAGGTCGCGAAAATATCTTTGTAAAAGCTTCCCTCTACGGTTTAACAAAAAATGAAACAGAAAGTAAAGTAGAGTCAATTATTGAATTTTCAGGATTAAGAGATTTCATGGAAAGACCATTTGGCGTCTATTCAGCAGGAATGAAAGCTAAACTTGCTTTTGCCATTCTTACGGCAGTAGAGCCGCAACTATTTATTATTGACGAAGGTTTAGCTGTGGGTGACAAAATTTATCAAGAAAAATGCTTTCAATATCTGAAGGACCAAAAAGATAAGATGACAACTATTTATATCACCAATCAGCATGAACATCTTATTAATTTTGCTGATAGAATCATTGTGATGCATAAGGGAACAATCATTGGAGATACAACTAGTTATGACGAAGCTGAATTAATTTATGAATCAACAAAGATTGTATAGAAAATTAAAGGAATACGAAGTCTTTATGGATACTGCAATTATATGAGGTTTGAGTATAAAACATACATCGAAACTATAGATTCAACCTCAATTTGATGGAGTCCATTATCATTAATTCTTTTTTATTATTAACTTAGCATCATCATTGTATTAATAAATAAAGAAAATTGTGATTATGTTTCCCTTTAGAAAAAAACCTGTATTCGTCAAACCAGAATTAATTTCATTACATATTTACAAAGCCGCAGGAACTTCCTTTTTCAATACCTTAAAGACTGCTTATGGGATGGATAAGGTCGGACGACTTGATATTAAACCAGAAATCGATCTAATTTTATTAAATTTCGAAGTATTTACAGAAAAACAAATCATGACGAATTACACGGTGATACATGGACATTTTTCACCAAATCTGTTATACACTAGATTTCCTGAATATCAAGGCATACCAATCATTACCTGGGTGAGAAGTCCTGTAGAAAGAGTCATATCAAATTATTATTACCTCTCCGAAAGATTAGCTTTCTTTCTTACGGAGCATGAGAAAATAAGAAGCATCAGAGACAAGATGCAAAAGTCATTAGAAGAATTTATTGATGCGGAAATCAATCAAAATTTAACACACCATTATCTAGAAGGCCTAGAGCTCGAAGCATATGATTTTATAGGTATTGTAGAAGATTATGATACAGATTTAGCCTACCTGGCAAAACTATTGAACTGGCAGAAAAGTCAAAAATTTACAGTGAATGTGACCGAAAAAATACCTCGTCAAATTGATCCACAACTGAGAAAAAAAATCGAACTAGCCAACGAAAAGGACATGGCTATCTACGAGAAAGCGTGCTCACTTAAAGGTAAAAGAAAAAGTATCTGATGAAACTATGGCTGGCTTCTTATCCTCGCTCTGGCAATACCTACTTCAGAGATATTTTATTCGCATGCTATGGCATTGAATCTAGTACATTCCACATAGAAAATAACATCAACATTGAGCCAGATTTTGCGAAATACGAAATCGTGAAAACACATCTACTTCCCGAACAGCTCGATAAAGAGTTTGCTCACCTTCCTTCTGTATACCTTATCAGAGATGGTAGAGACTCCATGGTATCAATGGCACATCATAAAAAAGATTTAATCAATCCTGGTACAGACTATCTCGCAAACCTCGAAGAAATAATCATTGCAGCCAATGGAACGCATTTTAGTGGATGGAGCACAAATGTAGAAAAATGGATAAAACACGCAGATATCATCATTCGATATGAAGAATTAATCAAAGACCCGATAAAGGAAATTGAGAAAATCAGAAAAATATTTCCACTTCCACAACCCGACCGCTCAAAACTTCCAACCTTTGAATCACAGAAATTAGGAAAATCACAATACGCTGGGGAGTCCATTCAGAATATGATGCAAGGGGATGCCATCAACATCGCGCAAAAAAATATTCGAAAGGGAAAAGCTGGCTCATGGAAAGAAGAAATGCCTGAATATTACCGTGACTTATGTTGGAATTACCATGGTCAAATAATGGAAAAACTAGGATATCAATACGATGGACAGCTAACTGAGATAGATGCCGTTTTTTATCAAAAAATAAAGTGCAAAATGGATGAGCATTGCTTACCGAAAACGGTGAAGAACACAATGCTTATCGATGCCACCAAAATATTAGGTCATACGAATGACGGGGTAAAAAGATATGTGATCGAACTCCTAAGACAACTCAAAGAAATGCAAGCTTGGGGCGACGAATCATTGCATTTCCACATCCATGTCAATGGTCGTATTTATGATATCAATGAGTTAGAGCTATTCATCAATTTGATTATGAATAACAAAGACCTATATCTCTATGAACGAGTACTACTAGGCATTAGAGCCTGCATCAAATTGGTGTTATCAGAAAACATGTACGACAAACTTTCTCCTATATACCGAAATTCCGGTTGGAGAAAAAAAATTCTTGTCCTCAAAAAAAATATGATGTTGCTCGGTGAAAGATTAACAAGAAATATTATGCTCACCAAAGCAGTGAATAAGAAAAGACCCGATGAGCCTTTGAACAAATACAGCCTTATTCATATCACACTTCCACAAAACATATCACACTTCAAAGACAAGGAGATTCCTAAAGTGGTGACCATCCATGATATTTCGCACAAATTATTCCAAGATTTTCATCTCGAAATTAACGTAGAACGGTCAGAACTAGGGTTACAAGAAATTAAAAATAATAATCTAGATGTTATTTCCATTAGTCAATCGACAAGTAATGATCTGAAAACACATTATGGAATTGAAAAAACAAGCAACATTCCAGAGGCGGCAAACTCGGATTTATTCAGGGTAAATACAAATCAACATCTTTTTAAATCAACCTTACAAAAATA
>CAMBZT010000129.1 GCA_945872405.1 Chitinophaga pinensis | reverse complement strand
GCCCCATAAGAGTTTCCCAGTATGATGGTAAATTTAGGTACTACACTATTGCCTACTGCATTCACTAATTTAGCACCATCTTTTATAATACCACCCTGTTCGCTTTTGCTACCCACCATAAAGCCTGTAACATCTTGCATAAACACTAATGGAATTCTTTTTTGATTGCAATTCAAAATAAAGCGCGTTGCTTTGTCTGCACTATCAGAGTAAATCACGCCACCCAATTGCATTTCACCTTTTTTTGTTTTGATAATATTTCTTTGATTGGCTACAATGCCCACTGCCCAACCATCTATGCGCGCATAGCCACAGATAATCGTTTTACCATAATCATCTTTATATGGTGTAAACTCACTATCATCCACAATACGTTTGATGATTTCGTGCATATCATAAGGTTTTACGGCACTATCAGGCATGATGCCATAAATTTCTTTGGGGTCTAATAAAGGCAATTTTGCTTCCACTCTGTCGAAGCCAGCTCTTTCTTTTTTACCCATTTTATCAAATAAGGTGCGTATCGTTTTGATACATTCTGTATCATCTTTCATCTTATAATCCGTTACACCGCTTATCTCGCAATGGGTTGAAGCACCACCTAAAGTTTCTTGGTCAACTGTTTCGCCAATCGCAGCTTTCACCAAAAATGGTCCCGCTAAAAATACAGAGCCTGTTCCTTCAACAATCAATGACTCATCGCTCATGATGGGAAGGTAAGCCCCACCTGCAACACAAGGGCCCATGATAGCAGAAATTTGCGTAATGCCCATGCTACTCATCACCGCATTATTTCTAAATATTCGCCCGAAATGCTCTTTATCAGGGAAGATTTCATCTTGCATCGGTAAAAATACACCTGCACTATCTACCAAATAAATAATCGGTAATTTATTCTCCATCGAAATTTCCTGCGCTCTCAAATTCTTTTTGCCCGTAATCGGAAACCAAGCCCCAGCCTTCACTGTAGCATCATTTGCTACTACGATGCACTGACGGCCGCATACATAACCAATCATCACCACCACGCCACCACCGGGACATCCACCATATTCTTCATACATGTCGTAGCCACAAAATTCACCCATTTCGAAACGAGGCGCGTCTTTGTCGAACAACAAATCCAATCTTTCACGCGCCGTCAACTTGCCTTTTTCTTTATGTTTGGCAATATTCTTAGGCCCGCCACCCAAATGTATTTTGGCTAATCTTTGCTTTAAATCCGACACTTTTAATTTCAGTGCATCCTCATTCTTATTAAATTCAATATTGGTGTTCATCTATGAAATATTTCTTTTGTACAAAAATAAAAGGAATGCGACAGAATAACGATTTTTTGTTTGACCAGGGCAGCTGCCCATGCGTTAAAAACCCGCATGGTCACCGCGTGTTCCGCTTGTAGTCCACCGCCGAAAGCCAAGGCGATGGAGCTACCGCTGCACCCGCTGCTGCGGGGTTAGGATGCTATTTGATGCTTTTCATGTGTGGTTTGTTATTGGATTAGGAAATTGTTTCAACACAAAATACTTTTTAGATGAAAGATTAAAGTTTTATCTTACAGTATGAATTGTATAGAGTGCACTTTGTAGATTATATCATCCAACATTTATTTTGAATAGCTAAGTAATGAGGTTTATTTTTTTATTTATTTTTTTTCTCATGTTTGCTTCTAGTTCTGAGGCGCAGAGTAATTTAGTTTTGAATCCTTCATTTGAACTTCATCACGATACTGTTGATGGTATCGGAGCTTTTTATCGAAATTATGTTACAGATTGGAGTGATCCAAATCAAGGTTCTTCAGATTTATTTGTACCAAATACTATCCCAGCAGGAACAATTCCCCCAAGCAACGCTTTTGGATTTGAATACCCACACATTGGCCTTTCTTATGCTGGGTTTTTGTTTTATGTTGACCCAACTAGTTTATTCCATGAGTATGTTCAGGCAAGTTTTGCTAGTTCCTTGATAGCTGGTAACACATATGGTATTGAAACTTATGTATCATCAGCTTCTGAAGGACAAAGTTTATGTATAAGTGATCTTGGTTTTTATTTTTCTGATACGCAAATGCATGTGGACGCTTCTCCATTTGGAGAAAGAATTCCTGTAACGCCACAGTTTGAAAATCCATCAACAAATATGATTACCACTTTTAGAGGCTGGCAAAGGATTACAGGCAGCTATACTGCACATGGCGGCGAAAAATATATGAGCATTGGTAATTTTAAGCCGTATTCGATGGCACATATAGATACTTGTGGATCATTTCCAGGTGCCATATATTTATTTATAGATGATGTTGCTGTGTATGATACTGCCAAAGTGGATACATTTCGACTCTGTGCCAATGATAGCGTCCAAATCGGCGGGTTATGGAGGCATTCTGAAGGCTTGTACTATGATACAATTAGTGGTTTATTAGTGAAGTTTTACCTTCAATCACGTTCACAAAGCACTAATGTTACTATGTTATATAGACCTTTTGAAAATGGAGACAGTGTTCGAGTTTCCTTAATTCAAGCTGAAGGAATAGACAGTATAGGTTTAGGATTTGCTCCAAATTTTATTTACATAAAAAATGATACAACCATGGATATTCAGATGTTCAATATCTACGGCTGCGATAGTACAGTTCGTTATGTTTGTGGTTGGCATTTAGATATTTGGAAACAACCTGAAACTATTATAGAATGGAGTATTTCTCCAAATCCTTCTCATGATTTTATCGAAATAAAATTAGCAAATAACTCTTCGCCTACTTATCAAATTTCAATCCTTGATATCACCTGCAAAGAAATATTTACTCAATCTTTACAACAAAACAAAATAGATGTTACAACATTGAATAGTGGGATGTATTTTGTGAAGTTGATGAATGCCAAGTCTACCGAGGTGTTGGGCGTGAAGAAATTTGTGAAGGAGTAGTGTTTATTATGAAGGTTTGTGGAGACACAAACCTTGGAGTGAAGGGTGGTAGGTGAAAATCAAACACATACCACAAGAACAGAGCTTAAATCAAAACGCAAATACACTGCCTTCTTCAACCTTATTTTTGTCTCATTATTTAATCTGCATCTGTTTTTCTAGAAATCATTTTCTTTAGCAAAAACACCACGATGTACACCAAACATGAATCTGCGGATACACCTCTCCCTTCCTGGGAAGGGCTGGGGATGGGCAAAAAAACACACATGCGACGAAAAATACTACCATATCACTCAATGCTAAAACCCCTCGCCAAAAAACTCCGAAAGAACATGACTTTATCGGAAGTTTTATTATGGAATCAATTAAAACAGAAAAAAATGCTCGGCATGGATTTCGATCGCCAGAGACCAATTCTGAGATATATCGTTGATTTTTATTGTAAAGATCTGATGCTTGCCATAGAAGTGGATGGAAGTAGTCATAATAATAAATACGA
>CAMBZT010000128.1 GCA_945872405.1 Chitinophaga pinensis | reverse complement strand
GGATTTTTCCATTCTTTAGAGGTGATATTTAGCAAATGTTCTACTTTATTTTTTGTGACTATATAATGTGGATCTATAGGGTTTAGTTTGTTTTCGATATCAAGTAAACATTTATGAAATTCAAACCTTAGATTACTCATATCATTTGTATAATACATCAACTTTGCACCAAGTCCTTTTCTAATTTTTACATTACTAGTAAACACTTTTGTGTTATTAAAAATCTTTGCTAAAGTGGCGATTGCCATCACTTGTGGAATTGCACAGAATCTAAATATTTGCTTATTGTGAAGCAAAGACATGTAATGAAGACTATCCTCTACATGCTGCATGGCATCTAAAATTAGATGATTCAAACAAGAAGTTGAAGCAAGACTTTCAGGTGCTTTTTCGAAATCTCCAATTTCTTTACCGTACTTATCCCATACTTCTCCTGGCCAAAAAATTCGTCCGGAATGTAAGTCTTCATGATAATCACGAATAATATTCGTCTTTTGTAAAAGTAAACCCATAGAGTTTGCCAATCGCTCTTCGGTTTCTAACATTGGAGATTCTAGTGAAGATGCAGAGAACAAGCCAGATAAACCTATGCCCACCAATCCTGCTACATAATGACAATACAAATTATAATCATCAAGACTATATACCTTTTTTTCTGCAAAGTCAGCCATTCCATTACCCATTCTCTTAGTGATATCTGAAATTACTCTTTGGTATGATGGATTTAGGGATTTATAAAGCCCTATCACCTTTTCAAAATGCTTCAGTAAAATTCTATAATCATGTGAATCGCCTACTCCTTCAATATTCCATTGATCAATTTCACATTTCTCGTAGAAACTTCTGAGAAGAAGTAATTTTAGTTCTTGTGCAAAATCCATGTCATCTTCAATGGAATCTAAGCCTCTTAAGACAAGATAAAAAACACAAACTGGGTCTTTTAAATCTTCTGGTAATTGTTGGATTACAACCGCAAAAGAACGAGAAACTTTCGTTAAGGCTGTATAGCAAAAATCTCGATCGTTTAACCCATCTATCAGTTCTTCGAGGGGTTTCTTAGGTTGTTTAATTTTGTCTCTGAATTTCAGATTGTACATTGCCTTGATTTCCCAAGGATGTATGAACGAATTGAATAACTCCTTTACCATAGTGGTTTAGTTTTGCTTATTTTATAATAACATAAATTAATATCCGCTTCTTTTAAGCAGACAATACAGGAGTGTATCGTTTTATAGAAGGAAATCCGCCAAACGGTATTTCAGTTGGTTTCGTCTAGCGCAAAAGTAGTAAATAAACTTTATAATTTTGATGATTTATTCACATTTTTTTTGAGTTGAATTGTCGAAAACTATAGGATGCTAACTTCTTTATATACAAATAATTGCGGGTTCACGTTGAAAAAAATAGGTACTTATATAGCTGACAACTATTCTTGTATAGCCATTATACTTGAATAAGCTCCATGAAATTATCCTTATCTTGCATTAAATATGGACATAAAATCAAGAAATAGAGAATATAAAGAATATGTTCTAGAAAAGATAGGTTCGAATCATTTTTCGAAGCATATTGACTTCACTATTACAGAGATCAAAGAGGGCTCAATAGTAGCAGAAACTTGCTTTGAAACCTACATGCAACAGCAAGATGGTTTTGTACATGGCGGCATCTCTTCGGCATTTGCAGATATGGCATGTGGGTTTGCAGCCTACTCACTTGTAGAAAAGGGACAGAGAGTAATGACTGTTGAAATGAAAATATCCTACTTTTCTAGAGGAATGGGAGATCGTATCATTGCGAGAGGAAAAGTGGTGAAGCCGGGGAAAAGATTTCATTTTTGCGAAGCTGAAATATTTACAGTGAAAGAAGGCAAGGAAACCCTTATTGCAAAAGCAAGTTCCACCATGGCGGTAATTGATTTGAAAGAGTAATGGGACAATTAAAAGGCAGTTATAAAGAAATATTTGCACTTACTACTCCCCTGCTTCTTGTAAATGCTAGCCACACTTTTATTGCCATAACGGATACAATGTTCATGAGTCGTTTAAATGAAACTGCGTTAGCTACAGTCGGCTATATCGCTATGTTTTACACGCTCTTAGTCGTAGTAGGTTATTCTTTCTCAAAAGGTGTTCAGATTCTAGTGGCTAAAAGAATGGGAGAACAGAACGAAACAAGAATTGGAAACATTGTTGACAATTCAATTATTCTTCTACTAGCATTGGCTGTTATGTTGTTTGTAATTTTATTCTTCTTTCCTCAATATTTACTGGGTATTTTTATAAAAGACCAAGAGTTAATAGCAACGGGCGACTTATTTCTAAAATACAGAACCCCTGGAATTTTCTTTAATTATTTTAGTGTGATACTTATTTCATACTTCACAGGAATAGGTAAAACAATCTACCCAGGTGTTGCAATGTTGATGATGTGTGGTGCAAATATTTTATTAAATTGGCTTCTTGTGTTTGGCCATTGGGGCTTTCCAGAAATGGGTGTAGCTGGTTCAGGTCTTGCATCTACCCTAGCCGAAGTAATTTCAATCTTTGTATTGCTCTTTGGTATTTTTATGGTGAACGGTTTCAAAAAACATCAACTTTTGCATTTTAAACGTATAGATAAATTAGAAATTAAAGAATTGATAAGGATGGGTTTACCGATTGTAGGTCAATCTTTTATTGGGTTTATTTCTTGGATTTACTTTTTCTCTTGCATAGAAAACATAATGGGGAAGCACGATTTAGCAGTTTCTAATTTACTCAAACCAATCTATCAATTTTTTGCAGTGCCTGTATGGAGTCTAGCAAATAGTGTTAATACGGTAATAGGTAATATGGCAGGTCAAGGAAAAGCAGATGAGATTTCAAAAATCACTAAAAGATTTCTCATTGTAAGCATTGGAGTAACATTGGTAATGATTGCTATTTTATTGCCCTTTCCTGCATTTTGGATTGAACTTATTTCAGGAAAGACAGAATATACCCAAGATTGTCTAGAAGCATTATACGTGATTTATGCTTCCATGTTGATGATGGCTATCAGTCTCATTGTTTTTAATGTAATTGTAAGTATTGGATCTACCTTTATATCCCTTACTATTGAAGTGGTCTCTATTATTTTGTATATCATTTATACCTATTGCTTGTTCAATTATACCAACATAAATTTAGCTTGGGCATGGAGTACAGAAATCGTATATTGGTTAATTATTGCCGTTCTTTCTTATGTTTTTTTAAAAAAATATGATTGGAAAAAGAATATTAGAGTTCAAACATAAAAATGAGAAAGCAATTTTAGTGTGCACCTAAAACGCATTATTCTCTAATGAATTCCCATTTCTTTACAGTATAGTCTACTGAACTCTAAAGCGGCCAACAAGATTTTTAATCCAAATATAAATGAGTAATGGTAGCACTATGACGAATAGCTTGTTATAATGAAAAGCCGTCTTAAATTGAAGGTGCAGCGAATACAAGATAGCTCGGGTTATTCCACAACCAAAGCAGTCTTTTCCAGTCAAATTTTTGAACAAGCAAATACTATCTTGTTTTATCAACCA
>CAMBZT010000127.1 GCA_945872405.1 Chitinophaga pinensis | reverse complement strand
TAGCTATTGTGGTTGATGAACATGGTGGCACTAGTGGTTTGGTAACATTAGAAGACATTATTGAAGAAGTGTTAGGTGAAATTAAAGATGAGTTTGATGTAGAGGATGATTTTATTTCAAGTAAAGTGAATAACAACACTTATGTGTTTGAAGGTAAAACGTTATTAAACGATGTTTGTAAATTACTAGATACTGACATAGATGAATTTGAAGATGTTAGAGGTGGCGCAGAATCTATAGCTGGCTTAATTCTAGAGCTAGCTGGAAACATGCCAGAAGTAAAGCAAGAATATCAATATCGAAACTATTTGTTTAAAGTCCTCTCCATAGAAAAAAGACGAATAAAGAGAATACAGGTGATGATACTCGATAAATAATTTAAAGAAAATGAAGCAGGAATTTAGAGAAAGTATAAGTATAAAAAGTCAAAATATAGTCTTTTCTTTGCTTGTACTAACACTCGTTAGTTTGATGCTTAGTTCCTGTGAAAAAACCTATACGCCGAAACCAAAATCATACCCCAGAATTGTTTATCCGTCTAAAGGATATCAACCCTACTTGAATAATTCTTGTCCTTTTACATTTGACTATCCCCTCTATGCAAACATTGTAAGAGACACTTCATTCTTTGAGGAGAAAGTTGAGAATCCTTGTTGGATAAATATTGTTTTCCCTCAATTTGGAGGCACGATTCATGTGAGTTATGAAGATGTACATTCTCAAGAACAAATGGCCAAACTATTGGATGATGCACACACCCTTACATACAAGCATACTAAAAAAGCCGAAAGCATCGATCCTGTTGAAGTGGAGAATAAATATGGTGTAAAAGGATTGATTTATGATGTGGGTGGCAATGCTGCTTCTAATATTCAATTTTATGTGACGGATATGGATCATCACTTTTTGCGTGGTGCCTTATATTTCAATACCGTTCCAAACATCGATTCTATGGGACCTGTGGTAGATTTCGTAAAAAAGGACATGGACCATTTAATTGAAACCTTTCACTGGAAATAATCGCTTATCAATTTTTACTTTTATCACTTCAAATTCGCATTAACTTTGTGAAGTGTATAATTCCAACCATAGAAAAAAATTAAAAACACCCATCGTTTATTTGAAAGGTGTGGGACCTGCCAAAGCAGAATCGCTAGGTAAAGAATTACATATTTTTACTTATGAAGATTTACTGACCTACTATCCATTTCGCTATTTCGACAAGACTAAGTTTTATACAATCAATGAAATAAACACTGAAGATGTTTTCATTCAGGTAAAGGGCGTCATCACTCAATTTCAACTCATTAATACTGGCAAGGTAAAACGTCTTGTCGCCACTTTAAAAGACCCAACAGGCTCTGTTGAACTAGTTTGGTTTCAAGGCATTGCTTGGGTGCAGAAAACGCTTCAAATTAACACAGAATACATCATTTTTGGGAAGCCTACCTTGTTCAATAATCGCTATAATTTTTCGCATCCTGAAGTAGAAAGCATACATCCTGAAGAGGAAAAAAAAGCAAGTCATTTTTCACCTGTTTATTATTCTACAGAAAAATTAAAACATAGAGGCTTTGATACCAAGGGCATTGCACGAATCACGAAACAGTTATTCTCCGAGATAAACAGTGTGGATGTAGAAGAATTTTTACCCGCATCACTTATAGCAAAATATAAGTTGGTGAGTCGATATGATGCCCTGTTCAACATTCATTTTCCCAGTGATGAAGCCTTGATGCAGCAGGCGATGCGGCGATTAAAATTCGAAGAACTTTTTATCACACAACTCAAAATTCTGCAATTAAAAGTAGGCAGAAATGAAACCGTCAAAGGCTATTTATTCGAAAAATTAGATATACATTTCAATACTTTTTACCACGAAAAATTAAGCTTTCAATTAACCGAAGCGCAACAACGCGTACTCAAAGAAATTCGCCGAGACACCCTCTCTGGTAAGCAAATGAATCGATTATTACAGGGTGATGTAGGAAGTGGCAAAACAATTGTTGCCTTGATTACTACACTCATTGCAAAAGACAATCATTTTCAAAGCGCTGTGATGGCACCCACTGAAATCCTCGCCAATCAACACTATGAGACTTTTAAATCGATGTTAGATGGCATGCCTGTTTCTGTGAAATTATTGACAGGCTCGGTAAAAGGAAAGGCTAGAAAAATTATTTTAGAAGAATTAGCAGAAGGTAAAATTGATATTTTAATTGGCACGCATGCTTTGATAGAAAATCATGTCATCTTTCAAAACTTAGGCATGGTGGTGATAGATGAACAGCATCGCTTTGGGGTTGGACAAAGAGCAAAACTTTGGCAAAAAAACGAACATGCTCCTCATATATTAGTAATGACGGCAACGCCCATTCCACGGACCTTAGCGATGACCATCTATGGCGATTTAGATGTCTCAGTTATCGACCAATTGCCTCCAGGACGAAAACCGATTCAAACCTTGCATCGTTTCGATTCGCAGCGCTTAGCAGTCTTTGGTTTTATCAAAAAAGAAATTGCTTTGGGTAGACAAATTTATATTGTGTATCCATTAATTGAAGAGAGTGAAAAACTCGATTATAAAGATTTGATGGATGGCTACGAAAGTATTGTGCGAGAGTTCCCGATGCCAACCTATCATGTGAGTATATTACATGGCAAGATGAAACCCAAGGACAAAGATTTTGAAATGGCGTGTTTTGTGAGAGGTGAAACGCAGATTATGGTTGCCACTACAGTGATTGAAGTAGGTGTGAATGTACCCAATGCTTCTGTCATGATTATTGAAAGCGCAGAAAGGTTTGGTTTATCTCAATTACATCAATTGCGTGGCAGAGTAGGCAGAGGTGCCGATCAGTCTTACTGCATTCTGATGAGTGGTGTCAAAATATCGCACGAAAGTAGACAGCGCCTAAAAATAATGTGCGAAAGCAATGATGGTTTTGAGATTGCAGAATTTGATTTAATACTACGTGGACCGGGTGCTATTGATGGCACACAGCAGAGTGGTGCCACTGCTTTAAAGATTGCTGATATTACCAAAGACAAACAATTATTACAAATGGCTCGCGACGATGCCAAAGAAATTTTAGCGCTCGATCAGCGATTAGTTCTACCTGAACATCAACAGTTACGAAATTATATTTTAGACACGAGTAGTCAAAAAACCATTTGGAGTAAAATCTCTTAGATGTCCATTTCTACGACCATTGGACAATGATCGGAATGCTTGGCATCAGGTAGAATCGCGGCATGCGTAATCGACGTCTTTAAGTTTTCTGTTACCGCCACATAATCAATACGCCAGCCTTTATTGTTTGCTCTTGCATTGGCACGATAGCTCCACCAAGTATATTGATGAGGCTCTTGATTAATAGCTCTGAAAGAATCAACCAAGCCACCACTTGTAAAAAATTTCTCCATCCATTCACGCTCTTCTGGTAAAAAACCCGAAGCATCTTTATTGCCTTTCGGGTCATGAATATCGATGGCTTTGTGACAAATATTATAATCGCCACAAAGAATCAATTTTGGTCTTTCCTTTTTTAGGAGCTCAATATA
>CAMBZT010000126.1 GCA_945872405.1 Chitinophaga pinensis | reverse complement strand
CGTGGATTAGTTACTAGATTAAATGCAAGTGGTGGTTACTATTATCATTGGACGCCCTCCACCTATTTAACCAATCCAGATATTCCGAATCCAAACACAAAACCAGACTCCACTATTACATATACAGTAGTAGTTTCAAACGATTGTTTCAGTGATGACACAAGTATTACTATCACCATTTTTCAATTGCCAACAGCTAATGGAGGCCCAGATAATAGTATTTATAGAAATCAGACAACTACATTGACGGGGTCTGGTGGAGAAACTTATACTTGGTATCCAACTTATGGTTTAAATAATCCTGATGATGCGGTAACGATTGCAGGACCCTTCAATACGACCAAATATATTCTCACAGTTACAGATTTGGATGGTTGTGTCAATTATGACACAGTGATTGTATACGTTTTGAACGATGTTATTCTTTTAATTCCCACTGCGTTTTCACCAAATGGTGATGGCATTAATGACATTTTTCGAATTTCAAAACATATCAATATTGAGAGACTCATCAACTTTACAATATATAACCGATGGGGGAATCTTGTTTTTGAAACTAGTGATATTGAAGCAGGATGGGATGGTACTTTAAAAGGCAGAGGACAAATGCTTGGCGTCTATGTTTGGTATGTTAAAGCCTTGGATTATGATGGCAATATTATTGTAAGAAAAGGAAATGTAACCCTATTGAGATAGTCTTCTTGCCTTCTATTGATTAGAATTTTTAATGGATTGTTTTTGGCATAATCATTGTAAAGATTAAAGTAATTACTAATTTTGTAAACCATTAATTATAAATCGTAGATTATGAAAAAAATAATTCTCTCTGCTAGTATTTGTCTTTTGTTTGCTGCCAATAGTTTTGCGCAAAACGCAACAACAAGCTCAAGCACGCCGCTAGCTCCACCTGTTGTGGTTAATCCAAATGCACCAAAAATTGTCTTTAAAGAAAATGAATTCGACTTTAAATCAATTGAAGAAGGTCCGAAAGCAACGCACGAATTTGTGTTCACAAATAAAGGGAAAGAGGCTTTAGTATTATCAAATGTAAAAGCATCATGTGGTTGTACTACACCTGTTTGGCCCAAGGAGCCGATATTGCCTGGGCAAGAAGGTAAAATATTAGTTACTTATAATACTTCTGGAAGACCAGGACCTTTTACCAAAACGATTACTATCAACTCTAATGCTGACGAGTCAAGTAAAGTTATTACAATTCGAGGAAGTGTAACTTCAGTTCCTGAAAAAAATACAGTGCCTGTTAAAGAAGGAAATATGCTCAGTCCTGACAATTAATAATTAATGTTTTAAAACATTAAAAATGCCACCCAATGAGGTGGCATTTTTAATAAACAGAATAAATTCAGCCAATAATGATTTAGAAAAAAATTAGTATAATCATTAAGACTATAAGTTCTAAATTATGTAACTAGATTGATCGATAAAACTGAATGCAAATCAAAGAGAAGATAAGTGTAAAATTTCTTAACAGAAACTATCTCATAAAATTTTGTTTTTCCCTACCTTTGCTCTATGCCAAAAATATCAACAAGAGGAAATCATATGCCAGCTTCTCCTATTAGAAAGCTAGTGCCTTATGCGGAAGCAGCCAAAAAGAGAGGAATCAAAGTTTTTCATTTGAATATTGGTCAGCCCGATATCAAGACACCTGAGGTAGCTTTGAATGCTGTAAAAAATGCAGACTTAAAAGTGCTAGAATATTCACATAGTGCAGGTAATGAAAGCTATAGAAAAAAGTTAGCCGCTTATTATCAAAAACACGGTATAAATGTTACACAAGACCAATTGATGATTACTGTGGGTGGATCAGAAGCAATTCAGTTTGGATTGTACTCTTGTTTAGATGCTGGAGATGAGGTCATTATTCCTGAACCATTTTATGCTAACTATAATGGATTTGCAACAGCTGGAGATATTGTCGTAAAGCCAATTACCTCAACTATTGAAACTGGGTTTTCCTTACCAGCCATTGAGGAATTTGAAAAACTAATAACCCCGAAAACCAAGGCAATCATTATCTGTAATCCAAATAATCCAACCGGTTACTTATATTCGAAAGAAGAATTGTTGCACTTGCGTGAAATTGTCTTAAAGCATGACTTATATTTGTTTGCTGACGAAGTATATAGAGAATTTTGTTATGATGGACAGACACATACTTCTATTTTAAACTTAGAAGGCTTAGAAGAAAATGCCATTGTTGTAGATAGTATCTCTAAAAGATTTAGTGCTTGTGGTGCTAGAATTGGATGTTTAATTACACGAAACAAAAATGTAATTGATACCGCAATGAAATTTGCACAAGCCAGACTTAGTCCACCTTCCTTAGGACAGATAGTTGGGGAAGCAGCCTTAGAAACTCCTGTTGAATATTTCAAAGAAGTGTATCACGAATATATTTCCAGAAGAAATAATATTGTCGAAAAATTGAATGCCATTCCTGGTGTAAAATGCCCAAATCCAGGTGGTGCTTTTTATGCCATGATAGAATTACCTGTGAAAGACGCCGATTTTTTTTGCCAATGGTTATTGGAAGATTTTAATTTTAATGGGAAAACAGTGATGATGGCTCCAGGCTCTGGATTTTATTCAACACCAGCTATGGGAAAAAATCAAGCTAGAGTTGCATATGTCCTTAAAAATGAAGATATTAATCAAGCTATAGAATGCCTTGCCGAGGCACTGAAAGTATACAAAGACTAAATTTAGCTAGAAAAAACGCTTAAAGAATAGAATTTCGTAAAAGTTTAGTATCTTTGCCATCCGATTTTTAACACACGGCAACATCCGTGACAACTAAAATAGCAATAAAATGAAAAAAGACATACATCCAGAAAGCTACAGACAAGTTGTTTTCAGAGACATTTCGAATGATACCTCATGGTTAGGTAAATCTTGCGCCAACTCTCGTGAAAACGTGAAATGGGAAGATGGTAATGAATATCCTGTCATAAAAGTGGAGATTTCCAATACTTCTCATCCATTTTTTACTGGCAAAACTAAGTTTGTGGACACCGCAGGTAGAATTGAAAAATACCAGAAAAAATACAACAAATAAGCATTTTGCCTTATTTCTAAATATTAAGTCCTCAATTCGAGGACTTTTTTTATTTTTGTAGATATGAATAATACATCTTTTACCTTATTTGATGACCCAGTAATCAGGGAACAACTTTTACCATTCACTTACACAAGAGCAATTGCTGATATTCGTATTGGAATAAGTACACTAAAAGAAAAATGGCAACATTTTTTAGGAGTCGAAAAAATACAAATAAAAACAGTGCGTTACCTTCAGGGAAAATATGGCGAAAATAGTTACCCTTCTACTTTCATAAATGCCAGCATCAATCCTAATGAAGATATTGTAAGGGCGATTCTTTCGTTAAACGAAAATGAGTATCTCTGTCAAGAGAATTTAATTATCGCTATTGCTTCAAACACTACAACAGAGCATGGGGCTAAAAAAAAGGTGCGGTATGAAGGCATTTTAATTACTATTGAAAGACCATGGGATATTTTCAAAAAAAATGAAGCGATTTTAACAGCTGATTTTTATGAACTTACAAAGAATAG
>CAMBZT010000125.1 GCA_945872405.1 Chitinophaga pinensis | reverse complement strand
ATCACCTGCACTTTATTTTTTTTGAGATGATGCATCATCTCATTATAAAATTCCATGCTAAAACCTAAGCTATACTTTATTTTCAGCTTTTCAGTAACTATCGCACAAAGACCTAAAACCTCCTTGGCAGATTCTTTATAAGATTCTATTAAGCCAGGTATGCCCAGCTTGGTACCACCAAAATAACGGACCACTGCTACTAAAACAAAAGTCAATTCTTTGGAATCAATCTGCCCTAGAATTGGTTTGCCAGCACTACCACCCGGCTCGCCATCATCATTGGCTCTATAATTTGTTTTATCCATTCCCAATCGATAAGCGTAACAGATATGCGTTGCCTTAGGATGCTGTTCCCACAAGGTTTCTAAGACTTTTTTAATAGCTGCTTCATCCAACACTGGATAGGCATAAGCGATAAACTTTGATGCCTTTTCCTTATACTCAATTTGCTGTGCTGAAGCGATGGTCTGATACTGAAACAAATGAAAATTATTGAAGAATAAAAATACAACATCAAATGCAGGTTCGATAGACTAATTGTTGGGAGGGCAACTCTGTCAAAAAAATAGAAACAATCGCATTTATATTCTTAGGTAGCAGCTATTATCAAACCAATAGCAAGAACAGCCAAAACAATACCTACCAAATTTACTTTTGATAATTTTTCTTTAAAAACGAGGATACCAATCAGTGCTGAAGTTACCACCACACCAATATTTGCTAATGGAAACACAATCGTGCTCTCCCACCCTGTAGTCACCAACACTTTTAATAGAAAATATAAACTTAAATAATTAGGAATACCTAATAATAAACCACCAATGACGCTTCTTACACTCAGTTTTTCTTTATCGCGAAAATAAATAAAAATAGCAAACAGTAATCCTGTAATAGATGCCACCAAAAATAACATGATAGAAAAAGTCTCGAAACCTCCATCTACAAAATACTTTTTTTGTGTATACTGAACTAAAGAATCACAAGCACCACTGCCAACAAAAACAATAATGGGAAGCAAAATCAACCATTTATTGGTGGCCCTTTTTTCTTTAGCTTCTTGTCCACCAAGGGAACTAAGCACCACAGCAACAATCGCTAAAATGATACCTATCATTTTTACCAGAATCACTTTTTCATGATAAAAAATGAAGCCAAATAAAATCGGGAAAACCAAAGCCAACTTCATCGACATAGAAGTAACAGAAATCCCAATCCTCTGACTAGAAATTCCGCTCAAATTAAAAATAACTATAAATAATAATCCCAAAATAATAGTTGGGAATATCCAATCTTGAGTAAAGGCAGCTTGCATTTGCTGGATGCTCACATGATGAAGCAAAGCACCAAAAAGAACACAAGTAAAATAATTCACCACTATTCCATGCAAGGTATTGACACCGTACTTAGGAAAGAGTTTAAGAATAATCACCAACAAGGTTGAGCAGAGTACACTTGCAATTAGATAAATCATAGATTTTGTTCGTTATGATAATAGTAAATAAGATCCTGCTTGAGCTGTTGCTGATGCAGTGATTTCTCTTGTATTTTTGGTGCTTTCAAGCCATCTATCAAGGAAGTATTGCTTTGAATCACTCGTATTTCATCCCAATAACGGAGCGACATACATTGATTTAAAATATCCAATCCTCCTTCAACAATCACCGATTGAATATGTAAGTCAAACATTTTTTTCATGGCCGTTTCTATAAAATTTTTTAATGGCAATTGAATCCATTGAACACGCTCTCTTTCTTCAGACTTATGCAGATTAAACACAATGGTTTTCGCATCTTCATTATAGATATTAAAATGCAGTGGCGTCTTCAAATCTCTATCTAGCAATACTCTTATTGGATTTCTCCCCTGCCATTCTCTAACCGTTAAGGAAGGATTATCGGCTAAGGCTGTACCACTGCCAACCAAAATCGCATCCTCCTCACTTCTCCATCGATGCACCATTTTTTTACTTTCTTCATTGCTCAACCAAAAACTTGACTTATCGCTGGGACAAAAATTCCCTTCCACAGAAACTGCCCATTTCAAAATGATATAGGGTCTTTTTTGTTCATGAAAAACAATAAATCGTTTGTTTATTTTTCTACTCTCCTGTTCCAACACATGCGTCACCACTTCTATTCCTGCTGCTTCCATCTTCTCAATGCCTCTACCTGCCACCAAGGGATTAGGATCTAAACAAGCTACAATCACCTTTTTGATTTTATTGGCAATGATTAAATCAGCGCAAGGTGGCGTTTTCCCAAAATGGGAACAGGGTTCTAAACTCACATAAAGCGTGGAGGCTGCAATGAAAGGCTTATCCGCTTCTTGCACACTATGTAAACAATTTACTTCTGCATGTGCTTCGCCATATCGCTCATGATAGCCAGCACCAATCACCCTACCTTCATACACCAAAACAGCTCCTACCATGGGATTCGGTGAAACAGCTCCCAATCCTTTTATGGCTAGGTCAAGGCATTGTTGCATATATTTTTCATGCATCTTCATTCAACAAAAATAAGCTATTCAACTATACATTTTGAATATTCCTACCTTTGTAAATATTCTAAGATGTCAATAAAATCTTTCATAGCAAAAATTTGGGCAAAACAAGCAGTAAATAAAAATTACCGCTTGCATCAAGATGCCGAAAATAATCAATTGATGCTTCTGCGCGTATTGCTTCAAAGTGCTGCAAATACTGCATTTGGTAAAGACTTTCATTTTACACAAATCAAAGATTACAAAGAATACAGCTCTACTATTCCTCTGCATGTCTACGAAAAATTAGAGCCCTATATTCAAAGAATTCTTGCTGGCGAAGAAAATGTATTTTGGAAAGGCAAACCTATCTACTTTGCCAAAACGAGTGGCACCACGAGTGGTGAAAAATATATTCCCATCACAAAAGAGTCTATCAATCATCATATAGTCGCCGCAAGAAATGCCTTGTTTTTTTATATACATGAAACAGGAAACACAGATTTTATCGAGGGCAAAATGATTTTTTTACAAGGGAGTCCTGTTTTAGACAACAAAGCAAACATAGACACCGGAAGACTTTCAGGCATCATGTATCATCATGTACCTGCCTATCTACACAAAAATAGAAAACCATCCTATGCAGTGAATTGCATTGAAAATTGGGAGCAAAAAGTCGATGCCATTGTCGAAGAAACAGTTGCTGAATCAATGACTTTAATCAGCGGTATTCCTCCTTGGTTGGTGATGTATTTCGAGCAGCTTTTAAAGAAATCGGGAAAGAATAATTTGATAACGCTTTTTCCAAAGCTTTCTTTACTGGTATATGGAGGGGTGAATTATCAACCCTATCAAAAAAAGATAAAAGCCTTAATGGGCAAAGATATCGATAGCATAGAAACCTATCCTGCCAGCGAAGGCTTTATTGCCTATCAGGACAAACAAAAGCAAGATGGACTTTTACTTAATTTGGATGCCGGTATATTTTATGAATTTATAGAAGAAAAAGAAATACCAACCATAAACCCCAAACGATTGCATATTGGAGAAGTGACGCTCGAAACAAATTATGCCATCGCTCTATCTACGAATGCTGGACTATGGTCCTACCTCATCGGTGATGT
>CAMBZT010000124.1 GCA_945872405.1 Chitinophaga pinensis | reverse complement strand
TCAACATAAATATTGTTCTGAACTGTAGTTGGAAAAATTTTGAAATTGCTATAATTGTTTATGTTACTGATGTTTGTTGAAACTGCATTAGCTGTGAAAGTTCCAGTCATTCCTGCATGCACAGTACACTTATAATTATAAACACCTGGTGTGGTTACTGCATACCAAAACGAACCACCACTACTTTGACTGAAACTAGCAGCACCAACAGGTATGGTTAAAGAGGCAAGAGGATGGCTACTAAAGTCTCCTTCCCATAAAATAGAATCACCTACATTAACCGTTACTAAGGCAGGTGAATAGGCATTGCCGAAGCCTGCTCCAAAACCAATGTTGACTTCAGCAGCACGCATTAATAATAAGCTACTTACAAATAGTAAGGTAAAAAAGTACTTTTTCATTTTCATTTTTTTTAAGTTAGTTGTTAGTATGTAAAAATAGGTGCTATTTCATTAATTGTACGACACTTTGTAATTAAAGTTTCTTAAAATTATAAACAGTCTAGAGGCTGAAAAGTTCTCTCTAGATTGATATTGTCCTTTTTTTAGGAAAAGCGATGATTTGTTTCGAGTTGATTCAAACTTCAAAGGCTTTTGGCAAGGGTATCGTAATTAAACTGCCTCAATAATTATGGTTTAGTTCCAAGAGCATTCAGATATTGGTCGATATATGCATACAAAGCAGTCTTGTCTTCAGTATCTATTTTTTCTGAGATGGGAACCAATACCCATCCCGCACTTAAGGCACCTATCTCTTTGGGTAATGGTTCATAGGGCCATGCTGGGGCAAAATTGAGTTGGAAGCCTTTATCGCCATCTTCTATGGCACCCAGTATTTGTTTCCCATTGCCTGATTTTGTATCGCTAATCGCTTGTGCTAAACTATTGGTGGCACCATATAAATAAGAAGAAGCAACCGTTGCATATTTTGTATTTCCTACCAAATCAAGACAGGTATAGCTACTGAGTCCATTGCTGTCTGCTTCTACCACATAATCCTTTCGTAATTTTAAACAATCATTGTTTTTATTGAATGTGATGATCTTCACTTTGCCTGGCTTTAGCACTTGAAAAAGTTGTTTATGTGCCTGAACTTTTTCTTGAATTTCGTATTTGTCATTTCGCTCTATGACCAATTCCAACTCTTCATCACTGGAATTAAAAAAGACGAATTGCCTTTTTAAACTGGCATCTTGACAGGCTGAGAGGAAGAATAAAAGGCCAAAAACGATAACGATATTGCGTATGCTGCTTAACTTATTCCTTTTCATGATTTCTTTTCTTTATTTGATGAAAGACCAAATATGGTAAATGCAATTAGAAGAAATTTCTACTCATACGAATGATCTAACTTTTTTTCATTTTTACTCTTTTACAAATTTTCCAGAGGCGACTACTTTATGTTCTCCACTAAGAATGCGTATAAGATAAATCATGAGTAGCGAAATTATGGAAAATATATAATATTTTTAAAATCAATACTTATTAAATTTAGCATATTTAGTTTCGAATTTATTTTTTAGGATGAGGGTATAGTTGCCTGGCATCAGACTTCTTATATCAATTCTACCCGAAGTTAAATTCAACCGAGAATTACTTTGTACAGTATGTCCTAGATTATCTATAATCATGTATCCACAATCATCTTGTACAGATTGACTAGCAACAAATAGAAAATCTGAAGTAGGATTAGGATGAACTAGTAATGGAAAATCTTTCAATAAAGTGCCAATAGAAGTTATTGCAGAAGTATCATAGCAGTATGATTCTAAATTTTGATTGTAGGGAGAGCCTGAATATCGAGAGAAATTATTTTGAGAAACAATTTGTCCATACGTGTTATATTCCCAATAAGTGGAATCTGTATAAGCTGCCACATAATTATAGTTGTAATAGATGAGTTTATTGTCATCGATGGAATCAAAAATTGTGGTATTGTGTGGTCCATCAAGCATGTAGCGATGATTGTAATTATGCTGAGTATAGCTTCTGTTG
This sequence comes from Chitinophaga pinensis, assembly GCA_945872405.1. Classification (GTDB taxonomy): domain Bacteria; phylum Bacteroidota; class Bacteroidia; order Chitinophagales; family CAMDFR01; genus CAMDFR01. Next base: position 1,613 of record CAMBZT010000124.1, on the reverse strand, counting down.
ATATAGTCATGTATATAAATATTTGTGTCTCCAGTTGGCTCAAAACCAGTTGGAATAATTGCGTATGGTAAGTAAATTATTTCTTTTACAGAATCAATATACGGATGAGTAATATAATATTTATCAGTTAAGCTTTGGTATTGCCATCTTACTCCATCATACTCGAATGTAGTATCATGACTTATGTGATTTAAGGTGTCTTTTATATAGAGGGACTTATAAGTGTAGGAATAAGAATGCTCACCAATCATACTATTACAAAATACTAATGAATCCGGAATATTTAATGCATTATTGTAAGTGATACTACTGTCCAAGTATACTGAAGTTGGCAAATGTGTAATCGGATCAAATTGAAAAGATTTGAATAAATAAATTTGTGTATTTGGTGCGGCTCCATTTTTTATAACAGTGATAACAGAAGCAATTGTATTAGATGTAAGTGAGTCGTAGAAATTCTCATAATGAGATTCATTTTTGGCTGGAATATCGTAATAGACTGAATCGGTATGAAATAAGTAATACAAATTGGTGGAAATAAAATTGTTGTAAGAGGCTGTATAACTAGTTCTATTCAGGCTATCTCTTTGAATAAATGTTTTGCCATTATCATTAAAAAATGGGACTAGCGACATAACTCCATTTATCTTAAAAAAGGTATCAGGTAGATTGTAAATGTCATAATGATGAGCATATTTTTCTTTTATATCAGCAGCGGTTGAGCCTGGATAATAAACTTCGTGAAAGCATGTGTCAAAAAGATAGACAGTATTTTTTTCTGCATAATAATAATCGAGACTTCTATAGTTTTGGAAATTGGTTACACCTGGAAAAAGAAAAGAAGTTCCGGAGTATGAGTATCTACAGGAATCAATGCTGGAACTTGAACTTCCGCCAGGATATTCTCTAATACTGCTGGAAGCAAGCCTATATCCAACTGTACTTTGCGCACTCATGTCAATAAATAAACTGAATAGAATTAAGGTTATAAGTAATTTCATGTTGCTAAGTTTTTGTTTTTCACCCTGTCAAGTACTATCACCTAACAGCATTCAAAATATATTTAAATTTATCATGCAAGATAGTAAGCATCCATGAGATGTTTTCAATAAGTGATTTTTTTATTGTCATTCTATTGTAAAATTAAATCTGAGCTTCGGTAATTCACTGAAAAGCGAAAGGCTACATTCAGAACGAAACACCGCGTAACTGATTGGCAGCAGTAGCCCCGCTGCTTTATCGGGCTACTGCAGAAAGCAGGACGGCCGGGCGCTTTGTCTTTGCGGCCGGGCGATACGCCCAAAATGAAAAGAAATGGATGGCTTTTGGACAGCCGAATTCGCTGTCTTTTTCTCGCTTGAAATCCTTATTTTTGCAAACTTTTATAGAAGACAAGGAATGATGAATCAAAAAAATGCAGATCAAAAGGGACAGTTTCCAGAATACAGCGGGATGCAGTTGCCGGAAATAGACAAAGAGATATTGGCTTTTTGGCAGGCGAATGATATTTTTCAGAAGAGTATGAGTGAGCGTGAAGCTGCAAAACCTTATATTTTTTATGAAGGTCCGCCGAGCATCAATGCCTTGCCTGGTATACATCATGTGATGTCGCG
>CAMBZT010000123.1 GCA_945872405.1 Chitinophaga pinensis | reverse complement strand
GTTCGCACTCTTTTTTGTTTTATGCTTCAGGCAGTTTTTCGTATTCATGCATCAATGCCAAGTCGAAATGTGTGTTGTGCCATCTTTCACTTTAGAATAAGGCTCATTGGCTAAGACTCAAGGGAAAAAGAATAGAATACTTATTTCATTTTTGCCAATACAACCTCTGCAATATAGTTGCCAATGCTAAGTGACGAAGTAGCTGCGGGCGATGGTGCGTTACAAACGTTCACCACATTTTTGTCATCCATAAAAATATAATCATCTAATAAACTACCATCTTCGCCGCAAGCTAGTGCACGAACACCAGCACCACCAGTAATTAAATCATCTTCTTGCAACTCTGGAAGCAAGGTCTGCAAAGCCTTTGTAAATGCCGATTTAAAAAAGGAACGTCTATATTCATCCATGCCTTGGCGCCAAAATTTAGTAGCCATTTTTCTAAATCCAGGGTAGGTTATTGTTTCAAATAACTCCGGAATATTGATATCCATTTTTTTATAACCTTCTCTTCTGAAAGCCAATACAGCATTGGGTCCTGCTTCAATACCTCCATGAATCATTCGTGTGAAATGAACGCCCAGCCAAGGAAAACTTGGATCTGGTGCAGGATAAATTAAATTCTTTACCAAATATTCTTTCTCTGGTCTCAACTTATAATACTCACCTCTAAAAGGCAAAATTTTCATGCCTAACTTTTTCGGATGAGTAAATTCAGCAATCTTATCGCTATACAAACCAGCGCAATTCACCATCAATTTGCTGCTATATGTTTTGTTTTCTGTTATAATCTGACAAACACTGCCATTGTTTTCAATTTTGATCACCTTCTCATTTAGAAAAATGTCGGCTCCCCATTCTTGTATTCTCTTCGCATAAGTATTGTTTACGGCAGGGAAATCAACGATGCCCGCTTGTGGTACCCAAATGCCTTTTAAGCCACCAACATGCGGTTCGATGGCTTTTAATTCGTCGATTTCTAACATCTTCAAATTTTCTAAACCATTTTGTTTGCCTCTATCTAAAATCACATCCAAAGTGGGCAGTTGATGTTTTTCCGTGGCCACAATAATTTTACCGCAGATATCATAACTGATATTTTCTTTTTGACAGAAGTCAATTAACATCTGATACCCTTCGCGATTATTTTTGGCGCGCATTCCTTCGGGTTTATAATAAATGCCTGAATGAATCACGCCACTGTTATTGCCAGTTTGGTGTCGCCCTACGCGATTTTCTTTATCTAAAACAGCGATGGAAAGGCCTTTGTTTTTTTCGAGCAGCTTATAAGCTGTCGCTAATCCTACGATTCCTGCGCCGATAATGATGATGTCATATGTTTTTGCTGTCATAAGGCAATGCTTGCTTTCTGTGTGAATACGTGTGACTGAATATGCGTTTGCAAATTTATTCTTTTTTTAGGTTGTGTTAGTATTTAATGCTTTTCTTCTCTTAACCAAAAAGGCAATACAATTGTTCCGAGTATAAGATAGAGATGATAAGACAATATGCGCCAAATTAATGCAGCAACACGAGATAATTGTCCAGGCATAAACTGACATAAAAAAGCCACAAAAGCAATCTCTGCTATACCAATACCACCAGGCGATAGCGGCAATATAGTGAGAGTGCGTATAAAATATTGGCGACCATAGATTTCTATTAAATTAGGCAGCATACCGCTCACTGCCCATACCACAAAAAAAGCAACCATATAACGCGCACTCCACGACAAAAAAGTGGCAAAAAAACTATTCATCCAAAACGAAAATGGTTTTTTACTAAAAGTCTCAGAGGCTATTACAATATCATCTCCGGCTTGATATAATGTTTGTTGCCATCTTCTCAACCACGACATTCGTGACAAAAAATGATACGCTCTTTTTAATGCGCGCGCGTCAATAAACAAACCATAAAACATCACCACATACACCAAAAACAAAAAGGCATAAATGGAGATGACTATTGTTTTTACTTCTCCGTACCACGACGAAACATAGAGCTGTATGGCATCTGGACATATAACATCAAAATTAAATAATTGATCACCCATCAGCAAAAACAATATTGGCATCACTAAAATATAGACCAACTCATCTAAAAAAGCAGCTATCAAAATAATGGAAGTGCTTTTGCCTAATGGAATTTTTTCGCGCTCTAGCATCAGAACAGCAGCTACTGAACCACCCACCGCACTAGGCGTTAAGGCCGATGCAAACTCCCATAACAAAACAATTTGCAAACACTTTTTCCATGAGATGATATTGTCTGAGAGCAGTCGAAGTCGCCATACATAAGCCATATCACGAAGTATAGCCATGCTAATAGCTCCAAACATAGCAACATAAAAAACAACATTTAATTGGATATCCTGAAAGGAATGGAAAGAAATATTTCTAAAAAGAATAATAAAAATAATAAGACTCAATATCAATGGCAACAACACTTTCCTGCCACTTAATATTTTTTTTAATTGCGCATCATTCTTCTCCATGGCCGCCAACTATCCAAAAATTATTAAAACCTTCACCGACAATAATCTGTAAAAATTTCTCCTGCACTAACTCAAGAATAGAGAGAAATAAATAAATAGCATGCACACGGGTTTCACATACATCAAACACACGTTCAAAGGCCATTTTATCAGGTGTCATCGCAATAAGGCCAAGCAAATATTCTTTCGATTCTGCAATGGTATAAGGGTATTGAACAATTTGATGCACCGGTTTGTTCTGCTCTTTTTCGAAACGATCGGTCACTTTTTGGAAAGTCTTCATCAACTTAAACAAGCTCAAGGATTGCAAATCTGTTTCGGAACTAAAAGCCTCGCCTATCTTTTTCAATTCGGTAGGAATATTGCCCCGCTTCAACATCAGCCATCTTTCCTCTTCCATCTGACGCAATGTTTCCGTTACTTCTTTGTACTTCTTGTATTCCAATAATCTGTTCACCAACTCATCACGAGGATCAATCTCTTTCCCCGTTTCGTCCAATTCCTTACGTGGAATCAACATCTTCGCCTTCACACGCATCAACGTTGCAGCTACCAAAATAAATTCACTCGCCAACTCAATATTCATCTGCTCTGCATGTCGAATATATACCAAAAAATCATCCGTAATTTTCGAAATCGGAATATCATAAATATCTAATTCATCCCTTTCTATAAAGAAAAGGAGCAGGTCGAAGGGACCTTCGAACACATTGAGTTTAATTTGAAATGTATCTTCCAATGCTAACCATTTGAGCGCACAAAGCTACGCAAAAGCGAGGTAAAAAGATAGAAAGTGTTTTTTGTGCGTATCCCTGGCTCAGCATGGTTTTCCTCTTCATGAAGCTCTTTTGATCAGCCAGGGTCGCGCCATACGCTTGTAGTCCTCCATAGCTGTCGGAGCTACCGCTGCTGTCGCTTACGCAGCCATGCGTTCATACAGATACACAGCAATATTGCAAGTCTAGATAGTATTGTTGTTGAAAAACGCCAACAAGGGCAGTCATTAGAAGATGCTTTGTGGGGACACAAACCATGGAAAAAACTTTTTATTATTCATGCTTGGCGTTAGTTTACATGTTGTGTTTAATCGTTTCTTGATGTTGCTTTGTTAAATACTTGTTGGTGAAAAACACCAACAAGGGCGGAAAA
>CAMBZT010000122.1 GCA_945872405.1 Chitinophaga pinensis | reverse complement strand
GGCATTTTTTGCATCCCATAACGAACCCTAGAAAAAGCGCCATCAGCACCAAAAATCACATCTCCAGAAATTTCGTGATTCTCGTCTAACTTCATGTCGTGCAACAATAAATGATTGCGCTTCATATCGTTCTTTATCAATTTCTGATTAAAGTGAAATTGTACATTCTCATGCTTATCGGCTTCAATAATCAATTGTTTGTTCAGCTCACCACGACTCACCGAATAAATAGCCTCATTCTCCTTGCCATATGGTTGATAGGTTTCTGTGCCATCAGCATTATGTATTTGTCGGCCATACATAGGGATACCAATTTCTCTAATCTTATCCCCCACACCAATTTTATCTAATGCCGTCCAACCTCTAGTGCTCAATGCCAAATTGATAGATCTGCCTGCATATATATCTGCCTGACGCATATCTGGTCGGTATTCGTACACACCCACTTTATGTCCTCTTTTCGCTAGATTAATCGCCAATAAAGAGCCCACTAAACCTGCCCCGATAACAATTGAATGATTTGAATTTTCCATAAATATTTTTGCTATTGTATTGATAAATTTTAAAAGTTGCTATTGCGTAAGTAGGGAAACAAAAGTGAAAACATCTTCGAAACTATTATACAAAGGCACCGGTGCAACCCTTATCACATTGGGCTCTCGCCAGTCTGCAATCACCCCTTTTTCTGTTAATTGATTGAACAATTCTTTCCCATTTGCTTTGGTTAATAATGAAATTTGGCAACCTCTTTCATTTAGATTTCGTGGTGTAATGATTTCAAACCCTAACTCTTTTTCTTTGTTTGCCGCATCGATTAAAAATTCAAGAAAGCCTGTAAGTAGGACACTTTTTTGGCGCAAATTGTTTAAGCCTGCTTCTTCAAAAATTTCTAAAGATGCTTTATGGATCGCCATCGGAAAAATTTGGGCATTACTCATCTGCCAGCCTGCTGCCCCTTCTTGTGGAACAAATCCTTTCTTCATCAGAAAACGTGTCTTTTCATCATGGCCCCACCAACCCGCCAATCGTGGTAGGTCAGGATTGTTGCCATAACGCTCATGCACAAAAACGCCAGAAGTACCGCCAGGACCACTATTCAAATATTTATAAGAACACCATGTCGCAAAATCTATATTCCAATCATGCAATTGCATAGGCAGATTGCCAGTGGCATGTGCTAAGTCAAAACCAACATTCGCACCCACTTGATGACCAGCGGTAGTAATGCTTTTCAAATCAAAATATTGACCAGTATAGTAATTCACACCACCGAACATCACCAATGCTAATGAGTCGCCCAAGGCCTCAATTTGTTGAAGTATATCGGCGGTTTCAAGGGTGTATTGACCAGCTTTTGGTTTGCATTCCACCATACATTCGTTAGGATCAAATCCTTTCATTTTAATGATTTGCTCCACCGCATAATAGTCAGAAGGAAAAGCACCAGCCTCTACCAAAATTTTATTTCTTGTTGCAGTTGGTGTATAAAAACTAAGCATTAATAAGTTCAAATTTACACTTAAAGAATTCATCACCACCACCTCGCTTTCTTTTGCTCCTACTAGGTTTGCCGTTTCTTTGGATAGAAAATGATGATAAGAAAACCAAGGATTTTTACCATGAAAATGGCCTTCTACACCTAAGTTTTGCCAGTCGATTAACTCCTGTTCAATCTTTTCTCTGACAGATTTTGGCTGCAATCCAAGCGAGTTACCACACAAATAAATGCAGTCTTTGCCATCCTTTTGTGGTATATAAAATCGATTTCTAAATTGTGCCAAGGGATCTTGTGCATCCATTTCTCTGGCAAATTCGAGCGTATTTCTAAAGTTCATCAGTTCTCCTTTTTAATCTATGACAAAGCTACACAAAAACAATACTATTGAGGCTTTTCGTCCAGATGATTTAAATCATTCTTTTTAGGGCGTTGCGCTCATCGAGGAACAAAAGAGGAGCGCCATGCCTTTGGCAGTAGGCCGATGGCGCTACTGCTGCCAGTCACTAACGCGGGCATTCGTTAAGCAAGTTACTCTAAGTCCATAGCGTGTTAATTCTGCTGCAAAGTTGCGAATGATACAACATTGGTGTTAATACTAATTGATAAATGAGCTTAGCTAAAGGATGCTTAGCTTTTAAGGATTTTATAGCTGGAAAATGGTGGATGATTTTATTGGAAATCAGATTACAAATGCTTATACAAGATTGTTTGAAATTCCAAATCGCTAATAGCAAAGAGATGGATTGAACCAGTCATCTATAAATCCATCAAATTGCCTTCAGTCAGTGGGGCAGGTAGTATGAGCTTCTAAATCAGGATTTGATACTAGATTAATTTGTGAGAAAGAGATACTTGAGGTGAAGACAAAGGTGAGCAATAGGATTAAATTTTTCATTTCGTGAGATTTTTTTTAAACTAAAATTGATTGAAATTACTTCGCAATGTATGTGAGCTATATGAACTCATCACACCCTGCGTGTCATTATTTCATTAAATTATTGAGATAAAAAATGTTGTTGATAGAAATTTCAAAATTTAGATTCTTTGATATGGCATCGAAATACCGCGCAAATGATAGCAGTGGAAAGCCCGCAGCATAGCGAGGTCCGAAATTCTTCGGACTTGCAACGAATAGCATGGTGGCTCCCGATTCTAGAATCGGGACTAAAGGAGCCATGCGCCCTTCATAAAAACACTGACTTTATGAAGAATTATTTTCTAATATTGTAAAAATTTCGACAATGAAAATATGTACTTATAATTTGAATGGCATTCGTGCGGCAATGACCAAAGACCTTGTAGGATGGGTAAAAGCAACGAATTACGATGTCTATTGTTTTCAGGAAACGAAGGCGCAGCCAAATCAAATTGATGCCAAAGCATTTGAAGATTTGGGCTATCATTGTTATTGGTATTCGGCACAAAAGAAGGGTTATAGTGGTGTAGGCATTCTCACAAAAATAAAGCCTGATAAAGTAGTGATGGGCAATAAAATTGATGCGCATGATTTTGAAGGACGAATGATTCGTATCGATATTGGTGATATTTCTATCGCTTCTATCTATTATCCATCGGGCAGTTCGGGAGAGGAGCGACAAGGATTTAAAATGATATTTTTAGATGAGATGTATGAATATATTGAGCTCTTAAAAAAAGAAAGACCAAAACTCATTCTTTGTGGTGACTATAATATTTGTCATAAAGCCATTGATATTCATGACCCGAAAGGCAATAAAGATTCGTCGGGTTTTTTACCAGAAGAGCGCGAATGGATGGAGAAATTATTTACCAGTGCTGGCATGGTAGATTCTTTCAGAGCAATCAATCAAGAGCCACATCAATATACTTGGTGGAGCTATCGCGCCAATGCAAGAGCGAATAATAAAGGCTGGCGTATCGATTATGTGGCGGTAACAGAAAATTTAAAAACGGCGATTACGGATGCAGCGATATTACCTGATGCCAAGCATTCTGATCATTGTCCAATGGTCGTAGAAATGGACATCTAAGAGATTTTACTACAAATGGTTTTTTGACTGCTCGTGTCTAAAATATAATTTCGTAACTGTTGATGTTCAGGTAGAACTAATCGCTGATCGAGCGCTAAAATTTCTTTGGCGTCGTCGCGAGCCATTTGTAATAATTGTTTGTCTTTGGTAATATCAGCAAT
>CAMBZT010000121.1 GCA_945872405.1 Chitinophaga pinensis | reverse complement strand
TTAAATCAAGAGATGATTCGTTCAATGGCACCTAATTGTATTGTGTTTGCCTTAGCTAACCCTACACCAGAAATTTCTTATGAAGAAGCTATTGCTTCAAGAAAAGATATCATCTTCGCTACAGGTAGATCCGACCATCCAAACCAAGTCAATAATGTATTGGGGTTCCCTTTTATTTTTAGAGGTGCTCTAGATGTCCGTGCTACTTGTATCAACGAAGAGATGAAACTCGCTGCCACACTTGCTATTGCGGCATTAACCAAAGAAACCGTACCTGAACATGTGAACCTGACTTATGGTTATAAAAATTTAGTATTCGGACCAGAATACATTATTCCAAAACCAATTGATAGTCGTTTGTTGTCTACAGTAAGTGCTGCTGTTGCCAAAGCAGCGATCGATAGCGGGGTGGCGAAAGGAATAATTACAGATTGGGAAGCTTATAAATTTGAATTAGACAATCGATTGGGCAGAGATAATAAATTGATTAGAAGTCTTGCCAATAAAGCAAAATCAGCACCGAAGCGAGTCGTATTTGCTGAAGCAGATACTTTTAAAATTTTGAAGGCAGCGCATGTTGCCAAAGATGAAGGCATTGCTATTCCTATCTTATTGGGCAATAAAGAAAAGATTATTGGGCTCATCGAGGAGCATAATCTAGATATGGGCGATACAGAAATATTTGATTGTTGGTTGCCAGAGGAAGAAACACGCAGAAATGAATTTGGCGATTGGTTATGGAACAAAAGAAAAAGAAGAGGACTCACACAATATGAAGCTCGTCGACACATGCGAGACAGAAATTATTTCGGTGCGATGCTTGTAGAAACAGGTGTTGCTGATGCCATGATTTCTGGATTAACACGTCAGTATGGAGCACCGATTAAACCTGCATTTGACGTAATTGGCGTGCGTGATAATGTAAGTCGTGTAGCTGGATTATACATCATCGTTACAAAACGAGGTCCCTATTTCTTTGCAGATACAACTATGAACACTAACCCGACGGCACAGGAACTTGCAGACATTGCAGTGCTAACTGCCGCAACTGTCCGTCAATTTAATATTACACCGCGTATTGCGATGCTCTCTTATTCGAATTTCGGATCTACACATGGTGAAGTACCGAAGAAAGTACAAGCTGCCACAAAAATTGTTCAAGATTTATACCCAGACTTGATTATTGATGGCGACATACAAGCCAATTTCGCTTTAAATAATGAAATGCTAAAGGAGCAGTTTCCATTCAGTAGATTGGTAGATAAGGATGTGAATACATTTATTTTTCCGGATTTAACTTCGGGAAATATCGCTTATAAATTGATGCAAGAATTAGGTAATGCAGAAGCTATTGGTCCTATTCTTATGGGATTAAACAAACCTGTACATATCTTGCAATTGGGCAGTTCGGTGCGTGAAATCGTAAACATGACCACCATTGCAGTGGTGGATGCACAGAATAGAAAATAGAACATCAAATTTCACAATAAAAAGGAGTCAATATTGACTCCTTTTTATATTTCCATTTGGTATTATCAAGCAGTCGCAATCATTCCTAGAATTCATACGAAACCTGCATTGCATAGCTTCTTGGTGCTTCAATAAAACCTGCTCTTAACATATATTCTGTATTCAATAAATTCTTTGCAATAAATGCAATTTTTGATTTTTTGGTAAGGTTATACGAAAGACGGGCATCCATCACGAAATTACCTTTGCTATGTAATTTACGATAGTCCAAAATTCCAGGTGCAAAACCCGTAGAAGATGCTGGTAAGCGGTTGACAAAACTATTATATACCATACTAATGCCTAGCGTTATGCCTTTATAACTCGCTTCAATATCTGCTTTAAAACTATGAATATTTCTAAAATCCAAGGTAGGTGCATCCTTATCAGTTAAACTTCTTTTTGATACAAAGAGATTTTTTAAAGTATCTGATTCAAATGGTAAAGTCAATGAATAACCAATAATGAAGTTAAATGGCACCCCAAATAATTTTCCCTGTCCAAAGGCTGAAACCTCCGTTCCAAATATGGTTGCTTTATTCACATTTTGTGCTTGGGCACCGAAACCTACCACAGAATCATTTGGATTCACAAATTCTCCTAAACGGTATTCAATCATATTTCTGTAATGCGAATAAAATCCTACTAAGTCAAAATAGGCAAACCATTCTTTTACTTTCACTGCTTGCTTTATACCAATCTCGGCACTCCATCCATCTTCAGGACGTAAGACTGGATTGGGATACACTCTACCCCCTGCTTTGCTTGTCAACACAAACAATTCTGCAGAAGTAGGAAATCGATAGCCTTGTCCGAATGAGGCTCTTAGAAAAGTTCCTTTTGCAGCTTGTAGATTTAAGCCTAATCTAAACACCGGCACTACAGGACTTAAGAGTGGTTTTTTCTCATTAAAACTGATATCTTTTCGAGCGATAATATTATCTATTTTAGAAAACTCCGCCCTCGCCCCACCAGAAACTGTCAAACGCTTGAAGAACTTTTTTTCTGCTTGAACATAAATACCAATATTACCTACTTTATGTAAACCATTAAAGGTTTTACTGTTAATAGTTGCGTAATATCCTGCAAGACCAGTGGTGATATTCAGATCGATTTTCTCCATCTGCTTCACATACGAATACTCACCATAGAATTGCTTTGTATTAGAAAATAAAGGTGCACCATTACTAGTATAATTTGGAATAGCAAAAGGATCAAAATTACTATTTCTCAATTCTGAATCGATATGCTTACTATTATAGAATCTGAACTTTAGCGCATGCTTATCCCCATTATTATTGAAGTAGGTAAGATAGGGATCGATGTTTAAATTTCTGTCTAAAAATGCATCCTTTGCAAAGGGGTAATAAATTAATGAATCGACATAGCTTGTTACCACGCCATCTGCATCTGTTTTGTAACGAAAGCTACTCCATGTAAAATTTTGATTACCCGATTCATGTGCATAGGTATTATTAATGCCGATTGTTAAGCCTTGTAACTTCCCTTGAAACACGCGACGCAACTTAATTTGATATCTGATTTTTTTCTGATCATTAAACTTCAAATAACTCTGGTCTTGCAAATAATTCGCACCAAATGACAAATCGAAATACTTGAATTTTCTTCGATGAACTAATGAAATACCTCCAAACATCGGCGTGTGATTGTCTTTTTTCCACCATGCCGAATAGCGCTTTTCTTTGGGTTGATCATATCCACCAAAATTAGCGACAATTTTTGTGTAAGGTATATCGCTACGAGGATTACCGGTTCTTAAATTGATAACTCCATTCAATGCACTGGTACCGTATAGGGCAGAAGAAGCCCCTTTAATGACCTCCATTTGCTCCACACTTTCTAATGGCAAAGCATCCCAATGTATAGCACCATTTTCTGCCCCAACCAATGGCATATCATCTAAAAGCATTAAAACACGAGTATTTGCGCCATCACTAAAACCTGAACCACCTCGAATACTGATATTCCCACCTACCATATTTACACCGGGCACTTTGTTCAACGACTCCGTCATTTTTGAATTTGAATTTTGAATTGTACTCAACTTTAATACCTCAACAGATACCACTTGTTCACTCACATCTTTTTCATACTTAGTGCCTGTAACTACCATCAATCCAAGTTCCTTGGTTACTTCAGTCAGTTGAAAATTCTGACCAATCGTATCATTCGCTTTTAACGAAAT
>CAMBZT010000120.1 GCA_945872405.1 Chitinophaga pinensis | reverse complement strand
AATAATCTGATTTTGTTAAATTGGTTGCTGGCTTCTTTCCATCGGTCTTTGTTATTAATGATAGGATAAAGTTCAACAATACAAGTTGGAAAATCATTTATGTAATCGTCAAAACGTGATAAAACAAGTCCAGCCCAATCGGGTATAATGTCTTTATGCAAATTCTCGAAAATCTTTTTTCCTATTTTTTTAGTAAATTTTAATTCGGATTCTTTTAGTTTCATAAATTTGTGTTTATATAATTGTGTGAGTTAACAATCATTTAAAAATAATAATTACTGTAAGCAGCAATCGGATACCAAGCAATAGAAGGGCTGTGTTGCATCCTATTTCATACCTTATTTTTTTCCATTGTCGACTTCGTAACAATTTCAATAAATAGTTTTTTTAGTTTGTTCATCGCTTGTTTGTTAATAATGGTTTGAATTCAGAATCTCATTAAAAATTTGTTGCATCATTGGCACTTTTTATCATTTACAAAAGTGCGAAAGAAAATTAATCTAGCAAGGATGTCCAGCCCTCCAAAATCATAACCATCGCCATTGTATCCAATTCACAATATCGAAGCAGCGCATCCTTTATATTTTGGCGTTTTTCAGGGCTAAGATCTGTGTATTGCAAATAGCCATATGCTGTAAGGGCAGAACCACCGTCTGCCAAGCATTCAAGGTTATTGACTAGATTGTCAAGGTCTTCTTTAGAATGATCCGAGAATACCGCTGGTAACGTTTTGTAGGGATCATTGGATGTGGCTTGGCTGATCCAGATATGATCATCAAAATTCAGACTTTTCACTTTGAGGTTTTTCCCATAAACTCCTTGCCCGCTATACTTTTCGCGCAAATAAGTACTATCTTTAATTATAGCAGGAAGTATGCTCTTGATGGAATTGCTACCACTTGCCCAGGGCGAATAATAGTATTTAAGTACTAACTCATACATGTCAACCATATTGCGGGCTCCCGTGTGAATTTTCTTACGCTCATCTTTGTAAGTTGTAATGGTGTCGATGAATGCCATCGTTTCCGCTCTCTCAGCATCTGATATGTCGCCTAGTCCATCCTTAAGTTGCCTGTGTATCATGCGGAGGTAGGTATTCTCGTGGTTATGGTATCGGAAGATTGTTCCGTTATCTTTTTCCAGTACTTGTTTTAATGCCCGGATGAATTCAATATTCGGGTAAACACCTTGCTCGAGGTGTAGGAATTGATCCGCGTGCTCAATGGTGCCATCCTCCTGCATAATATGGTGAGAAAACTGGAATGCTATTCCCTGATAAGGCTTTGCGCCCTTATGAAATGGCAGTGCAACAGTGGATGTTTCAAAGTCAATCATGTGAAGAGGGTACACCCAACTTGCAGATTGCATCAAGAACCCTTCTTTATCAAAGTAACTTTTTGGAGTTTCTGACTTTGTAAGTTCTATCTGCAAAATGCGTCTTTCAGTGGGTGTTAAACCGGGCTGCGACTTAGATTCTGTTTCATTGGCTATTGGCTGTATCTGTTCTGCCGTGACGCTCTCCAACAAAAACGTATGCTGTGAAATCAGTCCATCAACAATATTTCTATTTCCCGATTTTCCTAACCACAAGTCAAGGACTAGCGGCTTTTCAAGTTCTGCTGTATAAAGATTTGTTTGCTCTTTCCAACATTCATGAAATCCACTTTGTAGCCCCTTTTCATTTGCAGGGCTAATTTTGAATTGACATTTTTTACACTTTGAACTCAATGGCGTAAATATACGATCGTCATTGGCATAGGATAGCAAACAAAGGCGAACGAACTGCTCAAATGTCGGAGCAATTGTTCGTTCCGTAGGAAGGTGATATTTATTATAAATTTTTTGTAGAATATCATCTAGATTTATGATAGTTAAAATACAATCTCCAAGGTCAGATTTTTTCAGACCTGGAGCGGGTATCACGCGCACGTTGTCGTTTTCTCGGGCTACTCTGAATAATTGATTGAGGTTATCTACTGTTGTTTTTGCTTGTTTGTTGGGCAAGATCAAATGGGCACGGATTTCGAATTGCGGGTATGCCTTTTGTATCACGTACTTCTGAAAAGCGAGGTCGTAAAGATAAGGGACCCACTTGGTGTTAACTTTTTCCTGTGGTTTACCCTTGAACGAAATAAAGGAGTCAATAGTGGTTGCCGAATCATCGTTCGCCTCATCATCAAAAGATTTTGCTTTAACTTCATAAAGATGAAGAATAGTGCCTTCCTTAACAACCAAATCAGCCCGGATGAACATTTGTTCAGCTAGAAAGGCAGCTTCTGCGATTACCACTTTCCCTGTTCTGCTAAGTCGTTGGCGAGTGAGTTCTACGGATTCCACGTAATCGCTGCTCTCGATTGTGATACCCTCTGCAACCGGATCTTCACAAAACATATACTTGGCAAGTTCGCCCACTTGAAACCCGCCATTAGCAAGCGACTCTAGGAAGGAATTATCGACACTATTGTCTGCGTACTGTCCTCTTTTACCAGTATAATAAAGTTTGGTGAGACAATCAAATGCAATCTTAAATTGTGACTTAGTTAGGTATTTTGGAGTTGTCATAGGTTTAGAATTTGAGTTGGTAGATAATAATATTGTTTAATGAAAACTATTGTGGTGCAAGAATAAGGTGATCCACGTGAAAGGGTTACGGATGTAGTATCAGAATACCATAAGGCGATCCTGAATCCTTTTTAATTGACTGCAAAACATGATAGAAAATGAGCTATTTACCGGTTCTGGTTTGCCAACTACAAAATCCACATATTGAGCACGGATGAAAGTCAATTCGCAGAGTAAAGCAACCGCTTCCTCTGGGGAATATTGCCAACGATCGCAATTACATACAAAGGAGGTGTATGTAACTAGTTGCTTAGCCGGGTACCAATAACCACCAACTAGCACAGCCAGATGACGACCTATTTGAACGGGAATTTCATTTTCGCGCATTTCTTGCATCGTTAGCTTAAAATCATTAAACGTAAGTTTTTTTGTTCCCATATATTGCGTTTAGTTGTTAGGCAATGTGTTACAAATAGCAAGAAGTATTATCGTTAATAGCAGATTTTAATTAGACACCTAAATATAAGGGCTTCTTAAAAAGTAATCGATTTAGTGAAGGATTGGTTTAAGGTAATTCTGAGATTATCTAATATATATATAAAAATTAAATAATCCAAATCCCCATATTTCTTTTTATTTTATTTATTTGCTCATGTATATAAAATCAGCAATCGCTGCATAAGCAACTTCAAGACAAAAGCATTATGCTGTAGCACCTTCAAGTTTTCAAAAGGATACGATCATACTGTGAAAAAATACTCAAAGTCGATTAGTACAAATAACTGAAGTACCAGAATATCATTGACGTAAATATCAATTATTTATACAGATACGAGTTCCACTAAATTTCAATCGAGGTTGCGTAATCAATGTCCATAATCTTTAAATCCAGAAACGAGCAACGAAAACTAAACTCTGTAAAATGAAATAAAGAAGAAAATACTATGAGAAAGGAAAATAAACTACTTTTGAAAGAGGAAAATCGTAGTGAATACGAACTATATTGCATTTTATTTTATATTTATACATCCGCTCAATAAAAAAATAAACCTGCGCAATGAAAAAAACAACAAATGATATTTTTGAAATAGAAATTGGCACACAAATTTGGTGTACTTCGGTTTGACGACATACAGTTGGGAAGGAGATGGGAGTGTTTCGTAAATAAAAC
>CAMBZT010000119.1 GCA_945872405.1 Chitinophaga pinensis | reverse complement strand
CCTGGATCTTCTCCATACAATGTTACACTATCAAAGGCCGTGCTCAAACGTTTTGCTGGCATGCCTTTCGACAGGTAATGAAATCTTTTATTGGTGCGTTCTGGACCACCTTCTCCTGCAAACATTCTTGTCGGGTCTTCTCCTTCGCGTTTAAAAGGAAACACCCCTGCTGTATAAGGAAATTCGCCTGGTACATTTTCTTGCAAAACCCATTTTGTAATATCGCCCCAACCGGTGTAGCTTGGTAAACATACTTTTGGGACTTTAGTGTGAGATAATGATTCCTCGTGTGTTTGAATTTTTATCTCTTTATCTCTTACCTTAAAAACATAGAAATCGTCGGTATAATTTCTCTTCTTTTTATCCCATGTTTCAATGATTTCTATATTAGAAATATCGATTTTCTTTTTGGTGACAGAGGTTAATTCATCGAGTTCGTTTGTGGGTTTATTATTTCTTTTTAAAAGAGCTGTTGTAACAGCTAAACTTTGCCATTCCTGCAAATTATTCGCTTGCTCATTTACCCATTGATTATATGCTCGGATATTTTCGGTAATTTCCGACAGATAACGATTTCTTGCCGGAGGGATGATATAAATTTTTTCGCTCATTTCTTTGGCAGGAACAAACTTAGATTGCAAAGGAGCACCTGTTTTTTCTGCTATCTTATTCATGATAGACAGATACAAACTATTCATGCCGGGGTCGTTGAACTGAGAAGCGATGGTGCCAAACACGGGCAAATCATCATCATTTGCTTCGAATAATTTATGATTGCGTTTGTATTGTTTTTTCACATCTCTAAGCGCATCTAAAGAACCCTTTTTATCGAATTTATTTAGAGCGATAATATCTGCGAAATCGAGCATATCTATTTTCTCTAACTGAGAGGCGGCACCATATTCTGGTGTCATTACATACAACGAAACATTGCTGTGATCAACAATTTCTGTATCGCTTTGACCAATGCCAGATGTTTCCAAAACTATTAAATCAAAGCCCGAAATCTTTAGAATATTCACTGCCTCTTTTACGTGTTGTGAGAGAGCGAGATTTGCTTGACGAGTGGCCAATGAACGCATATACACCCTTGAATTATTTATTGCGTTCATACGAATTCTATCGCCTAACAAAGCTCCTCCCGTCTTTCTCTTAGATGGATCAACAGACAGAATCGCTATTTTTTTATCACTAAAATCCATCAAAAAACGACGTACTAACTCATCTACTAGAGAAGATTTTCCTGCACCGCCGGTACCTGTGATACCTAATACTGGGATCTTTGAAGATGACGCCTTCTTATCGACCTCTAAAAAAATGGTTGCAAATTGATCTCGGTTGTTTTCTGCTGCTGAAATTAATTTTGCTATCGCTTTTTGTTTTGAATTCGCAAGATGATCTAATTCATCACTCAATTCGTTACCTGTTGGGAAATCGCTTTGACTCACCAAATCGTTGATCATACCTTGTAAACCCATTTGTCTTCCGTCATCCGGAGAATAGATTCTGCTAATTCCATAAGCTTGTAGTTCTTCAATTTCGGATGGCAAAATGGTTCCACCGCCGCCACCAAATATTTTTATATGTCCGCAACCACGTTCCTTTAATAAGTCATAGATGTATTTGAAATATTCCACATGCCCGCCCTGATAAGACGTGATAGCAATCGACTGAACATCTTCTTGAATGGCGCAATTGACTACTTCGTCAACACTTCTATTGTGTCCTAAATGAATTACTTCGACTCCCGATCCTTGTATGATTCGTCGCATAATATTAATTGCTGCATCATGTCCATCGAAAAGTGACGCCGCTGTTACAATACGAATTTTGTTTTTTGGTTGATACACTCCTACGTCTTGCATACTTAGAATTAATTGCTTTTTTGATTGGATGGTAAAATTAACTGATTATTCTCTATTTCGCATGCTTTAAGGACGATTCTGCCCATAGAATCAAGAAAAATTAAACTATTTTTGACTTTACAAATTCACTTTTTGAAGACACTGCACGTCATCTCCTTTGATATTCCCTATCCTGCTAATTATGGCGGCGCCATTGATGTGTTTTATAAAATAAAGGCATTGCATGAAAAGGGACTTAAAATTATTTTACATTGTTTTCTGTATAATAACAAAAAGATTCCTGAAGAACTCATTAAATATTGTGAAGAGGTACTTTATTACACCCGTGAAAAATCTGTTTTTAGTTGGTTCTCGTTTACGCCATTTATTGTTCAAACAAGAAATAATAAGGCATTATTAGAACGACTTTGTGAAGACGATTATCCTATTTTATTTGAAGGAGTGCATTGTTGTTATTATCTTTCAGACAATAGACTCACGCATCGTCAAAAGATTCTAAGATCACATAACATCGAACATCAGTACTACAAACATTTAGCTGCAAACGAAAATTCCTTTTTTAAAAAATTCTATTTTCTCTCAGAAGCATGGAAACTACAAAGATTTGAAAACAAACTACAAAATGCAAATTACATTCTTAGCATTAGCGAAAGCGATCGCTCGTTTTTTGCACAAAGAAACGACGCTGTTATGTTGTTAAATGCCTTTCATGCAAACGACGAAGTGACTGTTTATAAAGGACTTGGAAACTATTGCTTGTTTCATGGCAATTTAAGTATAGAGGACAACTCTTCTGCTGCAAGATGGTTGATTGAAAATGTATTTGCCAATAATGACATTGAATTTATTATCGCAGGAAAAAATCCAAATAAAGATTTAATCAGTTATTGTAAATCCTTTAAAAACGTGCAATTGGTCGGCAATCCTACTGATGCTAAGCTTATTGATTTAATAAGTAACGCACAAGTTAATGTCATCTATTCTACGCAAGGGGCTGGCGTAAAGTTAAAACTAATCAATGTTTTATTTCAAGGAAGGCATTGTATTTGTAATGCCAAAACTGTAGTGGGAACAGGATTAGAAACACTAGTACAAATAGCAGAACTACCGACAGAATTTATCAATAAAATTTCTAGCGTAATAAAAGTTGAATATCCTGAACGTGACATTGTTCTGAGAAATGAAATACTCTCTAAACGTTATAACAATGCTAAAAACGCAGGCATCATAATGGGTTTGTTATAAGAAGCTATTGGGGAATTTGGAGAAATATAAGTAGCAACCTATCTTTAATTATATTATACAACAAAAACAAAAACAAAAAAATGGGAATGTTAAAAGAATTTAAGGAATTTGCGACGAAGGGCAACGTTATTGACCTGGCTGTCGGAGTTATTATTGGTGCGGCTTTTGGCGGTATCGTAAGCTCTTTTATTGGTGATATTATTACACCAATATTATTAAACCCGGCATTAGAAGCAGCTCATGTTACTGACATGAAGGACTTAACTTTTATGGGTGCCAAGTACGGTATGTTTTTATCTGCGGTGCTTAATTTTATCATCATTGCTTTCGTCCTATTTATGTTGATCAAAGGTATGAACTCTATGAAAAAAGCAAAAGCACCAGCGGCAGAGCCAGAGCCATCTTCAACTGATAAATTATTAATGGAAATTAGAGATAATTTAAAGAAATAATTAAAACAATCTTCATAAAAAAAGAGTGTAGACTTCATTGTTCGCACTCTTTTTTGTTTTATGCTTCAGGCAGTTTTTCGTATTCATGCATCAATGCCAAGTCGAAATGTGTGTTGTGCCATCTTTCACTTTAGAATAAGGCTCATTGGCTAAGACTCAAGGGAAAAAGAATAGAATACTTATTTCAT
>CAMBZT010000118.1 GCA_945872405.1 Chitinophaga pinensis | reverse complement strand
GGCTATTTACCGGTCAACGTTTTTTAGGCTTTAACATAGTAGCCAGCATCTAGAAGCTAGAAGCCAGCAGCTAAATCTTCGTTCGAAAAACCATCCTCCCCAATTTTGCGACTATAAAAGGGATTACGAAAAATAGCAAAGTCGCTAATACCCAAAAAACATACGGTCCATTTTCTGCTTCTATTACTTCTTCATTTACCAGAAAACTAATGAAAGGATCCACGCCAAAAAGTAAAATAAAGATCAGCAACAGGATTCCAAAGATCATAGCGAAATAATAGGCTTTGCGATCTTTTATTTCTTGATTTAGATTTTTCTTTTTTAAACGACGCAATGCCGTCTTGACTAAGATGGCCCAAGCAAAGAAGAAGAGTACCCACGTGAGCCACTCTATAAGCAAAGTAATGGTTGCTGATGATCCTTCCATCTCCCTAAACAGGTATGCCAGCCTTTCTATAAAGTTTCACCATCAACCAAGCCGGACCAATCAACAGAAACTGCAAATCTTTTAAGAAGGATGGTTTCTTTCCCTCTATTTTATGTCCGAAAAATTGACCGATCCAAGCACCTACAAAAACAGTCCCAAATAACGTAAATCGATCTTCATAAAAATGGAGATGTAGGTAAAAGTCAATAAATAGGCAGACCATCCCCCATGCCAGCAATCCAACCCAGAGTGTTTTTGAAAGCAGCACATAATAAATGGTTAAAAGAAGCAAGGTTAAAATTGCAAGGTTGCCAAAGGCAGGAAGCTCAATCAAAAAAAGAAAGCCGGTGATGCTTAAGAAAATAAGGGGAACACATATCCAATGAATGCGAATGTTTTGGGGATGTTGATGGCTTTCGGAATATTCTTGCAAGAGGGATGAAAGTGGTCGCATGCTGATTATTTTATTGCCTTTTCAAAAATAATGTATTATTGAATGCTTTCATTTACTATTTTTGAAATGTGCGATTATTTATACTGGTAGCTTTTATTGGGCTGATTTCTTGCGGAGAGAAGAAATCAAGTATGGACAGGGATTCCAATCACGAAGTGAGCGTGGAAGCTCTGGTCGAGAAGGCTGGACATGCTTTCAGTGCTCAAGCGTGTCAGCAAGATCTTAATTTACATTATTCTATCTATTATCCTAAACAGTTCAATGAAAAGGAGAAATTTCCTGTTCTTATCCTGTTCGATCCTCAAGGAGATTCTGATTTTCCTTTAACGATGTATGCATCTTTGGCTGATAAGTATGGTTTCATTTTAATGGCATCTGCAGACTCGAAAAATGGAAATAGCGCAGAACAAACAGCAAACATCGTTCAGTCTATTTTGCTTCAAACGATAACTACCTAACTAAAGTAGTGTTGTTTGAAATAAAAATTGAATTAGTTTGTTTTAATTTTATATTTGCCTGAGAAAGTGTATTCGATTTTTAATTCAATAAAATGATAAAAAAACTATTAATTCTACCTCCCCTCTTACTGTCCGTGTTAGCCTGTAGCGGACAGCAAACCACCAGTGCAGCTGGGTCTGATGCCGTAGGTAATGGAGGCAGTGTAAGCTATTCTATCGGACAAATAGATTACAGTCAAAGCGCTGGAAACGGATTTGTGTTTAGCGAAGGAGTGCAACAGCCTTTTGAAATTTTCATTACGGGAGTTGAAGACGTATTGGAAGCCATCGGTGTTCATGTTTTCCCTAATCCTGCAAAAGACGAAATCCAAGCGGAAAGCACAGAAGAAAGATTCGGTTACCGCCTTTATGATGCTAGCGGAAAACTTCTACAAACAGCACCTGCAATATCGAAAATTCATCGAATTGGCTTGCAATCGTATAGTGCCGGTACTTATTATTTGTACCCTATTCAATCAAATAAACCATTACCAACAATTACAATCATTAAAAGATAAAAAAATTATGAAAAACACTATTGTCTTTATATTACTAGCATTACTAAGCTTAAACGCCAGCGCCCAACCACCTCAGAAAATGAGCTACCAGGCGGTAGTGAGGAACCTAAACAACAACCTCGTCTCAAACACCACAATTGGAATGAAGATAAGTCTTCTGCAAGGTGGTACTAGTGGTAGTACAATTTACAGTGAATTGCATTTCCCGAGCACCAACAGCAACGGACTAGTTAGCCTTGAAATAGGTGGTGGTACAGTTGTAAATGGCAATTTTTCAACCATTAGCTGGAACAGCGGCCCTTATTTTGTAAAAACTGAAACAGACCCCTCAGGTGGAACAAACTACAGTATTACTGGCACCAGCCAACTTCTTAGTGTGCCTTATGCTTTATATGCGGAGAGAAGTGGCCGCATGAGTGATTATGCAATTATAGAGGAACAGTACCCATTAAATTCATTTCCGCCTAACCTTAATGCATCTGGTTCAGCATTCGTACCAAATCTACGCCCTCTGAATACTATAGTTGCGAGTAATGGAAGTAGTATTTCATTAAATAGCTTTAGCAATACAATAAGTATCCAACCTGGATTATATAAAGTAAGGATTACATGTCCATCCTATCTGCAATATAATCAAAATCAAGGCGGCACGGATTCCTACCTTGTTTTTTCAGGATCTTTGAGTAATACTATTAACTCTTATTTTTATTCGAACTCAAATCAGACTGTTATGGAGCTTGAAGGGGTTATACAAGTAAACAATCCGGAAATATTTACGCTCAATCAATATATACGTAGTGCTTATACTAATCCAGGCTTACCGTATTTAGTACCAAATCAAACAAGCAATACATTAGCACGTGTGTTTATTCAGCGCCTATAACTTGATGCTATGAACCGCAAAACCAAATAGAAAGGAGTTATTAAAAAGTAATTAAATACATAGATTAATAAATATTACATGAAAAGTATAAGAGCAATTCATATCATTAAACGATTTTTATTTCTTCTTTTATTCTGCTCCCTGTCAATAGTCTCAGAAGGGCATATAAGTACCCCCATTATCGAACAGTTTCGCAACAAGGTCTGCTGGACCATGACTAAACCTTACAGTTCCCAATATTGTGTAAATGGATTTGAGTTTCAGTCTATTTTTTTGAAGTCGATAAAATAAAAGTCCAAGTATTGTAGTAATTATGATAAACCAAATTTCACCTTCTAGAAAAGGCCTTGGCGCACCTTGAAAATAGAATTTTAAATGAAAGAACATAATCATAGGTTAAATCATGAATAGAGAGGCAACTATTCCATAATCGGTCAATTGGCCCCAATTTCCAAGTTTCAATTCACCTGTTTCAATCGAGTATTTTATCTGTTCGTTTATCATTTTGTTAAGCTTGCCACTATCGTTTAGTAGACGCACAGAATAAGGAGGCCTGGTACCTCTCTTCGGTGAGTGCAGCGATGGATGGGAAGTTCGACGAGTATTTGTTTTTTTTGGAGGTGGCTATTCAAAAAGGATTTAAGGATGCAACACGTTGTAGAATAGAACCAGCATTTATGACTTTACAAAATGATAGTCGGTTTCAAGAAAAAGTTAATCAGATAAATAATTAATATGATAAAGTCATTTCGTGAAGCATACAATAGTTCATTTACCCAAGAAAAGTACGAGGGGTTTTTGAAGGATTTGAATAGTACTTTTAATTATAATATTGATTTCCGAGTTTCGGAAACACCCGTTTTTATGGACAAAGCCCTCAGGCAATTGGTCGTAAAAGCTGGGGAAGATATTATTGATGTAATTGTTAAACCTGATTTTAAAAATATTTCGGAAAATGCGATTCCGGATGGATTGAAAGTGAGTAATGAGGATAGTCACTCCAAATTAAT
>CAMBZT010000117.1 GCA_945872405.1 Chitinophaga pinensis | reverse complement strand
CCCATTGTGTGCCCCGTCCAACCTCCTGCAGGGTTTCCTGGCATTGACGTTGTGTGAATCTCTATCTCATTGGATGTTTCATATAAAATAACTTGTGCCGATACCGGATCGCCACCTCCTGCATGTTGGATACTCGTGTATGTGATCACAAATCTTCTATTAGGAGAAGTACCTGTTGAATAATAGTTGATTGTTCCACCTAAAGCAGGATTCAAATCCTCCCATGCGAATGCGATTAAGTTGTTTGCTGAGGCAGGATTCGGCAAGAGTTGTCCAGTGCAACAACCCGAACCCGCCGCTGCATCAAAAGTTAAGAATCCATTACTACTTGCATAGATATTGTTATAATAATTACAATAAAATTTAAATGGAAATCCAATTGGTAGACAAGTGGATAATTGGTCATTTGATAATGAAATGGCTGTGGTAACAGCACCTCCAGTGTCTGAAGTTGGCAATGGATTAAAAACAATATTTGAGACACTATAACTATCACATGTCACTGTAAATGGCACAATGGTATCATACTTATAGTTGACCCAAAGGGGCACTGTACCAATAGTGCAGACACCAGTATCTGGACGCATATTTACAATTCGTAGGGCAGTATCAATTTCAATACTAATATCACGATCTATATCTGCTGCACAGCCAGAACTAGTACCATGAAGATGGATAGTGGTGGGTACTGGAGTGGTTATAATGACCGTGTTACCTACGGTTGTATTCAGGTAGGTTGGGGGCGACCAAGTCCATGTAAAGCTAGAATCTAGGGTGACTTGTAAGGTTTTAGGGTCATTGGGACACATTGTGTCGCTGAGATTGACCGAAATATCTCTACCTCCAGAAGTGATCAATGGATCTGCCAAAGAGGCTAAAGCTTCTGAAACATCGGATCGACTCATCACATATGCAAAGGCGATATCCACACATTGACCTGGTAAAATTGTTGGCCAATACCAACCCATAGACATTGCATCATCAGAAGCATGCACTGCACCTTCTGCGGTGTCATATCCAATTCCATTATAAATATTACTGATACTTCCCGGCATAGCAAAACCACCTAAAGCGCATTGTGCATTAGAATCATATGAAGCGAGACCAAGGTAACAACGAACGCCCAAACCAGTAGCAGTGACAAGTGAAAGACAATTAGAAGCATCATTCTGAGAAACGATGGTATCGTTAGTGGTATAATCACCAGTCACCATAATATCATTATCAGGATCCAAATTTCTAGCATAGTAGACGTTATTCATGACAGCGCTCGTCGTGTTGCACATACGTACTCTAGTAACAAAATATAATGAATTCTGTGGGAGAGATGTTTCTTGGTGGACTGTTAAGCCCGTTACTCCACTAGTGAGGATAGTTCCATCCCACACAGAAACAAGCACCCCTCCAGCATTCACATAAGAAGTAACACTTCCAGGAATGCTAAATTGACCACAAATGGCACCATTATTAGAATTTATGTAGGAAGTTGCTCCGATCTGAACACCAAAGCCTTCCACAGGTGAACCCGGAAGAAAGTAGTCACCACAAAAATCAGGAGCACCAACAGTCCAGCCATCTCTTGCTGCATCAGCCACAAATCCTATACCTGAATTAAAATTGTTTCGAGAATGATAGCCACAGGGAGCTGCACCGGCAGTGCCATACGAACCACATGTTGAAACACCTACTTCTAAGTAATTGCCCTGAAGAAAAGCCTCTCCACCTACTAACTGGGAATACATTCTTGTACTAGAGAGCAAGAAAAAGAAAGCAATAATAAAAATATAGTAGAGTTTTTTCATCAATTTAAACGCTAATTTTCATGGGTTTAACCAAAATAGCTATATCAAAGTTAGCTGTAATGAACTAAAAAAGCAACAGTACAGCTAGTGATGTTGATAATTTAAAAATTCTCAGCTTAGAATATTTAAAAATAGAGATAGATTTTATGTGAAGGTATGTCTATAGTATCAAATCTTTCAGTACGTCAACCTCCTACCAATATAAACTTAAGGTAACAAGCTAATTAACACAATGATAATACTTATTAAAAAAAAGGCAGTCGAGGAAAACATTAAGATTAAACCTAAAAATGATTCTCTTTTGAGAAACCAATTAAATAGCTGCTATACAGAAAAGTCGTATGCCAAAAAGAATTGATTCCGAGTCTATATCAAAATGACTAGTATGAAGTTGAGTAATTGGTTCATTTACTTTTTTTGTTCCGAGTCGAAGAAATGTTGCAGGAATTTTTTGCGAATAAAAACCAAAGTCTTCGCTGCCCATTCTTATGGGCATCTCAACAATTTGTTCCTCCTCAAAAATGGTTTTCAATTTAGTGATTACGTTTTCAGTTATCTTCCGATCGTTCGCCACAAAAGGGAGTCCTTCAGGAATATCAACTTCACAGTCTCCGCCCATGCCCTTCGCAATTCCTTTACAGATAGCCACAATTTTTTGGTGCATTTCTTTCCGCCAATTTTCATCAAATGTGCGTAAAGTTCCTTTTATTTTCACCTCGTCCGGAATGATATTTGTCGCACCATCTGCATGCATGTCACCAAAACTCAAAACTGTTGGTGTAGAAGGATTTGCGTTTCGACTCACAATTTGTTGAAGTGCAATAAGAATATGTGCAGAGATGAGCAGTGGATCAATAATTTTATGAGGTTGAGCAGCATGTCCTCCTTTGCCTTTCACAGTTAAATATATTTCATCAGCAGAAGCCATAAACTGACCATAATGGAATCCAATTTTACCGCACTCCAGTTCAGGTGTTACGTGCATTCCAATCACACAATCTACGGTAGGATTTTCTAAAACACCAGCAAGAATCATTGCTTCAGCACCACTTGGTTGTTTTTCTTCAGAAGGTTGAAAAATAAATTTTATGGTTCCACTTATGCTATCCTTCATTTCATTCAAAACAATGGCAGCACCTAACAGGCAAGCCATATGTACATCATGACCACATGCATGCATCACACCTGGTTGACGAGATGCATATGCCATTTCGCTATTTTCCTGAATCGGCAAGGCATCCATATCAGCTCTTAATGCAATGCACCTTTCAGTAGGATTTTTTCCGGTGACTGTAGCCACAATCCCATTTGTTGCTATATTAGCAATAAAAGAAATCTTATATTCATCCAAGATATTCTGTATAAAGCGAGCTGTTTCAAACTCTTTCCATGATAACTCAGGATGTGCATGTAAATGTTCTCTAATTTCCTTTGCTTTAGGAAATATTTTCGAAGATAAATCGAGTATTTGATTAGAGATTGATTTTTCCAAAACTTTGCATTATTTTATTTTTACATCGTCTCTTACTGTGAAACATCCTGAATAAATAGGGGCCACTAATGCCATCGCTCTTGTCAATTGCAACTTATTTTTGAAATCTCCTACTCTTAATTTATAGTAAGGTTGTTCATAGTTGACGTAAGCTCGAATGTTCGGAAAGGATTGATAAAACTTTGCTTTCGCGGCATTTGTTTCTTCTCTATTATTTGAATACATAATTTGTAATCGATAGCCTGGAACTTCCTCTACTACTTTAGAATATTGGTCATACTTTATGCATAAAGCGTCTGCCCAACCGCTTTTCAAAACAGTTACTTGAGCTATCATTTTTGAAAATCCAGCAAAAAATAATAGAAAAAAAACGATGGCAAGTTTCTTTATTTTATGATTCATTTTGAAAGAAGTTTACGGATGAAGAAGTACCAATTCTATCAGCTCCTGCCTCAATCAAATCTAAGGCTGCATTCTTATCTTTTATACCACCAGATGCCTTTATTTTCATTTTCGACGGAACTAACTTTCGCAA
>CAMBZT010000116.1 GCA_945872405.1 Chitinophaga pinensis | reverse complement strand
ACAGCAGATTGGTTTATGGCAAAATCAGAGAGTGAAATTTTCTTTCTCCCAACCCAAATTTCTGTTATTGATAGTTTAATTTTTGAAATGAATAATTGAAAAGACAACGTTGCATAACACGGGTTTGGCAAAAGTGGCGGTTCAGTGCTCCGCAGACACATTTGTGGTTACAGAAAGTTCAGTTCTCCGCATCAACTTTTGTGGTGAAAATCGCCACCTTCGCCAAGCCCGAAAACGTTAGCATTCATTAAAAAAACAAAATTATGACAGTAAAGAGTTATCCAGGAGTTTTGGACAGAGTTAAGGCTATTATGATTGATAGTATAGTCATTGTAGTTTTTATGTTCATCGCATCTTATGTTTTCTCGCTTTTTGAAAGCGTACCAGACTATGCTCGAATTATTGCATTTGTATTCATTTTCTTACTTTATGATCCACTTTTTACAAGCACTTTTGGTGGAACTATTGGTCACATGATGATTGGAATTCGAGTTAAAAGAGAATCGAATGAACAGAAAAACATACTTTTTCCTTTGGCTATACTGAGGTACATTGTGAAAGCTTTTTTAGGTGTGATTTCTTTACTTACTGTTTCAGGCAATGAAAAAAACAAAGCTATTCATGACTATTTAGTTGGTTCTGTTGTGGTTTATGTGAAATCGAAGGAAGATAAATAAAACGAATGCTAACAAGCGTTTAGCAAAAAAGCGGGTTCAGTGCTTAAATGAAGTTTTGAGCTTCGTATCAAGTTCAGTGCTGGCAGACAGTTTTGTGCTTCGAAATCCGCTTCTTCTCCAACCGCGGGCACGTTAGTGGCAACTTTAAAGAAACAAATATGAAAGCACAGCAAAATAGACTTTATGAAGATGTAAAATTCTTAACCGAATTAAGACCTTACCGTAATTACAACAACATAGAAAGTCTTGAAAAGGTATGTTCGTACATTGATAAAGAATTTACTAATTCAGGACTTTTAACCAAAAAGCAAAAATGGATTGCTGACGGAAAAGAATACACTAATATTATAGGAGTATACAATGAAGGTATGACTAAGCGGCTCATTGTTGGTGCACACTATGATGTTTGTGGAGACCAACCTGGGGCAGATGATAACGCGAGTGCGGTTGCTGGATTACTAGAAACAGCCAGATTAATAGGGCAACATAAACCTTTTGTTGATTACACAATTGAGTTGGTTGCATACTGTTTAGAAGAACCTCCATTCTTTGGTTCTGAACAGATGGGTAGTTACATACACGCTAAGTCTCTTTTTCAAGATAAAGTTGAAGTAATTGGTATGATATGTTATGAGATGATTGGGTATTTCTCGGACAAGCCTAATTCGCAACCATTCCCATCACCAGATTTAGCCAAATTATACCCAAGTACAGCTAATTTTATAATGGTTGTCGGAATTGACAAATATGATGATTTTAATAAAAAAGTTAGAAAATTGATGTCTGATAATTCAAATATCGATATTCAGGTAGTTAGTTTTCTAGCAAGTAGTAGTCATGCTGGTTTGGCAGGGTTATCAGACCAAAGAAATTATTGGAGTTTTGGATATAAAGCTTTGATGATTAATGATACATCTTTCGTAAGAAACCCGAATTATCATCTGGCTTCAGACACCATTGATACATTGGATTTTTACAAAATGACTGAAGTAATAAATGGTGCTTACAGTGCAATTATTAAAATCATCTAAAGCAACCACTAACACGGGTTTGGCAAAAGTGGCGGTTCAGTGCTCCGCAGACGCATTTGTTGTTAATCAAAGTTTGGTTCTCCGCATCAATCCGCCGCGGCGGATGGTAAAATCGCCACCTTCGCCAAGCCGCAAAACGTTAAGGGCAAGCTTGAATTGAAATTCATAAATTATTAAACTTTAAAAATCCAAACAAAATGAAAAAAACAATCGCTTATTCACTTATTGTATTAACCGCAATTCTGTCCTTTCAATCAGAACTTTTCGCACAACAAAATTATGTAATTGATCGTAGTTTTGGTGAAACCTGTGGCATGTCGGTTATCACTGGTTTTCCCCCCTCCTTGGAACAAATTGAAATATTTAAACTATCGGACGGAAGTTACATTCAAGCAGGAGATGTTTTTGACCAGGGGCTGCTAGCCAATTTAATTGTGCTCACAAAATTTAATAATGACGGCACAGTAGACAATTCGTTTGGTATCAACGGAGTTGTCCAACATAGGTTTGGCAATTCGAACTCAGTTTCATGTGCGGCCATGAGCAATGATAAAATTTATGTGGTCGGTGGTGAATCCCCTTCAAATGCGGGGAGCAGTGTCAGAGCGTATATAGGAAGGTTCAATGCTGATGGTACACCTGATTCTACTTTTAATTCTACAGGCAGTGTAGTGGAGTTAATAAGCACTAATCCTATTTCGGGTTCTATCTATTCCCATATAGCTATTCAGCCCGGTGGAAAGGTTATTGCATTCGGGTCGGAATTTGGTAATATAAATGGCGGTGCCTCCATTCCAGTTGCAAGAAGATATAATTTAAATGGATCTCTTGATAATACATTCCATCCTGCTATAACTTATCCTGGTTTCAACTCAATGGTAGCCAGCACTGGTGGTCATTCAGCGGGTGTTATTGACGCGAATGGCTCCATTCGCTTTTTATACACCATTAACCCAAACTTAGCAGGCCAATTTATTGAACAAATAGTAACCGTTAAGATAGATTCAATGGGGGAGCCCGATGCAACCTACGGAATAAATGGTATGAATGTAATACCTGTCACTGCGTATAATGTAAATAGGTATTTTGCTGACCCACAGAATAATATTTATGCTCAGGGATTTGTTCAGAACGGAAATCAAAGCAACCGTGTTGTGCGCATAAAACCTAACGGAGATGCTGACAGTACCTTTGCAATAAATGGAGTATTTGATTTAATGGAAGACCCCACTCCGGGAAATGATCAAGGTCGTATTCTTCATCGCGATAGCCAGGGGCGGATATGGAGCATGGGAGGAGTAAATCCAGGGATTTTTTTGGCAAATATTTATCGCTTCGATTCAACGGCTACCTATGATTTAGCGCTAAATGGATTGGGGTATACCTCTTTCTTTGAACCTCCAAATGGAATACAATTCAAGAATGCCTATTTTGAAAACGACAATGAGATAGTGGTTAATTGTATTAATGGCGGTGGAGGAATATCTCTAATAAAATTAAAACTAAGCACCGAAGTTGTTACAATTAGTAATGCTGGTTCTGATACATTATGTGTCGGTACCCAAACTTCTTTATTTGTGAATCAGCCGAATAACTGTTACACCTATCAATGGAAAAAAGATGGGACTGATTTTGCGGGCTTGAATGACACCATCGTTACTATCGACTCAACAGGTTCTTACCTTGTTCTAGCTATTGTAGGAAATGATACTTTAATTTCACAAGCCGTTAATGTTTTTGTGCAGATTTGCACTGGAGTGAATAGTGTGGATGAACAAACCATTTGCAACTTGTATCCTAATCCGGCTCAAAGTGTAATCAATTTAAGAGTAGACATAAAGCTTTTAGACTCAGCTTATGTGGTTTATGACAACACAGGAAAAGCAGTATTAGCAGGAAAAATAAATTCAGAAAACACAACTGTGAATTTGAGTAATTTTTCAGATGGTGTTTATCTGTTCCGAGTTGGGGAGAATTTGAAACAAACATTTAAGATAATAAAGGAATAAGCCAGCCCTTAACAGCAGCTAAAAGAAATTGGCGGAAATGTGCTCCGTAGTAACATTTGTGGTAAAGGAAAAATTCTTATCCGCATTAGCATCTCGGTTAAAATCCGCCAATTTCTTTTAGCCGCAAATCGTTA
>CAMBZT010000115.1 GCA_945872405.1 Chitinophaga pinensis | reverse complement strand
GCTGATAGACTTAATTTTGTGGTGAGTTCCGCAGCTTTTTTGTTAGCACGTTCTTCAGGATTTTCTTTGGCTTTATGCTCTTCTTTCTTTTCTGCTTTCAAGACTAAGAATTTTGTCCTTTGAGCTGGATCCAATATTGCAAGAATTTTTTCATCTGCTTGATCCCTGATTGCTTTTTGGCCTTTCATTTTGGCGTTTTCGTCATTTGCGTAGGTTGACTCGTTTTTGTCGCGCGCTGCTTTTGTGTCAATCATAATTTTTTTCACCGACTCAAATTGCACGGGAGTCAAATTGAGTTCTGACTTTAGTTTTTCAGCAGGGTTTTGATGCGCACCCTTCTCACCTGGCTTCATTTCACCTTGATTTGAGTCAGCGCCTTGAGCATAGATAAATTGAGTTGACAACAACACCAAACTTAGCATTAGAAATTTTCTTGTATTTTTCATAGTGTTTATTTTTATTTCCTCTAAGACCATACAAAAACAGAAAGGTTTAATTGAGGGCTAATTCTATTGATTTAATAAATTCTGGGCTCAATACTGACGTTGGAGGACTGTAACTTTTTATCAATTTACCATCTTTGCCAATAATAAACTTCTGAAAATTCCAGGATACTTTGTTACCTTCTACCCCGTTTTGTGCCTGATCGGTCAAGTATGTGTATAGAGGAGCTTGGTCAGCACCTTTTACATCCACCTTGGAGAACATAGGAAAAGTGACACTATATTGACTGGAGCAAAAAGACTTTATAGCGGACTCAGAGCCAGGCTCTTGTCCCATAAACTGATTGCAAGGAAAACCCAAAACGATCACACCTCTGCTAGTGTATTTCTCGTAAAAGGCCTGTATTTCTTTGTATTGCGGTGTAAAGCCACATTTGCTTGCAACGTTTACAATAACCACCACTTTCCCTTTATACTTACTGAGGGCTACTTCTTTTCCATCAATGTCTTTGACGTTAAAGTCATAAATAGATTTTGAACCAGTTGCACCTAATAAAAGGGCAATAAATAATACTAATTTCATGATAATTGTTTTGATTGTATAAGCAAATTACCTGCCAAATTGTTTAGGAATGCTATTCCTCTTCAAATTCGTCCATGACTAACTCGCTATTAATTGCGTTTTCTACTCTTTCGTACCAATCGCTGAAGTAAGATGCCATTTTTTCGGAGAGCAGCTCAATTTCGTTTGGGGTTAACTCGCGGTGTCGAACATCTCGGGCAACTGTTTGTATGTCCTCGACTGTTAGTATGTAGAGAGGTTTGTGACTTTTCATTGTTTCTTTGATTTTAAAAATAAATTTTAAATTCGCTTTCTTTTATAAATTCTTTTACAAACATAGCACCATAATATATTAATCGAATACATTTTTTTCATTTTCTTTGTGGCATGATTAAATATGTGTTTGGATTATTGATTCTTAGCAATCTCTGCTCATGTGTTGAAAAAGGAGTGCAAGTACAAAAGGCTACACCGACTCATCCTAAATTAGTTATAGTTCCTTTTTTGTGGTCAGACTTACATTTTCCTTTAGAGAATTTACAAACAGGCGATTTGGTATTGCGTCATAGCGAAGGTTTTTCTAGTGATATTTTCAAAGGTGCGAGTAAAAAAGAAAAATTGTATTCACATGCTGGCATTGCCTTGCGAAATTCGGATGGCAGTGTAGAAGTGTATCATATGCTAGGTGGGGTAGAGAATCCTAGTTTCAATCTCAAAAAAGATAGCGTACAAGCTTTTGTGTCGCCCACTTTTGCTAAATCGTTTGCTATTTATCATTATGACTTGGCTTCGAGTGAACGAAGTGCGGTAGATAGTTTGGTGCGGTATTATTACAAATCTAACTTACAGTTTGATATGGATTTCGACCTAAATAGTGATAAAAAAATGTATTGCAGTGAATTTGTCTATAAGGTAATTTTGTTCGCTACACATAGAAAAGATTATATACATTTGAGTTTAGAAAACGGAAAAAATTTTGTAGGAATCGACGACTTATATTTAAACATTCATTCAACACTATTAATAAAAAAAAACTATGAAAAAAACCACTAAGTATTTCACGATTGCAGTTATTGCATTGTTGTTTTCAGCTTGTAAACAAGAAGCTGCCACTCCAAAATCTATTACAGAAAGCTTCTTTACTACGTTAAGCGCGGGTGATTTTACAAAGGCAAAAACGATGGTAACAAAAGATTCTGAAGAGGCAATTGAATCATTAAAAACATTTGCTGCAGATCAAGTAAAAGGCAAAAAATACACTGTTATCAAAGAAGATATACAAGGCGAGAATGCAACAGTAACCTATAAGCAAGAGGGCAAAGAAGGAGAAAAAACAATGCAATTAATGAAAGTAGAGGGTAACTGGAAAATCATGTTTGACAAAAATGAATTTACTGGCTCATTGGATGAATTAACGAAGTCTATAGAAGAAATGGGCGATAGTCTTAACACTGATTTTAGTGAAGAAGACACCATGAAGATAGCTAAATAATTTCACACATATAATAAAAAGGCGACCCAAGGGTCGCCTTTTTATTGTTCACAAGCCTGGGAAACAATCCATCCTGTTGACCATGCTGCTTGAAAATTGAAGCCACCAGTGATGGCATCAATGTTTAATATTTCTCCACAAAAGAAAAGGTTTTTATGAATTTTGCTTTCCATTGTTTTGAAGTCCACCTCGTTTAGAGCAATACCTCCACAAGTCACGAACTCCTCCTTAAAGGTGCTTTTTCCTGTGACAGAAAAAGGACAATTGGCGATGTTTTCGCACAATTTATTCAATTCATTTTTGCTGATATCTGCCCATTTTTTTTCTCCATCAATATTGGCTTTTGCTAATAAAAAGAGCCAGAATCGATTTGTAAATTGATAGATGCTTGTGTTTGCTATTTGTTTTTTTGGATGCTCTTGTTTAGTTTCTTGAAGTTTTTTATTGACGTTATCGATAGAGGAATCGCCCGTCCAATTTATTAAGATATCAAAATTATATTTTTTTGAAGCCAGTTCAATCGCTCCCCAGGCAGACACTTTGAGAATAGCTGGTCCACTGAGTCCCCAATGAGTAATAATCATTGGTCCGATTGCGCTTAGTTTTGTGTTCACGATTTTGACAGCAGCCTTTGTAAAGCTGATCCCCATCAATTGATGTAGCGCTTCGTTTTTGATATTAAAAGTGAATAAGGAAGGAACTGGCGCTTGAATTGTATGGTTTAAGGCAGTCAAATTTTTCCACATTCTAATGGTGCTTCCGGTAGCAAGAATTAGTTTATCAGCTGTCATATTTTTTCCTCTGCTGGTTGTTATTGTCCAAGAATCGTCCTCGTTTTTTTGTATCTCTTCTGCGCCATTATTTGTTTCTATTTTTACGCCGAATTTTTTTGCTTGTTGCAAGAAGCATTCGATGATGGTAGCAGAGGAATTAGAAATTGGAAACATTCTACCGTCTGCTTCGGCTTTAATTGGCACCCCTCTTTTTTCGAACCATTCAATGGTATCTTTTGGTTGAAAGTGGGTAAAAACCGATAATAACTCTTTCTCCCCACGAGGGTAGTTTTTTGTTAATGCTTTTGGTTCAAAGCATTGGTGCGTTACATTGCAACGACCACCACCAGAAATTTCTACTTTGTATAAAAGCCTGTCGCTTTTTTCAAGGATAGTTACATCAGCGTTTTTGTTTTTCTCAGCGATATTTATTGCGGCAAAAAAACCTGCAGCACCCCCACCAATAACAATAATTTTTTCTTTCAATATCTAGAACTATTAGATTTACGAGCACAAAACAACTAAATAATGTTTAGAAAGATAGAAGATTTTATACAGACTTGGGATGATGAAAGCAAATCAACGCTTAAGTTATACAACAACCTTACGAACGAATCCTTGGCACAGAAAGTGAGCGACTCAGGAAGAACGTTATTGCTACTCGCACGACATATCAATTATACTGT
>CAMBZT010000114.1 GCA_945872405.1 Chitinophaga pinensis | reverse complement strand
GCAGCAGTTACTGCTTGCCTGTAATGTTTGTCCTGTAAATCACCTGCTGCAAAAACACCTTCAACATTAGTTTTGGTGCTTCCGGTCTGAGTGATAACATAACCTTCTTCATCGCATGTGATGTACTCTTTAAAAATTGCAGATTGTGGCTGATGACCAATCGCAACAAAAAAACCTGTCGCTTTGATCTCTGTTTTCTCATTTGTGATGCTATTTATGATGCGAACAGCTTCTACCACTTTCTCGCCTAATACTTCTTCAGTAGAGCTATTCCAATAAACTTGAATTTTCTGATTTGCTAAAACTCTCTCTTGCATTATTTTACTGGCGCGCATCTTCTCACTTCGAATAAGCATATGTACTTTACTACAAAGCTTAGCTAGATATAAAGCTTCTTCGCAAGCAGTGTCACCTGCTCCAACAATAACTACTTCTTGGTTTCGGAAGAAAAATCCGTCACAAACTGCACATGCTGACACCCCATTACCATTTAGTCTTTTTTCAGACTCAAGTCCTAGCCATTTTGCTGTGGCTCCTGTAGACAGAATAATGGATTCTGCATGTATTTCTTTGATGTCGTCGATCCAAACCTTGTATGGAGGCTTACCCGAAAAATCAACCTTCGATGCGTAACCCCATCGGATCTCTGCTTCTACTCGTTCTGCTTGTTGCTTAAAGTCTTCCATCATCTGAGGGCCCTGTACCCCTTTCGGGTATCCTGGATAGTTTTCAACCTCTGTGGTTTGCATTAACTGTCCTCCTGGCTCTAGTCCTTGATATAATATTGGCTTCAAATTGGCTCTTGCTGCATAGATGGCCGCAGTATATCCGGCTGGGCCTGAACCGATGATTAAACAATTTACTTTTTCGATTTCATTACTCATAAATTAGGATACTTTTCTTCTTTTAAAAATGTAAAACTATAAAATAAAGTTCAATTTGCTTTTGACTATTTGTCTATTCAAAAAATAGAGATATAAAGCCAATAGAAAAGCTCTGCTTCTTACAAAGAATAAATGAATGCAGTGGTAGATTATGCAATTATCTGCTAAAATCTTATGAACTAAGAAACAACTCAGTAATTGCTCTAAATGGAGAAAAAATTAATTGTCTTCAAATTTGTAGCCCACACTTCGTATACTTTGAAAATGAATAGGATTTCGTTGATCTTTTTCAAAATATTTCCTAAAATTTAAGATAAAATTATCAATAGTCCGTGTTGATGGGTATACATCATAACCCCATACTTGCTGCAGAATATCATTTCTAGAAACCACCTCTCCTTTTCTATCTATCAATAATTTTATCAGCATTATTTCTTTCTTAGTCAATTGGAATTGTCCATTGACACCTTGCGCTTGATAGGTTACAAAGTTTACGTTATTGTCGCCGAATTTATGAGAAGTTACCTCCGAGTCGTGCTTGAGTCCTTTCATACTGTGTTTCGCAAGAACTTTTACTCTCAACAATAATTCCTCAAGATTAAATGGTTTTGTGATATAGTCATCGGCACCTAGTTTCAATCCATTAATCTTATCTTGGCTATTATCTTTGGCTGTTAGAAACAAAATTGGAATTTGCGAATCTGTTAATCTGATATGCCTACACACATCAAATCCATTCATTTCTGGCATCATCACATCAAGTATTGCCAAATTAAACCTTTGTTGTTCAAATTTCTTAACAGCCTCTGTACCATTCTTTGAGCAAACCACCTCGTAACCCTCCATCTCGAGGTTTAGTTTGATGGCGTCTCTCAAGTTTTCCTCGTCTTCTGCTAACAATATTCTGACATCCATAAATTTGAATTATAATTAAATAAGTGACGTAATGCTACAAATTTTTCTGGAAGAAATTGTCAGTATATTGTAAAAAAAAATAGAAATACACATGACAAGGTACGATCCTACAATATCATAGCTTTTCATTCAACCTTATTTTTTTTGATGCATTATAGGAGGCGCAATGCTAAGCCTATAGTATTTTTAAGGTTTTTCGATTACTTTTGTTAGTGTCACCAACGGAATCGGAATTTATTACTGATTATACAACATTAAAAAATAAAAGTCTATGTCAAGGTTATTAAGCTCTCTTATGTTTCTCGTCTTATCACTATCTGCGACTGCACAGTTTCATCGATTTGTGAGTCCCATTGATGGAGTTTATGGCAGAGATTTTATCATCGTAAATTATGTTGATTGGAGTTTTAGCGGTGCAAGCGATTATCAATGTGGCACAAAGACATATGATGGACACCAAGGCACCGACTATGTGCTCAAAGGCTTTTATCAAAAACAGAACGGAGTTGATGTATTGGCTGTTGATAGTGGTGTTGTGACTTATATTCATGATGGTGCATTTGATGAAGAGACATCGGGAGATACCAGTTTATTATTAGGGAATTTCATTTGCATCAAGCATATAGACAATTATTATAGCTATTATGGTCATTTAAAAAATACAAGTATGACAGTTGCTGTTGGAGATCGAGTATCGCCTTCGCAAAAAATAGCAGAGGTCGGAAGTAGCGGAAATAGCACAGATCCACATCTTCATTTTGAGTTATGGTATGATAGTTTATATTTGGTGGATCCCTTTGGAGGACTATGTGGTAATGATTCCAGCTTTTGGATTCATGATGAAGTGTATGATACAAGTTTTCACATTTGGGAAAGTGGTGCTTGGAAGGGTATACCAAGCTTAAATGATTTACGACATAGAACTACTTCAGACACAGGAAGTATTTTTATGGATTTGAGTAGCGACACTGTTAGTTATTGGAATTTACAGTATGGCGTACACACTGGAGATGTAAGCAAGCTGAACTGGTATTGTTTAGAAGATTCAGCTAATTATAATTTCTCCTACTCCTACACGTATCCACAAGACTATTGGTATTATTACTTTTCGAGCTGGATTAATCTAGAAGGGACACGTCGATATTCTACCTCGGTCTTCGACTACTACTTAAATGATGTATGGAAGGATAGAGTTATTATCTACCATAGCACTATTGGAATAGATGAGATTGGGCAGAAAGATAAGTTTCTCTTTATCAATAATGAGTTGATTTTTCAGGAAGCCTATTTCATGGTGAGCGTTTATGCTAGTGACGGACGATTAATCATTCAACAAAAAAACATTGATTCGAGTTTCAGACTTTCCTTAAAGGATTTACCAGATGGACTGTATATTTTGGAATGTAAAAAACCTAATCATATTAGCGCTCTGCATAAACTACGAAAGATGTAATATCGCTGTTTTGGCTTGATTTAGTTGGCTCTGTACCACCCGAGAAGTAAATCATTTATCATGTTGAAACTATCTAAAAAAACTGTTTTTTATTTTATTCTACTCGAATAGAATCTGTTTTGAAAGCCAAAAAAGTCTTAAAATTTACTTAGCACCTTGCTATTTTTACTTAAATCGGCAGGAAAGGATCATTCATATTCGCTATTATTTTTGTCCAGCTAGCTTTCTATATTTAGCTTTAGAAGACATCAAATTACTTCTATACATCTAATAACTAACTTATGCAGGAATGGGTAGGCGAACATAGAAGCAACTGCCTTTATTTAATTCAGATTCTACATAAATTTCGCCACCATAACTTTCTATAATTTTCTTGCAAGTGCTAAGACCGATACCACTACCTTCGTAAATTTTATCAGTTTTTACACGAGTAAATAATTTGAAAATGGTTTTCCTATCTTCCTCTGGAATGCCAATACCATTATCACAAACTTTCCATAAACAATCAATAGAATCCACTTCGCAGGAAATCCGAACCAACGGATGGTCGGATTCATTGTATTTTAATCCATTTAGAATTAAATTCATAAATAAATTAGTAAATAAAGTAGGGTTGGCATTTATGGAAGGGAGTGGCGTTTCTATAATCAAACTTGCCTTTTTACTCTTTAATTCTGGCTCAATAATCTGTTCGATAGATTCCATTAAACTATTCA
>CAMBZT010000113.1 GCA_945872405.1 Chitinophaga pinensis | reverse complement strand
CTTACTTTGATTGACTTTTGGGCGAGCTGGTGTGGACCATGCAGAAAAGAGAATCCAAATGTTGTAAAGTTGTATAACAAATACCATGCGAAAGGATTTGAAATTCTGAGTGTTTCTTTAGATGAAAAAGCAGAGAGTTGGAAAGCAGCAATTATGAAGGATGGTTTGATTTGGCATCATGTAAGTGACTTGAAAGGATGGAAGAGCGACTATGCTGCAATGTACGGTATACAAGCCATTCCGCAAACAATCTTGATTGATGCTGGAGGTAAAATCATTGCAAGAAATGTAATGGGCGAAGAATTGGATGCGATGCTAACAGAGTTATTGAAATAAAATTCTAACTTTTATCTTAGAGTCATTTCGAAACAAGAACTTTATCTTATGAGTAAAACGATTCCTTTGTACTCATTTAAAAAACCATCAAGGCCATTAAAGCGTATTAAATAAGCATAACCACCCGCTGGTGAGTCTTTACCATTCATGGTTCCATCCCAACCTATTCCATAATCATTGCTCATAAATATCTGCTCACCCCATCTATTGAAGATAGTCATGGAATAACCCGTGATGTCATTAAAAACAATACTAGGCTTAAAAATAGTATTGACTCCATCAGGCACAAAAGCATTGGGAATAAATACAATTGGACGATGTACGATACACCCTTTATTTGAAAAACTTCTTGTATTCAACAGATACCCATTCGGGAAACTGAGTTTGTATTTCGCAGCCACCTTATAACAATATTGAGCGCCATCCTCTACAATGCCAGATACATCATCGATATAGGTGAAGGAATTTGGATCTAAGGTGGTCAATAAGGTATAGGCGCTTCCATTTTGACTTCTGTAGACTTCATAGTTCAGCACTCTTCCGTAGTCTATAGCAAAAGGAGTCCACTCCAAAGTAAACTCATAAAAATTACTCAGTGTTACTTTTAGATGTATAGTGGTAGATTGAGTAGAGGTGACCTTATTAGAGCAACTGTCATCACTAATTACGCGATAGGTATAGCTTTTGAGCGAAGGGTCGCTTCTGCCCATTGTGTCTGTGAGTGTATCTATTTCATCAACAAAAGGTCTATTCACATCGATATCGTACAGCTGAAAAAACAAACTACTAGTGTTCTTATTCTCAATCAAATATCGATACATCTCACCAATAGTATCTATATACCAACTGACATCAATATATTCATTTTCATTAACAGAAGTATTTATCATGTAGAGGAATCGTGGTAATTGTACAATCTTTGGGACAACACAATTAATATTCGACTTAGAACCGGTTACCAAATCCTGAGCTATTGCCTCTACATAAAAACATAAGGAATCACCATCAATAAAGTCACTGAATTCGACGCTGAAAGAATTTCCATCCACCGCTTTCGAAAAAGTGTAGGGTCCGCCATTCTTACTTACATAAAGATTATATTCAAAAACGCCACCCGGAAACTTTACATAGGGTGACCAACTAAATCGGACTTTGCCATCACATCGTAACACTTCATTTGTAAGATAGATGGTACGATGCGAAGGTTGAGAAATACCATTGTTATTACCACAACAATCATTTGCCTCGACGGTATAAAAAATAGGTTCATTATTTGCATTGTAGGCAAAAAAACTATCTACGTATGTAGTATTTAACCTGCCCCAAATGGTATCATGCCTTTCACTGTTCCCTCTAATGCTGTCGTAATAAATTACATAAAAACAAGTTTGGGGCGAAGGACTTGGCTGCCAATGCAACACAGCATATCCATTGACGATCGTTACATTGGTCACCAGAGGAACAATTGGTGGCGTATTGTCTACAATTGGACTAGCTGCTGGAATAAATCCTGGGCAATTATAAATGGCAACCACATAATAGAACCAGGTTGCACTTGCTCCTAAAGCGGCTAGATGATTAAAAGTAGTGTCAGTGATAAGATTGGTAGAATCGATTAATGTATAAGGACCGCCTATAGTGGTGGAAGCATATAAATAATACACTTGAAAAGGACCACAAGGGTTGGCACTTTGTGTCCACTGAATGGCAATATTATTGCTGATGCGGTCGTTGTTTACACAAATGATTTCTTGAGCAAAAAGTGTTTGCGTTGTTGACATAACAAAGAATATCAAAGAGACGAAAAATCCTCTTTTGAACCACTGAAAAATCACCTTTGCTTTTTGTTTTCTCAAAATATAATGCTTCTTCCTTTATGTTCTTTAGCTAACCACTACTTGATATAAATCTTCTTCTTTCAAATATTGATTAGCCAATTCATTCAATCTTTGCGAACTCACCTTTCTCACGCTATTTTCAAATTCTTTGCTAAAGTTAAAATTTAAATCATGAACCAGCAATGTTTTAAACAATTTAGAAGTTTTGATGGGACCATCAATTCCCCTAAGCGTATGGCCAATAATATAGTTTTTTACTATCTGAAGTTCCTCTTCCTCAACTAGCTCCATTCTTAAACGTAATAATTCAATTTTTATTTCATCGATTGCCGCCTTCGTATTTTCTTTGTTTACCTCCGTTGAAATCTCAAAAACACCCGTGTATAATCTAGTGTAAATGGTAGAGTGAACGCCGTAGGTATAGCCCTTCTCTTCACGCAAATTACTCATTAGCCTGCTTCCAAAATATCCACCCAACAAACTATTCAACACATAAAAATCCATATAATCTTTATGATGCATATTAAACATTTCTCTCCCTATCACAATGCTAGATTGAACAACATTCGGCATCACAACACTATGTATTTTATTGGGATTTGGTAAGGCAGCAACAAAAGGTGCGATTTGTGATTGTCTTATGCTGGTACTATCGCTGGTAAATTTCTGTAATAAAGCATTCATTTTGTCAGGTGCACAACCGGCTGTCACTACTTTATACTTTGCATGAACATAATGTTGCTGATAAAATTCTTTAACAGCGACGGTAGAGACTTTATCAAAATCTTCTTGTTCTACCAAATTACCGTAACTATGAACATTGCCAAACAAAATATTTTTAAATAGTCTTGTTGCCACATATTCAGTTTTCTGGAAATTTATTTGTTGTTTTTGTTTCCATTTACTCAATATGATTGTTGCCTCCTCTTCTGGAAAAACAGCATCGAAGAGTATCTCTTTCACCAAGTTTAGAACTAGTTCCAAATGTTTGCTTAAACAATATACGCGCACTGTAGTTTCATCTTCATTACAATGAGATTCTATCGAAGCACCATAGAAATCAAGCAACTCAGCTATTTCGTACGAAGTTTTGTTTGACGTGCCACTCAAAAGCATATCTGCCGTTAAATCTGCAACTAGCTTTGTTGTGGAATGTATTTTTCC
Source organism: Chitinophaga pinensis (assembly GCA_945872405.1). GTDB lineage: Bacteria > Bacteroidota > Bacteroidia > Chitinophagales > CAMDFR01 > CAMDFR01. Next base: position 670 of record CAMBZT010000113.1, on the reverse strand, counting down.
GGCAGGGAAAATGAATTGAATAAGAGAATAGGCATTCGTGCCTATATTAAAAACATAAGTCTCTATATCATGATAGCTTTGTTGTTCGGGACATTGAAACATAATATTATCAATCATCTCCACAAGCGGCGCTATGTTTCTATTTAATTGCTTCAGCATGATTTTGTTGACTAGATTTATAAAATAAAGTATTGCTTCTTTCTTTAACAAATAAGGATTTCGCTTGTTCCTTTATTTGTTCTTCACTAATCTCCATGAAAGAATTTAACTCATCATTAATCAAATTCACATTTCCCATATACTCATAAAAAGCAAGATTGGTTGCACGATTCAGAATATCCAAGTCATTGTATTCACTATAGGATTCAATTTGGTTTTTCACCTTTTGAAGTTCACGAGTACCAATTCCATCTTCAATAAGTTTGTCAATTTCCGACTGAATCACAAGTTCAACCTCTGTATAATTAACCCCCTCGTTTAATTTGGTATCAATGATAAAAAGTCCTGCATCAAGGCTACCTGTCACAAAGCAATTAACCGCTGAACACAATTTATTTTCTTTCACCAACTTTTGAAACAATCTCGATGAATCGCCACTTCCCAAAATATCACTTAAAATATCTGTAGCATAATATTCTTTGTCTTGCCTTCGACACATTGCATAGGTTTT
>CAMBZT010000112.1 GCA_945872405.1 Chitinophaga pinensis | reverse complement strand
TGAGACCAAACCTGCTCTGCCGAAATACCAGTTGCTTGAAACAAGGTATTTAATGTATCATTTTTAAATAATCTAACTACGATTGTATCAGGTCTTGTACCTGCACCTACAGCAACTGTTTTGATGTGACCATATCTAACTAAAATTGTATCTACTGTTAATTGAGTAGACGCAGTAGGATATCTGTCGAAAGGATATGTTGTGTTTGTAGTATAATCAAATAATGTATCATAAATTTGAGCTGCCCAACGAATGGTAAAAGAAGAGTCATTAGGAAATCTTCTATTTAATCCCCAAATGAAAGCGTTATAATCTGAAGGAGAAGGTATTGAGATATTTGCATACTCGTTATCAACGCCATCATAATCTAAATAGAAAGAATAACTTGCGGCTCTAGAACCAGCTGAAGCACGGCTGCTTAAGTTCAAATTAGGATAAGCTGCAATTGTTCTTTTAGGAACAAATTCGCCTCCTGCAATATGTCTTGTACCACCAGTGATACCCTGAGCATTAACAGCAAAAGTAATAACTAGTGCAATTAAAAGTAAAATGTTTTTTTTCATCCGTAATGTTTTTTTTGATTGAATTAATTAATAGTTAAAATTTTCAGAACACAAATGTACTACTTTCTAATAAAAAAACAACTTCACATTTGCACTTTACTAATAATATGACGTTAATCTTTTATACAAAGTTGCACCATATTCTTAAATGATGTGTCACAGAAATGTAAAATAGATTCTGTACGCTTTATTTATGATAACAAGACCGACATCGCGGCTCGTAACTTTCTTTTTCTCCAAGCATTACTTTCTCCTCATTGCTTCCTAATCTATAAGAATGATGCGCTATATCGCCGCATCTCACGCAGATGGCATGCACTTTTGTAATATAATCGGCTGTTGCGAGCAAATTAGGAATAGGTCCAAATGGTTTTCCAAGAAAATCCATATCTAGTCCAGCAATAATGACACGAATTCCCCTATTAGCTAGTTTCTCGCATACATCCGGCAGCTCCATGTCAAAAAATTGAGCTTCGTCAATTCCGACCACATCCATCCCCTGCGCCAATAGTAAAATATGTTGAGAGTTACTGATAGGTGTTGACATAATTGAATTTTCGTTATGAGACACGATTTTTTGTGCGTCATATCTTGTATCGAGCATTGGTTTAAAAATTTCTACTTTTAAATTTGCAAACTGTGCCCTCTTTAGCCTACGGATGAGCTCTTCGGTCTTACCTGAGAACATCGAGCCACATACGACTTCGATCCAACCTTTTTTATTTTGATGAAACCTTGGTTCTATAAACATAATATATGTTGAAAATATAGCGTTAGACTATAAATAAATGTTCGTTTTTTTGTAAAATTAAAAATTAAATATCTATGCGCTTGAATAATTTCAATGAAAAGCTAAATGATTTACAAGAAACCTTACGAATTTTACATGAAAAATCATTACAGAATAATGGTTTGAGTGGTATTGATCAGGAGGTAATTAAATTTAAGTTGATTCAGTTTTATGAAGAGTTTTTAATAAAAGAGGATTTGACAACCACAAAATCAGAAATCAAAGAAGTCATGGGTGAGCGCAATGCAAAACAGGTGGAAGAAATTTCTATTAAAGAAGATGAGAAGGTAGTAGAGCAAGAAACAAGCTTTCATGCAAGTCCAGAAATTGAAGCCATTCCTAGTATATCTCATGAGGTAGAAGCAATAGCAGCAGTAGAAACAACGGAGGAGGTGATTATCGAAGCTCTTTTAAATGAAAATAGTCTAGCGAGCCACTTAACTACTCCATCCTCAAATAGAATAGAGGAAGAATTTTCAGAGGTATTCACATCCACTCCTCCGCTACCAGAAATCAAAAGTGAAGTAAAAACAACACATACATTACCTACCAAGGGTTTAAACGATCGTTTTTCGCATATTCAATCTGGGAATTCATTAAATGAAAGATTCAAATCAAATAGTGGTGAGCAAGGCAAAGAGAGATTTAATGCCCCAGTTAGCTCCATGAACGAGATGCTTGATCTTAATAAAAAGCTTCTTTACGTCACTCAACTGTTTGGTGGTAATCACGAATTATTTCAGCAGGTATTGAGACAGATTGATGCCTTTAACACCTCAGTTGAAGCCATTCACTTTATGGAACATAACAAGTCAAAGTTAAATTTATCAGAAAAACAGGAAGATACTTATCTCAATTTTTTAGAGATAATCAAACGGAAATTTTAAGAAAAGAATCTAAGGTTATAGGGAAGGATATTGACAATTAGTCAATATCCTTTTTTTTTGTTGGTGCTGCTAAGGATCAAAAACCTCAGTTTATCAACAATACATCAGAGACTCCATATATTTAAACAATCAAAAAAATAGGCTGTAACTATTGCTAATTAACAATTATAGGCGATAAAATAGATATTCTAGATGAGATTAGTTATGCACATTTTATATACCTGTGTAACTATGAATAGCTGAAGTCCGTATGAGACCATATTACAATCACAATATTAAATATTATCATCGTGCGTCAACCAATTATACTTTTAATCATCGCAATTTTCTCCTTTTCTACCAGCTTCTCACAATCTTCTATACCATTAAATGATAGCAGATGCCGTCCTTTCGATATCTCCTCAAGAGGATATTTTGATGCCAATGCAGAAGCCAATTTAGGAACTAGTAACCCAGATCAAGCTATCATCAGGGGCAGAAATAGAGGCGCCACTTCCGAGATAGGCGAAGTTTTTGGCTCTGCTTCCGGTGCAACTGGCAAACAACAAACTGTTTGGTACGAGATGACTGCACCCACTTGTGGCGCTAATAGCATAAGATTTTCAACAAGCCACATCAGAACAGATTTTGATACCAGAATAAGTGTATATAATAGAGTCATTCTTGATGATTGCGCAGGTAGATACGAGGAGTTGGCATCCAACAATGATGATTACTTAGGTATATTAGGTGGTAAAACATCAACCATTGAAATGCCACAAGGTTCTGGACTACGTAGATCAAATACTTTTAGTCTAGGTCAAAAGTTATTTATTCAATTATCGGGTAGTGATGGCGCAACAGGTAATTATGGCCTAATTGTAGATGTAAATTCTCCAAATATCAGTATTGGAACAGTTGGAACAAATGAAGTTGAAGTGCTTTTCCCTACCACTGCATTAGCTGCTGGACCTGTTGCTCAAATTTCCGTTAGATATAGGGTTACAGGTAGCGCCCCTTCTAGCTATTCAGAAGTGACAGTTCCTGGAAGTGCTAGTTCGTATAACTTAACTGGTTTGAGTAGTGAAACTTCTTACGATATATGGGTAGTGTACAGATGCGCTGCAGGGGATAATTGGGTTTCTAAAAAAGAAATGATTTCTACTGCCATTCCCTCTGCACCACGTATTTCAAGTCTAGTATTCACTCCCATTGATTCTGTATGCGATGCAGTAACTGTTTCTTGGCTTACTGGACCAGATGATGTTACATACATACTTTATTATGTACTAGCTGGTCCTCATATAACTCCGGATTCAGTGATTATTGCTTCTCCAGCTTCTATGCTAAACACAGGTCCAGTTCTATTACCAGCCGCGAACTATCTATTTTGGATGAAAACCTTATTCAGAGATGGAACATCAAATACCACTGCTGAATTTATCTATACCACATGCGGTGCAATGGCAAGAATGGCACAAGTAACACCTGCTTCAACTGATATTTCTTCAGATATCGCAAACTTAGAAACAGACGCAAACACCGCTACCAACGAAAACGCGAAGGCCAATATTATAGAAATGGATGTAACTCCAAATCCAGCAATAGATGAGACCAGCATTAGCTATGAAATCAGCAATACTAGCAATCCTATCAACATCAAAATGTTTTCGATAGATGGAAAAGAAATGTATAAAGACATTATATCATCACCAAATTTGAAAGGAACTTATCATCTCTCTTTACAACAATTTGGTGCAGGAATCTACTTTGTGCAACTAGAAACCAATGGCACACTTCAGTCAAAAAAGCTAATCGTAAAATAAGATTCATTTTTAAGTAGAAT
>CAMBZT010000111.1 GCA_945872405.1 Chitinophaga pinensis | reverse complement strand
AATATTTTTCCTTCAAACAAAAGATAGGTTCTATCAGTGATAGAAAGGGTTTCTTGCACATTGTGATCAGTGATTAAAACGCCAATATTTCTAGTTTTTAAATTCGCAACAATACGTTGTATATCTTCCACGGCGATAGGATCTACCCCTGCAAAAGGTTCGTCTAATAGAATAAATTTTGGATCGGTCGCCAAGGCTCTGGCAATTTCTGTTCTTCTTCGTTCTCCGCCCGAAAGCACGTCGCCCTTGCTTTTGCGCACATGACCTAAGTTAAATTCATGTATGAGTAATTCACATTTTTCTCTTTGGTCAGCTTTTGAAAGTTTGGTCATTTCGAGCACTGCCATGATATTATCTTCGATAGATAATTTACGAAAAACAGAGGCTTCTTGTGGTAAATAACCAATCCCCATTTTCGCTCTTTCGTACATGGCCGAATGGGTAATCTCTTTATCACCATAAAATATTTTGCCTCCTTCCGGTTCAATCAAACCCACTATCATATAAAAAGTGGTGGTCTTTCCAGCACCGTTAGGTCCAAGCAGACCAACGATTTCGCCTTGGTTTACTTCTACACTTACATTATCGACAACGGTTCTGCCTTTATATTTTTTGACTAAATTTTCTGTGTATAATTTCATTTCTGATTGAATCTTTTTTGTTCAATAAATTAAGCGAAATTTAATTAATAATCGTTGGTTGAATATCTTTAACTAAAAGTTGAAGATAGGTTTTGTCCTTCCATACATTCTCATCCAAGACATAACAGATGTTGATATTGCTTTTTTGCACCATGTCCATAAAATCTCCCATCCCAAAACCAATGCCTTTCAGTTTTGGTTGATTAGGTTTAGTAACATACAATTGTAAATGATTGGTGCCACCCACTTTACTATGACCAGTGTCCATCACATTTTTAGTGACAAACACAGGACGCATATTATTGGGTCCAAATGGTGAAAATTGCTTTAAGATATTATAGAATTTTTCGTTGATCACATCAAATTCTATTTCGCAATCAATATTGATTTCAGGTGTCAATAATTCATCCAATAAATTTTCTTGAACATATGCTTCGAATTTCTCTGAAAACTTTTCAAAGTTTTCGGGCTTCATGGTGAGTCCTGCTGCGTAGGTATGTCCGCCGAATTTATCCAACAAATCGCTACATGCTTCAATCGCATTATAGACATCAAAGCCTGCAATAGATCTTGCTGAGCCAGTGAGTAGTCCATTAGATTCTGTAAGAATGACAGTTGGTCTATAGTAGGCATCAATGAGACGTGAGGCAACAATCCCCACCACACCCTTATGCCATTCTGGATTAAATAGGACGGTAGATTTTCGATTGATTTGTGTGGGGTCTGTTTCAATCATGTCCAATGCTTGTTTGGTCATCACCAAATCAATTTCCTTGCGATCGATATTATTCTTGTTCAGCTTCTCCGCATGAAGAATGGTGGAGTCACCTACCAATAATCGAACTGCATTTTTGCCGTCTTCCATTCTACCTGCCGCATTGATTCTTGGCGCAATTTTGAAGACAATATCATCAATAGCCAATTCTGTTTTAACGCCAGATAAATCAATTAATTGTTTTAAACCAGGCGAGGGATTATTGTTCAATATCTGTAAGCCATGATAGGCAAGAACTCTGTTTTCACCAGTCATAGGAACAATATCCGCTGCAATACTTACTGCTACTAAATCTAGCAATCCATTCAATCGATCTACATCATCGCCATACTTTTGGCAATAAGCTTGTAGTAGTTTATATCCAATGCCACAACCACTCAACTCCTTGTAAGGGTAGTTACAATCTTCCCGCTTCGGATCTAATATTGCCACCGCTTTTGGGAGTTCTGCCCCTGGTCGGTGATGGTCGCAAATAATAAAATCGATACCTTTACTATTTGCATAATCGATTTGTTCCATGGCTTTGATACCACAGTCGAGCGCAATGATTAAGGAAAAATTATTGTCTTTGGCATAATCAATTCCTTGAAACGAAATACCATATCCTTCGAGGTATCTGTCAGGAATATAGATGTCGATATAAGGATAAACAGGTTTGAAAAACGAATAAATAATAGCTACAGAGGTTGTTCCATCTACATCATAGTCGCCATAGACTAGAATTTTTTCCTTATTATTCAATGCGCTAGAAAGTCGCTCCATAGCCTTGTCCATGTCCTTCATCAAAAATGGATCATGTAAATGTTGAAGCTGCGGACGAAAAAATCGGTGTGCTTCTTCAAATGTTTCAATACCCCTTGCTACTAGCAGTTCACAAAAAAATGGATGTATCTTCAATTGTTGTTGTAACAAATTGACCTTGGCCTTATCAGGCATTGCTTTAACCCAGCGTTTCATCTTCTATTTATTATATTCAAATTCAGGTGATATTTTCTATGATACAAAATACCAACTAATTAATTAAGAATTTCATGATTCAATATTTACCGAATTTAAAGGTTTTGAGTCGCTCTTGCGCGTTAAAAACGGTAAGTAAATATAATCCTTTTGGAAGAATGGAGATGTCTATTTTTTGTTGAAAATGTGCTATTCCTTTATTGTCAATTGTTTCAGCCTTTATTTGCTGTCCTTGTAAATCATTTATCTGTATCGAAAAGGTCTGTCTAGAAGTGCTTGCTTGCTTGATATTTAGATAAATATTATCGCTCGATAAGCTATTGTTTAGCGTGAGTTCAATGATTTCAGACATAGATGCAATACCTGTATTGTTTTCAATTTTAAGTAGCGTATCTATCAAACAACCATTCGCATCTTTTATATAAACGATATAATCACCCGCTGCTAAGCCACCATAGTTAGTTGCAGCGTGAAAAGTGGTGCCATCAATGGAATATTGATAAGGGGCAAAACCTCCATTACCTCTAATATAAATACTTCCATTTTGGGTGCTGTTGAATGGCGTATGACTTACAGAATCTATATAAAATTCTGAAGGCGATTGGATGTTAAATCTTTTGATTCGACTACAACCGTTGCTGTCTGTAATCGTTAATGTATAAGAGCCTGCTGCTAACGAATCAAGATTTGAAGTAGTATCGCCGCTACTCCATAGATAGTGTAGAAAAGTGTTGCTTGGTGTGATAGTAGTATGGATGTATCCACTATTGTTATTGAAGCAACGACTGTTTTGGATATCATAATCAATAGCTCCTAGGCAAGTATTGCAGTCAAAATTATTTAATTCTACAATTGATTGAAATAAGTTTAAACGACCACCAGTACTTGTTTTTCCGGCTAAATCGGGAACCAGGGTTGACCCATTCAGAATATACTTTTTTAGTAACAATGCAGCACTGTCTGGATATACGTCATACAAATCGAGAAAATTTTCGCAGGCATGCGACATCAATAAAGCCACCGCACCAGCAACCATTGGCGTTGCAAACGAAGTGCCATTGCTTCCCGCATAACCATCACTTCCAATGCAGGATAAGATATTAACGCCAGGTGCTGCTATATCAATGGTAGAATCGCCATAACCGGCACTGAAATGCAATAAATTGGAACCTGTCAAATTGGTCACAGCGATCATAAAATTACTAGCACAGGCAGTTGGAATATCGCCAAACAAATCTACATCTGTAGAGGCATTTGCTGTGGCTGTGGCACTCACTATACCATATTTACCCATGCTATCATACATGGCACACCAAATTGGGAAGTCAATGGGATAGCGCATATCAATACCAAAAGAAGAGTTGGAAGCTACGATATAAGCACCTTTTACACCACTCGTCAAGTTATACATTTTTCTCTGATCGATAATATAGTTATAAGCGATTACCACTTCAGATTCTATTGCTCTTGAATAAATCGGTAATACTTTAATGCCATTATTAATCCCAGCAATGCCTTTATTGTCATGCTTTGCAGCAATGATGCCTGCGAGTTGAGTAGCGTGACCAGCTGACGCTAAATTGATATCATCATTCAAAGTAAAGGCACTCCATCCATTATAATTATCGATATAACCATCTCCATCATCATCAAAACCATTCAATGGAATTTCGTTGATATTTTTGAAGTAATTGATGTCTCTATGATTCAAATCGAATTTGCCATCCACTACCGCTACTACTATACTATCTCCATAGCGTGTAGTTCCTCCAATGGTGCTATCCCAAGCGGCTTCTGCATTAATATCTGTACCTGCTACATAACCAAACTGTCCAGTATTATTCATATACCATTGTTGGGTATAAAAGCTGTCAATAGGAGTGTATGAACGATAATCAAGACTGTGGTTATACTGTACGGCAATGACTTCTTTAGCTTGTTTAAGTTGAGCAAGTTTGTTTGTAGTTTCGTCCGAGCTAGCAAACTCCAATAACCA
>CAMBZT010000110.1 GCA_945872405.1 Chitinophaga pinensis | reverse complement strand
ATGGATGTAAATAGTGAAGTAGCCAATGCTTTTGGTGCGAAAACAACACCACATACTTTTTTGTTTGATAAAACGTACAAGTTGGTATACAAGGGGGCGATTGATGATAATTATGAAGTAGCAGCCAATGTGAAACAACAATATATTGTTGATGCTATAACTGCTATGGCAATGGGCTCGAAGATAGAAACGCCTGAGACCAAGCCTGTGGGATGTAGTGTGAAACGGAAAGTGGTTGAATAAACGCTCAATAAGAGTGGACTATCTGATTTTTACTGAAGGATAGAAATGTTGCTCTCACTTAGCATTAAGTAGGCTTAGCTTTAAATGAAGCAATGAATTGTACAATTCGCTAAGCATTGAGAGCGCAAGTAATAGAAGCCATTGTCGTCAAAGAATAAAAAATATCACTATGAAAAAAATCTTCCTAATCAGTACTGCCATTTTCTGTTTCGCATGCACCTATGCTCAAACGATTCCGAATGCAGATTTTGAGTCATGGACTTTGGCTGGTCCATTTGAAACACCGGATGGTTGGGCTGCTGGTCCATCTGTAAGCAAAAGCACAAGTGCTCATTCGGGTACTTATGCCATTCAATTAAAAACGGATACCTTCACCAATCCAATGACGAGTTCCTTGGATACGATTCCCGGTATGGCGAATACAGGAATGCGGGGCTTGGGTCCAGGAGCAGGCGGCACCAATGGTTACGCGTTTACATCTAGACCAGATAGTTTGGTGGGATGGTATCTTTTTACTCCTATAGCAGGCGAAATGTCTACTATCAATGTGAATTTAACGAAGTGGAATACTGGTACAAGTTCTAATGATATCGTTGGTACAGCTAGCTTTTTAGGGGGTGCAGCGGGAACATATACACGTTTTAGCATTCCGATTAGCTATAGTAGCACAGATCTTCCTGATTCTGCCAATATTGAATTATCTAATGGAGATCCCATGATGCGTTTGATAGGGGCTACTTTATTGGTAGATGATTTGGTTTTTGTGAGCAATCCAACAGGCATTTCTGATTTGAATGAAAAAACTATTTCGATGCAATGCTATCCGAATCCTGCAACAGATTTAATACATGTAGCAAATTGCAATGAGGCTCAAATCTCATTGTATTCTGCTTTTGGTGAGTTGATTCAAAGTATTGATAATAAAGGAGAAAATGAACTTTTGTTCAATGTTTCAACACTAAGTAATGGAATGTATTTTATTCGTACAAGTAATGGTGAAGTCGAAAAAGTAATTGTCAATCATTGATAATTTATTTAGTCTATTATTTTGCTATTCTCTAAATCATTGAGATGAAAAAGTTTTTTTTCTTTGTCACACTTTTAAGTTTTCATTTATTTGTAAGGGCTCAACATAATGTGGTGTTGATTATTGCTGATGATTTAGGAACAGATTATTGTGGTTTTTATGAAGACCATGCCGACACAGTGGCCTTACCGAATCTAAGATTATTATTAAACAAAGGCATAAGATTTCAGAATGCGATGTCGAATCCTGTATGTTCTTCTACTCGTTCGGGTATCTTAACTGGCAGATATAGTTTTAGAACAGGAGTGGGAGATATCGTAGGTGGCACGGGCGGTTCAGGTGCCTTAGATACTTCAGAAATCAGCATTCCAAAATTATTAAAGATTTATAATCCGCTTATCGGAAGAGCAAATATTGGTAAATGGCATTTACAATTGCCAGTACCTGCCTATAATCTAATGGCACCTTTGGCGCTTGGCTACGAACATTATGAAGGTCCATTTATTGGGCAATTGCCTAATTACTATTTATGGACTAAATACACCAATGGCATTGCAAGTACGGATTCGAATTATGCAACTTCAGAAAATGTAGATAATGCTGTGACATGGCTTAAAACACAAACTTCAAAGCCAGTATTTTTATGGTTGGCATTTAATGCACCACATTCGCCATACCATTTACCTCCTGCAGGACTCTATTCTGACTTGAGTTTGAGCGGTAGTACGATGGACATCAATACTAATCCTACCAAATATTTTAAAGCATCATTAGAAGCATTGGATCATGAGATAGGTCGATTTTTTGATTCTTTGAAAGTGATGAATCGATTTGATAGCACAGATTTTATTTTTATTGGAGATAATGGAAACGCAACAAAAGTGGCGCAAATTGCCGATTCTAGCAGAGCCAAAGGCACCATTTATCAATATGGAGTGCATGTGCCATTTATTGTGTCTGGTCCTTCTGTTGTTAGTCCTAATAGGGTTTCCAGCGCTTTGGTAAACACTGCCGATATATTTGCTACTGTCTTAGAATTGTTTGGTGATGATACTTGGTCCACTCATATACCTGCTAGCAAGCCAGTGGATGGCAAAAGTTTAATGCCTATTATTAAAAATACTGGTAGTAGCATTCGACCATGGTCTTTCACAGAAATATTTAAATTGACCACAGATTCATTAGATGGCAAAGCCATGCGTAACGACAATTATAAGCTCATTCGATTTGATTATGGTAAGGAAGAATTTTATAATTTGCAGATAGATCCATCAGAGTTGAATGATTTATTATTGACGACTTTAACATCAACAGATATTGATAATTATAATTATCTCTGCAGCGAAATGACTGCACTTGTTGGCAGTGGGACATTTTGTAAGGATAATGTGTCTATAGCGAAAGTAGAGACTGAAGCAACTAAGTTAAAAGCTTATCCAAATCCTTTTCTAAATTATATCTCAGTATCTGATGAGCTGCTCAATCAAAAGCTTCAATTATGGAATATCTATGGGCAATTGATATATGAAGGCACTGTGATTGAAAAAGAAGATTTTTCTGCTTTAAGCAAAGGAATATATTTTCTGAAAGTATCTGATGAAGCGAATGCTGTTATCATGTTAACCAAACAATAAATCGATTTCTTGTATGGGATAGTTCTGATATAATAATTCCTTGCAATCAAAAATAAATGATGCTGTATTTCAAGCTTATCCTTGAAGTTTATCAAACAAGTCTTTTTGACCTTCTACTATAAATTTTTCACCAATTGCATTCGATAGAATACTTGGTATATCAATACCTTCAACAGTATTCAATCGAGCTTGTTCAATAAAAAGTTTATATGCTTTTTTATCAAGCATACAATCAATCACAGATTTTGGTGAACGTGCATATACCCAATCGAAATGATTCAATTTTGGTAGATGTATGTTCTGAATTTCATCTATGGCATGATCGTTTAACTCAAGAACTTCTACATCTCTAGATCTAAAAAAATCTTGCATCGCCTCCATAAAATTTTGTAACGAAGTATTGGAAGGAAGCAAGTCTTTTATATTCATCACAGAGCTTCTGACACTTTTGCCAGCATGGGAAGTCACTTGTTGAAAGTTAGGAGCGATGGACTTTTCAAGATGTGTGAGATTGCTGTCAAACAATAATGTACAATGACTCAATAAGTTTTTTTTGCTTGAAAATTGTGCATTGCCACCAATCTTTTTATCACCTATCATCAAAGAATTTCTTTCATTCAAATGGGCAATGATATTATAGCCTTTTAAAAAATCAATCAGCGGTTGCATCGCATGCGTATAGCTATTCACCTTGCTCAAATCACTTTTACTAAACCATGCAATATTGATATTTCCTAAGTCGTGATAAACAGTGCCACCACCAGAAATTCTTCTACAAATATCTATTTGATGTTCATGACAATACAGCAAATTTAGCTCTTCGTAGATATTTTGATTGCGGCCTATAACCACCGCTGGCTGGTTCACATAGACGAAGACATAATCTTTTATCTCACAATCGAGTTGCGATAAAAAATAAGCCTCTGCTGCTAGATTAAAAAATGGATAAGTATTCAATTGTTTGCTGAAAACAGCAATTTAATAAAAATAAATATTGCTTAGGTTTGTATCACCCCAGGATTAAAAGCTCTAAATTCTGGATTATGATTGGCTGCTTCTATACCCATAGAAATCACTTTTCTAGTATCTGCGGGATCGATGATGGCATCTACCCAAAGTCTTGCTGCTGCGTATTCTGGAGTGGTTGTTTTTTCGTACTTCGCCTTGATATTATCCAAAATTACTTTTTCATCTTCAGGAGTAATCTCTTCGCCTTTGGCTTTTAAACTCGATACTTGAATTTGTACTAATGTCTTTGCAGCTTGTTCGCCACCCATTACAGCAATCTTTGCATTAGGCCATGCCACGATTAATCGAGGATCATAAGCTTTACCACACATCGCATAATTGCCCGCCCCATAAGAGTTTCCCAGTATGATGGTAAATTTAGGTACTACACTATTGCCTACTGCATTCACTAATTTAGCACCATCTTTTATAATACCACCCTGTTCGCTTTTGCTACCCACCATAAAGCCTGTAACATCTTGCATAAACACTAA
>CAMBZT010000109.1 GCA_945872405.1 Chitinophaga pinensis | reverse complement strand
TTATGTTCACCTTCTTGGCTCTCTTGGATTATTTTTTCAACACTTTTCTTTTCAAAGTAATTACTCATAGGTTGCTATTATTTTGGTTTGGATTTTAAAATTAGGGTAATAATTAAGATTCAGTACTTTTTTTACCAAAAAATTCTTTGGTAATGCCGTAAATGAATGGAAGTATCGAAATAATCAAAATGACAGTGGTTATCTTCTTAAAATGTTCTTGCACCCAAGGAATACTGCTCAAAAAATAGCCTCCTAACAAAAAAGGGGTTACCCATGCCACAGCTCCAATCAATGTATAGGTCAAGAACTTTTTTCTGTTCATGTAGCCTAGCCCTGCCACAAAGGGAACAAAAGTTCTTACAAACGGCGTGAACCTACCCATGATGATAGCAAATGCACCATTTTTTTCATAATACGCATGCGCACTCTGTAAATGTTTCTTTTTTATAAATGGAATCTTCTCCCTTTCCAATATAGAAGGACCTACCCATCTGCCGATAGAATAGTTTACGACATTGCCTAGAGCAGCAGCAAAAACTAAAAGCATGAAAAGGAGACCAATATTCAAATCACCCAAACCCACCACTATACCCGCACCGAAAAGTAAAGAATCGCCAGGAAGAAAAGGGGTAACTACTAATCCTGTTTCTGCAAAAATAATGAGCATTAAGATGATAAAAATAAAGCTATCATATTGTTTAAATAGTTCTTTTAAAGATTCTAAATCGCCCAATTTATGAATGAAGTCTAATAACATGTGTATCAAATCCATGAGAGAAAAACTATTTAATGTAGTGAATGATAAAAAAATAAAGTTAAGGGTTTCACTCCCAATTACAAGGTCTCATTTTAATAATAGTCCGTAATTATCTGTAAATGAGGTTTTTGCTTATTAATTTAAAAGTTGGCACAGCACTTGTATACACAAAAATATAAATCATCAAATTAAAAAGGAGAAACAAATTATGAAACGTCATCTTTTACTCTTAGCAGCAATTATTATTTTTAGTCAACTTGTATTTGCACAAACAAGATTGCAAATGGCCAATGTTCATAGCAACTTATCTAATTTAAATATTCGCCTAGAAAATAACTTTCCTTTTCAACTTACTCTTGATGGGGTTGCCTATTCAAGCTTTGGTCTTTCTCAAAAAATTCAAAATATTCAAGCAGGGAATCATAGCATTCAGATTTATACTTCATTTAATAATGGCTATCGACAAATTCGTCAATTAATATATAACGGAACAATCAACGTGCCTTTTTCTACAGAAGTATTTGCAGTGATTAATCGATTTAATCGTATGATTATCGAAGATCAATTTGTGTTGAATAATTATCCACAGTCACCGAATTATTATGATCCAAATGTGATTTGTCAGCAACCAACTCCACTACCTCGTCCAATTCCAGATCATAACTGTTGGGTAAGACAGATGTCTGATGCTGATTTTAATCAATTAAAAGCAGTAATCGAAAGAGCCAGTTTTGAAAGTTCAAAAATGGAAATTACCAACCAAGCCTTAAGAAGCAATTATCTAACTTCTAGACAAGTGGTATCCTTAATGAGTGTTTTTAGTTTTGAAAGTTCAAAATTAGAATTGGCAAAAAATGCATACAGCAGAACAATTGACAAGAATAATTATTATATGGTTAATGATGCTTTTTATTTTAGTAGTAGTATCTCAGATTTGCAGCAATATATAGCAATGCTTTAATCAATCATTTTTTGGGGTTTAGTGAGAAACGGCTGGAAAGAAATTTCCAGTCTTTTCTTTTTTTACCATTGATTGCCATTCAAAATTCCATTACACTCGCTTCTTGTTTATGACCTAATTCCTTATTTATTCCTTAATTTTGCGCTTTAATTATTAATAATTTAATTTTTATCATGCGAGAAGTATATATTATGTCAATTGCAAGAACGCCAATAGGAAGTTTAAGTGGTTCTTTGTCAGCAGTTACAGCTACAGAATTGGGTGCACAAGCCATTAAAAAAGCCATGGAAAGAGCTGGCATTGCAGGTCAACAGGTAGAAGAGGTAATCATGGGTAATGTAATTCAAGCAAATGTTGGTCAAGCACCAGCGCGTCAAGCTGCCATGTCTGCAGGTATTCGTGTTGAAGCAACTTGTACCACCATCAATAAGGTTTGTGCAAGTGGAATGAAGGCGGTGATTCTTGGAGCACAATCTATCATGTTGGGCGACAAAGATATTGTTGTGGCAGGTGGAATGGAAAGTATGAGTAATGCTCCATTTATGTTAGGTGCTGCAAGAAATGGCTATAGATATGGCAATAATGAGTTAGTGGATGCTATCGTAAGAGATGCTTTACAAGATCCTTATAGCAAAGAGATGATGGGAAGTAGTGGAGATAGATGTGCTGTTCAATTTAATTTTTCTCGTGAAGATCAAGATGCGTTTTCTATAGAATCATACAAAAGAGCGAATGAGGCATATGCAATCAATGCTTTTGCCGATGAGCTTTTTGATATAGAAGTGAAAGGTAGAGGTGAAAGTACTTTTGTAAAGGAAGATGAAGAATATAAAAAATTGCGTTTAGATAAAGTAGCGACACTGAAGCCTGCTTTTTCTAAAGACGGAACTGTGACTGCAGTCAATGCATCAAAAATCAATGATGGTGCTTCTGCCTTAGTTTTAATGAGTAAAGAAAAAGCGAATGAGCTAGGATTGAAGCCAATCGCCATTATTAGAGGTTATGCAGATGCTGAACAAGCGCCAAATGATTTCACTACCACGCCTTCGCTTGCCATTCCATTAGCGGTAAAAAAAGCAGGCTTAGAGATGGCACAAATTGAATATGTAGAAATCAATGAAGCATTTGCGAATGTTACGATGGCAAATACTAAAATTTTAGGTTTCGATCCAGCTAACGTAAATGTATATGGTGGTGCTGTAGCATTAGGTCATCCAGTAGGCTCTAGTGGTTCAAGAATAATTTGTACACTTATTTCTGTTTTAAAGAATAAAAATGGTAGATACGGAACGGCGGCAATTTGCAATGGCGGCGGCGGAGCTTCTGCGATTGTTATTGAGAAATGTTAGCTGTTACATGACGACAATAAAAAAGCCGATATCCATCGATATCGGCTTTTTTTGTCTTTATCTTAAATTCCTAGAACTTATATCTTGCTTGTAAGGTAAAACTTATTGGGGCATCGGCACGTCCGATTCTTGCTGCATATAATCTGTTGGTAAAATTTTTAACTAAAAAGGTGAGGCTTAAGTGTTCATTTGGGGTAAAGCCCATTCTTAAATCCATAATGGCATCGCCTCGTTTGTGTTTTTCTGCATAAGCGGCTAAGGATTGTTTACCATTATCTAATGAATTGAAAACAGCATAGTATTTCATTGGAATAACCTCGCCGAAACTATTATAGTTTAAGCTATAGCCAACCATTATTTTTTTATATTTTAATTCTATATCAACGCGAATCATGTGTCGAGTGCGATATTGTAATATACTTGTTTGGCCAGTACCATTGGTATCGATAAAATTATAGTCGCTAGCTTCTATCCGTTTGAACATATATTTAAAGGCATTCTTGTAAAAATCTTTAAATTTATAGTTTGGTGAATTGTTGGTAGAGTTGCCTGGAAAATTGTAGGTATACCCAATCAAACTATTTAATTCTACTTGTCCAATTTTACCTTGGCTCACCATAGAGGCTTCATAGCCCATCACACGAGCATCTGGGGTATTAAAGGGCTTGAATCCAAAAATATAATCGCCTTGATCTTTGAATATTTTTTCGCCATTATCGTATTTGTTTTCATAGACATTTACATTGTATTCTACTAAGTTTTTGTATTGCTGTAAGAATATAGAGAAATCGAATAATGCTTTCCAATTCTTTTTTACCATTAACACCTGTTTAACACCCGCCTCGAAATTCCAAGCTTTTTCTGTTTTTAAATTTCTGTTTGGAAGTACATAATTTGAGGCAATTAAATTAGCATACAAGTATTTTTCTGCTAGGCTTGGCATTCTATAACCTTGTCCCCATGAAGCTCTAATAAATGTAGATTTGGTCGCCTGGTAGTTGGCGCCTACTCTAAACACAGGTAAATTGTATTCTACTTTGTCAACTACTTTTTGGATTTCGTATCGAATTCCTCCTACAAAATCGAATCTATTTAACTTAAGTTCACCTTGTACATATGCGGCAACATTGTAGGTGTATAAATGAGAAAAACCTTCAAATAGATTACTAATATTATTGGTGATAGTGAAGGGCAAACCACTGGTGATGGTAATAAATTTATCGGTGCCAAGAGTGATTTTTTTTTGATGTTGTATATCTATATTGTACGACCAAGATGACGCTGGGATAATACCTGCACTACCGAAACGATATACATTTAACAATCGTGCAAGTATACTAATCTTATTATTCCTTTTAGCGGTATAGACTAAATGTGGGTCAATTGCCAGTCGGAAATATCTGTCATCGGAGCCAGCCGAACGTCTATAAATATTAGTATCGGCATCTTGTGAGAGGAAGAATCTACCGCTATT
>CAMBZT010000108.1 GCA_945872405.1 Chitinophaga pinensis | reverse complement strand
ATTCCAGGTCTACTTGTAAACGGTGATTTTGTAATAGATCCATTGGCTTTTGCTTCAGGTCTTGATCCATTTAGTGTACCAGGTTCTGGTAGTAGGGTTGTTGGGGCTTTGCCATCAAAATTGGTTGGCTATTTCAACTATGCTGGAGTGGGTGGTGATACGGCGGAAATTGTTGCGGCATTAGTAGATGCAAGCAGAATAGAGATTGCAAGAGCAAGATTTACCTATAGCGGCACCACTTCTGGTTTTGTATATTTCGAAGCTCCATTTGTATATATTTCTTGCGATCCAGTTGATACGATGATTATCTTCGCTGCTTCCTCTCCTTTCAGTAGTGGTGTTGGTTCTGGTGTAGATGGTTCAGTTTTATGGATTGATAGTGTTGGTTATTCAACAACTCCTGCAGTGAATGTTCCTCCAACCACTGTGAATGACAATGTAACAACGACTAAAAATGTACCAATTACAACTACTACTTTACTAGTGAATGATAGCGACTGCGAAGGCACCACTTTATCGCTTACATCGATTTCTGTAACTCCTCTGCATGGTTCGACTTCAGTTTCTGGAAATTCAGTAACCTATATTCCAACCTTAAATTATTTTGGGGCAGATCAGTACACATATACAGTAAGTGATTTAGGTGGAGCAAGCGCTACAGGTGTTGTTGATATCGTTGTGAATGACAATGTTGGCATCAACGAAATTAGATCTACTCAAGTTATAACTTTCCCTAATCCAGCAAATACTCAATTTACGTTTAATATATCAAATAAGTTGATTTCTACTTTTAAAATGATTGATGTAGCAGGAAATACAATACTGTCTGGCAAAGCTAGTTCAGGAAATAATGTGATTGAAACTTCTTCAATTGCAAATGGTTTGTATATCTTAACTCTTTACAATAATAATTCTGTTGTAGGCTCAGTAAAGGTGAACGTTCAGCACTAAAATTTCTTAAAAAAATATAAAACCCTTCAGCAATGAAGGGTTTTTTTATGTCTATTATCAAAAAGTTAAGATTTTGATGATACACTCGTTGTGAACGATACACAGCGCAAGGGACAGAAAGCAGTACCATGTAATGCAAATGGCCCGACAGCGACCACCCTGTTTTTCAAATAAATTCATAATGTTGACGTCGCTGATGCGCCCAAATCAGCATCTGTTTTATCTAATATTGCATTTTACCCTATACTCTCTGGCAATGCTCTTCAGCATATCAAGTAAATATATTTAATCTATAGAGAGATAAAGAGTAAAAATCAAATGCCCAATTTCTGAGTGAATTGAGTAACTAAACATTAATAAAATCTCTTTTTGTGATGATATTTTCAATAATTATCACTTTCATTTTTCAACAAGTTGGAAGGATAAAAAATTAATATCGAAGACAACTTAATTTGGAACAACTAAAGTATTGGTGGAACTTACTTTTTTATAAAAATCAACTGACGCCGTGTGCTTTCTTTTCATGGTTTCAAAATCAGTTCTATATAAACCGAATCGATAGGCACGGCCTAAATTCCACTCAAAATTATCAAAGGTACTCCAACAAAAAAATCCTTTAATGTCCACTCCTTGTTGAATACAATTATGAATTTGCATAAGATAATCAGACAGTGCATTCATCCTTACTTGATCGTCAGGAGTACAAATTCCAGATTCAGTAATAATGATGGGCTTCTTATATAAATTCCAATAACGCATGATATTTTCAGACATTCCCTTTGGGTAGTATTCCCACATATCGTCGTGTGGACGATTGCCTTTTTTAAATTTTTCTGGATGATCGGCAAAGTTTATTGGATAAGGAACAAAAGGAATTTTTGCATAATAACTCATACCAAAAAAATCAATAGATTTAAACTGAACCATACAATATTTCATAAACCACCAATCTGCCAATTTGGCGAATGGCTCGCCTAGCCAGTGTTCTCCGACAAAGCATACCGCATTATGTGAGATGCCGACGGGTGCTATACTTTTTTCTTTTAGAATTTTATAGGCGCTCTCATGAGCAATACCCAGATTTTTAATCACTCTGAAAGCTTGAAAGAGATTATGTTTAAAGGGAGGAAATAAGCCAGTAATCCATCCATTGGAAACATATACATTTGGTTCATTGAAGGTATTCCATGAGTCTGCATAATCGCCAAAAGTATCTCTCATTTTTGTAACATAATCGAGAAACATTTCAATATGTTCTTGCTGTGTCCATTTCGCTTTCTTAACAAACCAAAGTGGATCTGTAAAATGATGTAAGACTATCATGATGTGACAGCCTTTAATTTTTAGTTTGTCTAAAAATGCTTTGTATTCATTTACTGTTTCTTGATGGAAATCGGCGTATGGCATACGTTGCAACTTACTCCATTGCATGCTCATTCGATAGGCAGAGGCGCAATTCAGAATTAAATCGGCGTCGGTTTCAAAATGTTTTTCATGATCTGCAGTTCTATTGAAAACACTGGCGTCTTTTGCCACTACTCCTTTCCAATCATGTTCAAAGGCAGTTTCAATTTGATAGGCAGCTGTTGAAGTTCCCCAGATAAAGTTTTTAGGAAATTTGAGGGCAGCCACCGATTGAAATTAATTTAATATTTTATTCAAATGCTTATAAAGCAATGATTTTAGCTTTCTCTGAAGAACATATTCAAGACCACACCCGTGAAATCATATTTCTTTCTAAAGAATTTTTCTAAGAAATTTTTGTAGGAATCCTGAATGTATTTTGGATGATTACAGAAGAAAATAAAAGTAGGCGTTTGTGCAGGAATCTGTGTCACATATTTTATGCTGACCATTTTTCCTTTTAAAGAAGGTGGTGGTTGTATCGCTAATGCCTCCTCTAATAAATTGTTTAAAACAGAGGTAGTTACTTTCGTTTTTCTCTTTTCACACACTTCTAATGCTAAATCGAGTCCCTTTAAAATTCTTTGTTTTTCGTGCACAGAAGTAAATAGAATGGAAATATCATTATGCGGTTTTAATTTCTCTTTTAGAGCGATTTCCCAATCTCTAGCTGTATTCGTCTCTTTGACAATTAAGTCCCATTTGTTGACCAACATCACAATGCCTTTTCCTTTAGTATGAGCTAATCGGAAGATAGCTAAATCTTGTTGTGTAAGACCTACAGTAGCGTCAATCATCAGGATACAAACATCCGACTCGTCGATCGAATTAATAGAGCGAATCGTGCTGTAAAATTCAAGATTCTCATGAACATTTGCTTTCTTCCGCAAGCCCGCTGTATCAATCAACATAATATCTTTGTTGAATTTGGTAAAACGGGTATGCACCGAATCGCGCGTGGTACCTGCAATTTCAGTCACAATATTTCTATCTTCACCGATAAAAGCATTGACAATAGATGATTTTCCGACATTCGGTTGACCGATAATCGCAATTTTAGGAATATCTAATTGTTCCCACTCTTCATCTGGCTTAATCTTAAAGGAGATTGCATCCATCATATCGCCAGTTCCAGAGCCACTCATGGCAGCTATAAAGAAATTATCCTTAAAACCTAGACGATAAAACTCATTCGCATCTAATTGACGGCTGTTATTATCTACTTTATTTACCACCACGAAAACGTCTTTCTTACTTCTTCTGAGAAGTTTGGCGACATCATCATCTAAGTCTGTAATACCTGTTATAACATCCAAAACAAATAAAATGATATCCGACTGTGAAATCGCGATTTGTACTTGCTCTCGAATTGCTTTTTCAAAAATTTCATCACTATGTGCTACAAACCCTCCTGTATCTATTACATTGAACTTCTTTCCACCCCATTCACTTTCTCCATAAATTCTGTCGCGTGTTACCCCACTTACGTCATCTACAATTGACTTCTTCTCGCCAATCAAACGATTGAAAAGTGTAGATTTTCCTACGTTTGGACGACCTATAATTGCTACTGTAAAACCCATTTTTATATTTCCTTTTAAACAATCAGAATCAATTGTTTAGTTATTGAAACGCAAAGGTAAAGATTTAAGATGGAATATTCAGTTTATAATGATCATTGAGGTGCTTGAATCGATTGAATACAAACTCCTTTCAAGAATGAATAGCGTTTGTTCAGGAAAGTAGAGTTCAATTATAAATTTATCAAAAATGCCATGGTATCTACATTGTCTGCATAATCGCTCAAAGATGGGCTTTGTGAGCTACCAAACGGAAGCACCTGTATAGTCGGTATGGCAAATTCTGCAAGAACACATTGAATTTGCTCTTGATGTGAAGAAATATCACTAATTAGATCCTCTATATTATCATAAAATTGATAATGCACTTCGGCAATTCGCGAAGCAAAACTGCTATCTTCTTTCAACATGCAGAAATCGTTCGCTAAATGAGGTGTTCCATTCATCAAAAGCAAGGTCCGATTATAATCATAATTATTCATGTATTTTGAATGCTGATGCAAGAATTCGTACTTACTAAAATGAGGAAATAAGATGGTTAAATCATAGTTTCTAGGCACATACAACTTAGACACATTTCTGCAGCCCAAACCAAAAAACATAAAAATATCATC
>CAMBZT010000107.1 GCA_945872405.1 Chitinophaga pinensis | reverse complement strand
CCTTTTTTCAAGCCCATGATTTTATTTTTGTCATCACCAGCTTTTAAAATATCTACATTAAAAGAAGTGCTATTCGTCACACCAGCTTCTTTGGTAGAACCATCAGCATTTACCTCCACTAATTCAACATAGATGATGTCATTTTCTGCAATATCATCAGGGCTTTCGTTGCTACCATGTCTTTTTTGCATGTGCTCTACTTCGTCGTTTAGCAACTTATTATCAATCACAATTTCTTCTTGATCATAACTTGGTTTCGACTCAATATGAGATAAGGTAAAGTTAGGTTGCAAGCCAATTTCATACTTAAAAGTATAATCGATTGGTGTATTGATTTCTAGGGTTACTTTTTGATCTTCAACAGGCAAAGGCTGACCTAAAATGTCTAATTTATTTTCTTCGATATAATTGTGAATGGCATCATTCAAAATCGTGTTCACCTCTTCAGCTAAAACCGAGTTACCATACATTTTTTTTACGACACCAGCAGGCACCATCCCTTTTCTAAAGCCTTTTATATCCACCTTTTTAGCAGTATTACGCAAAGCCTTTTCTACTTTTTCGCTATAGTCATTCACACTCAAAGTGATGCTAAGGATATCATTCAGTTTGCTAATATTTTCTCTTACAATTTCCACTATTCTTAATTTTTATGTTTGTTTAAAATAATTTTTCTTCTTTTTTTTGCGGGCGGCCGTGCTATTCATTCCAAGTCCTCGGCTATTCATTTTTTTTTAGCATCTAATCATTCCCTTTGCCTCCGGGCTTTCCATTGCTATCACTGCCCGAGCATCCGATTCCATAAACCTATTTTAAAATAAAAAACCAATTACCGAATCAATGAAATATTGATTGAGATAATTGGTATTTTAAATTGGTGCGGGTGGAGGGACTCGAACCCCCATGCCGTGAAGCGCTTGATCCTAAGTCAAGTATGTCTACCAATTTCACCACACCCGCAAGGTTTGTTTTTATAAGAACATTCCAATTGATTGTTTCGCTCATGATAAGCAACTTCCTCAAAAGGACTGCAAATTTACGATATATTTTCCATTTTAATGCAAAAAATAGTTAAGAAAGCTGGGAATGATGAATTGATTAGCTCTTCGATATGTTCCGCAGGGCATGTCGAAGTTCAGATAAATGGGCATTTCTGAATGCCTTCATAGATGCTTGATGAATCACTCTTGTTATCTTTCTTTTTGCCGCTCCTCTGGAGTTGATCCTCTTTCTTGTGATGTTTCTAGTAATATTTTGCTCCTCTGGAGCTGTCATATTTAGCAAACGTATCTATTCGATTATACCTTTTCGCCCTAACAGGTGTTATCACCTGACAGTATCTAATCCAACTACTTCACAATTTTTTTTGAATATAATATTTCTTCATTCAAGGTTTGTGTCACCACAAAGCTCTCGAATCAACATCTTTCTGTCAGTACGAATCCGCCTGCATCTGCGGGTGTGGCAATCTTTGCGTTGGTGGTCGTGAACCAAAATAGTCTCATCTGATAAAGAATATCCATTGACTACAAAGCCCGCAGCAGGGGGCGGCAGGAGTACCCCCGATAAGACATCGGGGTACGACAGAGCACCCGGTCTTGTTGCCTTTGTTTTCGGCAACAAGAGCTGCCCAAAAAAGCTTTCATATTTTTTACGTTATGAACATTTGTTGACGGAAAACTAAATGTTTGAAACATTTGTTAGATAAAAGGAAATCTCTATTATTACAGTTCAATGACAACGATAAGTAGCGCCGATAAAGAACTAGAAAAGAAAACGATTCTTAAGGAGTATCGTTTATTGCTTCGTACGCTGAAGCCAAAGTTAAAAAGCACTTCGGATAAAATGGATATTCGGCGAGCTTTTGAGATGGCTGTGGAAGGGCATAAAGATATGCGTCGAAAATCTGGTGAACCTTATATTCACCATCCCATTGCTGTGGCTCAAATTGTGGCTGGAGAGATAGGTCTGGGCGTCACTTCAGTGATTTGTGCTTTGCTGCATGATACGGTGGAAGATACTGATTTGACCTTAGAAGATATTGAACTCAACTTCGATAAAAATACTGCCAAAATTATTGATGGCTTGACAAAGATATCAGGCTCTTTTGAGCTCAACATGAATACGACGCAGCAGGCGGAGAATTTTAGAAAATTGCTCTTGACTTTGACGGATGATATTCGTGTTATCCTTATCAAGATTGCTGATCGTTTGCATAATATGCGTACCATGGATAGCATGGCGTCGCAGAAGCAAAAAAAAATCGCTTCTGAAACTTTGTATATCTATGCGCCATTAGCGCATCGTTTGGGCTTGTATGCAATCAAATCAGAGTTGGAAGATTTAAGTCTGAAATACACGCAGCCCGAGGTTTTTCAGGATATCGTTCAGAAATTAAATGAAACAAAAAAGGAAAGAACAAAATATATCAATGAGTTTATTGCACCGCTGAAAGAGTTGCTGGAAGAGAAGAAATATGACTTTGAAATATCTGGTCGACCGAAATCGATTTATTCGATTTATAATAAGATGAAAACAAAACAGGTTTCTTTTGAAGAGGTCTATGATTTGTTTGCCATTCGTATCATTTTAAATTCACCATTAGAAAGCGAGAAGAGCGATTGCTGGGGTGTTTATTCGGTGATTACAGATTTGTATCATCCGCAACCAGATCGTTTACGCGATTGGGTGAGTACCCCTAAAACAAATGGTTACGAGGCTTTGCATACCACCGTGATGGGTCACCAAGGGAAGTGGGTAGAAGTACAAATACGCAGTAAAAGAATGCATGAAATAGCCGAAATGGGATTGGCAGCACATTGGAAGTATAAAGAAAATTCACAAGACAATGCCTTGGATGAATGGTTAGAGCGAATCCGTGAAACCCTTTCTAATCCTGATACGAGCACTATGGATTTTATCACGAATGTGCGTCAGGAATTATTTAATGAAGAGATTTATTTATTCACTCCAAAAGGTGAATTAAAAAGATTAAAAGCGGGTGCAACGGCCTTAGATTTTGCCTTTGAAATACATAGCGCAATTGGTATGAAATGCATAGGAGCCAAGATTAATCATAAGTTGGTGCCATTGAGTCATAAGTTACATAATGGCGATCAGGTGGAAATTCTAACTTCGAGCAAACAGCAACCAAATGAAGACTGGCTCAAGTTTGTAGTGACGAGCAAGGCTATTTCTGTTTTGAAAAAAACCTTGCATGAGGAGAAAAAAATAACAGCAGAACTAGGTAAAGAAATTTTTGAAAAGAAACTCAAGCAATTTGAGATACCTAATACAGATCATAATTTACAGACAACGATTAAGTATTATAAGTATGTGAGTGCCTTAGATTTTTTCTTCAATATTGCGGCAAAAAAATTGACGCTTTCTGACTTAAAAGATTTGGCAGTGCAGGGCGGAAAGCTAATGATACCAGCAAATAAGAGCGAGCAGGGAGAATCTTTTGAAGATCGTATCAAGCGGGAGTTGAAAAAGAATGCCGAGCTCTTGATTATGGGTGAGAGTAGCGACATGATCAAATATGGTTTTGCCAATTGTTGTAATCCTGTGGCAGGTGACGACGTATTTGGTTTTATTACCGTTAATGAAGGGATTAAAATACATCGCACCAATTGCCCGAATGCCGTGCAGTTGATGTCGAAGTATGATTATCGAATTGTAAAAACACGTTGGAACAAACAGCATGAGATTGCTTTCTTAACTGGTGTGAAGATTACTGGATTAGATGATGTAGGGGTGATTAATAAAATGACGAATATTATAACAGGGCAATTGAAGATTAATATGCGTAGCTTATCTTTCGATACGGATGATGGCATTTTTGAAGGAAAGATTATGGTTTATGTACATAATACGCAGCAATTAGATATGTTGATAGATGAGCTCAAGAAGCAAAGCGGTGTATTATCTGTGAGTAGGATAGAAGATAATGAGAAAGGAGAGGGCTAGTATAACTTTCTTTTTGAAATTTTAAACATAAAAAAAAGCGATAGAACTTCTATCGCTTTTTTTATATTATGATTGCTCTTAGAATCCTATTCCGAATCTAAGTCCCAAACCACCATCTAAATTAAATTCAGAACCAGCATTGTAACCAGCAAAACTGTTTGAAAGATCTGCAATGTTAGTATGCCATCTAGCATCTAAAGCCAGTTTAAAATTCACTCTTTTTTGTGTATTGAATTTCACTCCAAAAGCAAGACCACCCATTGGTCCACCCATATTTCTTACTTGATAATTATAGCTATAAGTATAGCCAGTTGTAATATCATAAGATTCAGAGTAACGATCCGAATATTGATTTAAACTAAGTCCATAACCTAATTCTACTTGATAAAAAGGAATAATTCTTCTTTTTCCCATATCACCTGAGTACACTAAGCTAACAGTTGCAAAAGGCGATGTTCCGTTTCTTCCTAAAAAACCTAGGCCACCATAATAATCATCATATAATGGTTGTCTATAATCATTGTTCGACCTAAATCCTTCAAATCCAACGGCTATTCCTAGGTACCCTAATCTACCAAATTTATAGCCATTGGTAACTCGTAAACCCATACCCGCCATTCCACCCAGGAAGGTTACTTCACCAAAATAGCCTTTCTGTTTAGAGAAAAATGCTTTTGGTGTTCTTGGGGTTTTAGGGGTTGGCGCGTTTGCAGCAGCGCTCATAGCGTAGGTGCCAGACTTTAATTCTCTACCATATTTCTC
>CAMBZT010000106.1 GCA_945872405.1 Chitinophaga pinensis | reverse complement strand
CTAGTGCTATATTTTTCTGCCTTGTCAAAAACATTTGGATCTGTTGGAGCTCCACCACTCATCATCACAAACCCAAGCACCAACACTATAAAACCTACGAACATGATGATGTAATTCATCTGATCGAACATAAATTTTCCTTGAGGCGCAGCAGGTTTTGTGGTAAACTTAGTTGTGGTACCAGCTGCTGCTTTTGTTGGAGCATTTGCCACTTTAGTTTCTGGTTTGGTCGATTTTGCCATAATGATAGATTGTCTTTTATAATACAAAAGTAATATTTAGTTGACATTTTCCAAGCCTTTTAAAGCATGAACAGACCTGATAGATTGGATATGTAAAAGAATAATAATGGCTTCTTTATACAAAAGCTGCGGCATCAATCATCATTTAAACTGTTGATATTTTATTCTTTAATAGAGCACCCTTTTTAAATATATTTGCGCCTTGTTTAAAGAGAGTCCGGTGTCTGGCTCTTTTTTATTCAATCAAGGTCATCAATAAAAGAAGATCTTAAATTAGTATATAATGAAAAGTATCGCAGTCTTTTGTGCCTCAGGCAAACAATTTATTGAGCCCTTTAGTCATTTAATTGATGAGCTTGTTACCTACTGCAAAAAAAAGGAGATAACTGTTATCTATGGTGGTGCAAAAGTTGGATTGATGGGCTACTTAGCTGATAAATGCTTACTAAAAGATGTGAAGATCACAGGTATTATTCCACAAAATATTTTAGATAAAGAATTGCATCATGAAGGTATCGAAGCATTGCGAATTACTGAAACAATGTATGAGCGCAAGAACGCAATGTATGAACTGTCTGATGCCTTTGTGGTATTGCCCGGTTCCTTAGGAACACTCGATGAGATGTTTGAAGTACTCTGTTTATCTAAGCTGCATATTCATAATAAAGCCATTGGCATTCTCAATGCGAATCATTTTTATGATTTTATTTTCGCGCACATTGACAAAATGATTGACATGGGCTTTATGGATGAAGATGTAAAGAGCTATTTTATTATTGAAACTGACATAGAAAACTTACTTGATAAAATGAAACTTTGGGAGAGACCCAGCGAATCTGATTTAGATAAAGCAGTACAAATTAATAGTATCAAGATATCGAAATAGGTTTAAGCAATTACATTCAGCAGCATTCTAAAATTTAGGCATGAATATTGAAGAATTCACTGAATTCAACTAAATTTACATCATGAAGAAAAGCATTTATTTACTCATTTGCATTTTACTAACTAGCAATTTATTTGCTAAACAGAAATCCGATGGAATCTATTTTAAAATATTTACCAATAAAGGTTTATTAGAGGGAGAATTATTTTATAAAACAAGACCACTAGCTGTATGTAGTTTTGTTGGTCTCGCAGAAGGTACACTCGAAAACAAAACCTTTCCTTTAGGCAAACATTTCTATGATAACTTGCTAATATATAGAGTCAATAAAGATAAATTCATTCAAACAGGAAATCCATATAATCTGACTAATGGTAACAATGGCTCAGGGTACTATTTTCATGACGAGATAGACAGTATCATTTTACATGATAGAGCTGGCATGCTTGGTTTTTCAAATCAGGGACCCAACACCAATTCAAGTGAATTTTATATTACAAAAAAACCGATGCAAGTATTAGATTATAGGTATACCATCTTCGGCATGATGACTTCCGGTTTTGATGTTTTATATAATTTTGCACAAGATGATACCATTAAAAAGGTAGAGATAATAAGAATTGGAAAGGAGGCAAATGCATTTATTGCGACTAAAGAAACATTTCAGCAGTACCAATATGCAGAGTTCGAAAAGGGAGAACAGATAAAGAGAAACATTGTGGCGAAAATGCAAGCTTATGTGAATCAATATTACAAGGGAGCAGATTCACTTTCGACTGGAGTTCGAGTTTATCACGAATATAGAGGAACAGGTAAGATGACGCCCAATAATTGTCAAGTTCAGGTACGATACTTTGCATTCTTACAAGATAGTAGCATTTTTGATCAAACGGATACCACTGGTATTCCTTTGACAACCACTATTGGCAATGGTAAATTGACAAGAGGATTGGAGCAAGGTATCAAAGAGATGAGAGAAGGTGGTGTTGCTTATATATTTATTCCCTATCACATGGCTTATGGAGAAACGGGTTATAAGGATAAGATACCTCCACGAACCAATTTAATGTATCGATTGGAGCTAGTGAGTGTAAAGGAAGAGGAAAACTAAACTTTACATTCTTTATGTGTAAATTTGGACTTTAAAAATTATAATCGAAATATGGAAACGAATACCACGGAAACACAAATAAGCAATGCCACATTGGAGGATTTCTTGCCATTAAATGGTACAGATCATGTCGAATTTTATTGTGGTAATGCCAAACAGAGCGCGTACTATTATATCAATGCATTTGGCTATGAGTTGGTGGCGTATGCAGGACCTGAAACTGGGGTGAAGGACAGAGCATCTTATGTAATAAAGCAAGAAAAGGTAATGTTAATATTGACCACTTCTCTTGACCCGAATTCACCAATTTCTGAACATGTGAAAAAACATGGTGATGGGGTGAAAGTATTGGCACTATGGGTAGATGATGCCACAAAATCTTATGAAGAAACGGTAAAAAGAGGAGCTATTGGGGTTGATAAGCCAACAGTTTTAAAAGATGAATTTGGAGAAATTATCTATGCTTCTATCAAAACTTATGGTGAGACAATCCATAAGTTTATTGAAAGGAAAAATTACAATGGGGTATTCATGCCTGGCTTTGTAAAAAAGGAAGCTTCTTATAAAAGTGTACCAGTTGGATTAAAATACATTGACCATTGTGTAGGCAATGTAGAACTTGGAAAGATGGACGAGTGGGTAAAGTTTTATGAGGATGTGATGGGATTTAAATTACTCTTAACTTTTGATGACAAAGATATTTCTACCGAATATTCTGCTTTGATGAGTAAGGTGGTGAGCAATGGAAATGGATACATCAAGTTTCCAATTAATGAACCAGCAGCGGGCAAAAAGAAATCGCAGATAGAAGAGTATCTTGATTTTTATGGTAGTGCCGGCGTTCAGCATATTGCCATTGAGACTGATGATATCATTAAGACAGTAGGTGAATTGAGAAAGCGTGGTGTTGAATTTTTATATGTTCCAGACAATTACTACGAGGATGTGAAAGAAAGAATTGCTGAAATTGATGAATCGCTTGACGAACTCAAAAAAATGAATATTCTAGTTGATAGAGATGAAGACGGTTATTTATTGCAGATTTTCACTAAACCTGTGGAAGATAGACCCACTTTATTTTATGAAATTATTCAGCGTAAAGGAGCAAAATCTTTTGGCAAAGGTAATTTCAAAGCATTGTTTGAGAGTATTGAAAGAGAGCAAGAGTTAAGAGGGAACTTATAAATTCCACTCATCTTAATTAAAAAGTTGTTCTGAGGTATATTAATTTATAAATAAAAAAAAGCGAATGAGTTTTCATTCGCTTTTTTTATTGATGGTATGAGTACTATTTTCCTGCGGCGCTTGCATAGAATGCCTTTGCGGCAGCATTTTCAGGGTCAATTGTTTGCAATTTTGTATAATATTCTTTTGCCTTAACGAAATCTTTTGTGTTCTTCCATGCCTCGCCACCTAAGTATTCTAAAGCGTTCATCAAACCATTTTTTGCCTTTGGATCAGCCATATCCACTTTGGTTAAATAGTTCTCAAAATGAGGCTTCGCAAGGTATTGTGAGGGCAATGTTGTATCCATTGCTAAATTTACAATGGCTCTATTCAAGTAGGCATTGGCAAAACTTGGACTCTTCTCAATCACTTTGGTATAAGCTGAATCGGCGTCAGGATATTTTTTCAAATTTTTGTAAGAATTTCCTAAATTCATATATTCTGTTGAAGATAAATCTTTGCCTAATAATTTCTTGTTGCTTAAGACACTAATTACATCTGCATACTTTTTTTGTTTGTAGTAAGAACTTGCCATATCTGACATGATATCTGTGTTCCCAACATCAACTTTTAAGGCTTCACTCAAGAATACAACACCCATACTGTCATTGCCTGTTTTGGCATAAGCTTGTCCAATATATTTATAGTCTAACGCAATTGGTTTTAACTCCTTATTGGCAAGTGATTTTTCCATTGAAGCCAAGCCTTTAGCATATTCGCCTGTTTCAATCAAACAGTATCCAGTTAAGCGATCAGTATACGACCAGTTGCCACAATTTGATTGTACTTTATTCAATTGTGCCAAGGCTTCTGTAAATAATTTACTATCGTAAAGAAAATAAGCGTATCTTCTCTGAGCACTACAATCACTGTTGAGCTCCAAATATTTTTCATAGTTGCTGATGGCTAATGCTTTTTTCCCTGCAAGAAAAAACAATTCAGCTTTTTCTCTATACGCCGGAGCAAAAGAAGAGTCAATCGCTTCGGCTGCTTTATAGTTATCTAAGGCCAATTGAGGATTACCCGCTCTTTTGTATAATTTTCCTTTTCTGATGATTGCTTTAGCAAGTTTTGGATTCAACTCTAATGCTTTGTTGTATTTGGCAATTGGACCAGATCCATTGGTAGGGTCTTTTTCTAACAATACATCACCTTGTAAAAGATAGACATCAGTATTTAATGGATCTAATCTTTCCGCATCAACTAGAACGGCATCAGCAGCAGCAAGATCTTTGTTAGGCGAATAGATATAAGACTCTGCGATTTCACAAAGAACTTTTGT
>CAMBZT010000105.1 GCA_945872405.1 Chitinophaga pinensis | reverse complement strand
GGATATTATTGATGATTTGGCGCAGGCTTTTCCTAGAGGTTAGCACAAAAAAAATCCCAACGAAATCGTTAGGATTTTATTATTATAGTAAACTAAAATTAAACACCATCTGAAGAGGACAAAATCTGTCCTGGAGTGATTTCAAAAGAACCTCGTTTTTGGTCACTTGAACGATTTATTATATCATTTCTATTCATAAATGGATTTGGATCTTGATTATCCTTCTTCACATCTGATACGTTGAATCTTACTTCATTCGCTTTTACATCTGCTGCTGTGCAATTTAAAAAAGTGCTCATTAATTTTGTTGAGTTGGTCGCAAATGAACTTATTGCAAAAAGAGATAAGATTATGATTAGAGTGGTTATTTTTTTCATTATTGTTACGTTTTATACCTCTTTTTACGTGATAAGAATGGAAAGGTTACGCTTTATTATAAAAAAAGAAAACTATTTTAGTGCAATGTTTGTCAATTATTTACTTACCGCTTCTGAGGTTACATTTGTGGAGAATCATTATATCTATTAATAAATTCGATGGCTTTTTCTTTTTTATCCCTCCCTCCTAACGATTTGTATTGGGTCGCCAATATTTGATTACCACTTAATAACTTTAAGACATTATCCGTATTCATTTCTAAAGGGAAGCCACCTGCTTCGTAGCTAATTCTATATATTGTTTCGTTGTTTTCCGTCAATTGAAATACGCATATTTTTTTTGCGAGCACTACTTGAAAAAATTTGCCTTCGATACTTCTATAATCTTTACCATCTTTATCGCGGTAACCCCAAACATTCTTGGTATTATAATAGACTTTTGAGTATAGAAATTTGAAAACAAGGTCTGTACCGTTTGCGCTGATCAGTTCGCCAACTTGCAAAAGATTGTTGCTTTTAAAATCGCTAGAAGTTCTATAATAACCTTCTTCAACATTGGTACTTTGAGCTTTAGAAGCAGTGAGGCAAAGTAAAAATAATAATGTAGTAAATGTATTTTTCATTTAGTATGGATGTCTTCCCTCTTACGAACTGAAATTAAACAGGTTACAAATAGATCAAAAAGGAATTTCTCCGAGCCCCTCTCTAATAAGCTCAGGTTCAGCGCCACTACAGTCGATAATGGTGGATGCGATATTGTGGCAAGAACCTCCATCTATTACAATATCTACCTGGTTTTGATAGATTTCGTAAATTTCTTCCACATCAGTGATGTAATCTAAAATACTATCATCATGTCTGATGGATGCAGAAAATAAAGGGCAACCCAATTGATGCACGATTTCGCGTGTAACATTGCTATCTGGTACCCTAATTCCTATTGTTTTTTTATTATACCCGTAATAGGATGGAATCTGTTTATTCGCCTTTAAAATATAGGTGTATGGTCCAGGCAGCGTACGTTTCATTAATTTAAAAGTGGGTGTATCTAGATTTAGCGTATATTCGGAAATATGGCTTAAATCGTAACAAACCATCGAAAAGTTGGCTTTTTTGGGCTCTATATGTTTGATACGACAAATTTTTTCATAGGATTTTTTAGAGTTGATGCTTCCGCCGAGTGTATATACAGTATCTGTTGGATAGATAATAACACCATCATTCTGTAGACAATCGATCACTTTTTTAAGTCGATTTGCATCAGGATTGTTTTTATCGATTCGTAGAATCATAAGTACTAGGCTTGTATCATTTTATCCTGCCTATCAAAAGCTAAGAGCTTCTCTCTCAATGGATCTGGAATACCAACAGATTGATTGGTCGTATAATCAAACATTACTTGAGTGGTCTGCGCCGAAGAGAAAATGACGTTTTCTTTTTGATTATCGAGGCCAGCGATTACATATTCTAGGTCAAAACTTTTATTACCAAGTTTAGCACACCTAACATACACTTTTGCTTCGTTCAAGAAGTGCATTGGACTATGGTAGTTGATATTGACGTTGGCTAAAATGATGCCATCGACCATCCAATCCCAATGAGCGGCATAATGCAAGTAGCGTCCTCTAGCGTCCTCTAAGTAGCTTAAATAAACAGCATTATTAATATGGTGCAACTCATCCATATCAGACCACCGTGCATGAATTTGATAAGAAAATTTAAAAAGAGATAAATCTATTGATGGCATCATAAACTTAGTTGCGAAGTTACAAAATTAAGCGAAATAGAATAAGAAGTCTAAGATATTAAAAATAGGCTCTTAATTGCGCGCCACCAGTATGTATGACTTTGCTTGTGGGTCCTGTTTTTCGACCATCATACGAGATGGTAAGTTCAATATTTTCGCTGATTCGTCTCGAATAAGATAGGTTCCATAAGATGTTTTTACCTGTTTGCAATCCCTGAAGCATGGCAAATTCCACCTGTGTATTTCTAGATTCGCCATCTGCATAACCAATCGTGATATATGATACTTTAGCTGTTGCAGAACCTTGCTTGGTAGAAGTATACTTTGTTTCGAAATTTACGCCATTAGAGACTGAAAACTGGCCATCATTTACATTTGCTGTATTGCTGAGAAAAGCATATTTATAAGCCAGCGTAAAACGAAGCTGTTGTTTGATGATGTAGGCAAGTTCGGTTTCTACTTCATTGCTTAGAATCTTAAATCTTCTATCGACAAAAAAATCTGAATAAATGGATCTATACCCATTGTTATATTTAGCAGTGAGTGTAAATGCTTTATAAATATTCCAGCGTAACGTTAGATTATGTATCAGAGATTTTCTTGTATCGAAGCCGTTAGTGAGTATAGATTTGTTCTTGCTATAAGTAACGTTATATTCAAGACTATACTTTGTATTTGTTCTGTTAAAATAGATAGAATTTCTTATAAAAGAATTAGTAGAGACGAGCTGAGAGTCTTTGGTGCCAAAAGGTGTTGGATTAAAGTAATCGTAGATTGGCGTATTAATATTACTATATACTTTTTTATTTAATTGGAGCACGGTACTTGTAGAGTAACGTGCTATAAATCGTTCTATTTTTTTATTTCTTTTTAGGATATTATAAGGGGCTAGTTGGAGACTAAAATTTAAAGAGGCAGCATTAATAGAAACTAAATCGGTGGTAGTATTGAAAATTTTGATATATCTATTTTCATCTGTAAACTGAGAGATATAGTATTCGTTCAATTCTTTCACGCCATTATTATTGAGGTCTTTGAAGGCAAACTGACCAAAACCATTGGGTGATTCGATAAATGCAAATTCCGTCTTTGGTTCTCTTCCCGCCCCTAATTCATAGAACAAAGAAGAACGAATAAATCCTTTGAGTTCATTCATCCTATATTCAATTCGACCGAGGTAATAATTTTTGAGCAAATTTTTAGCAAGCGCAGTATCGCTTTCGTTGACATGCCTATAGGTAAGCGTATAAGATAATTGATGCTTTATACCTGATTTGATATCTCCATAAACATCAAATGTATGCGCAATAAAATGGGCTTTTTTAAAATCTTGCTGACCACTCAATTGCTCTGCTCTGTAGATATAACTGAAGCCAAATTTATTGGTAACAGAGTCTGGGGATTGGAAAAACATCTTATATTGTTGCCAGTGACGAGAAACAGGCAGCAAAGTGTCATACAAAACACTTCTTGACTTATTGTATTCATTGTCTACAAAAAAACCAATCCTCCATCCTTTTAATGGTTTAATGGCATAAGATAACTCCACTACAGGTCGAATAAATAATGATTGCTGCTTTGTAGAAAGCGCATGTAACAAAGTACTTCCAGATTTCAAAAAGATACCTTTTATATTAGCAAAGGCCTCCAATCGATGCTCAAATCCCATATAGAGTTTTTCTCGAGTATAATTCTTTATGGTGTAAGAAACATTATTGTTTTTTTTGCCAATAAATTTTAAGCCAAATGCTGCTAGGTGTTCATTTACTTTTAAATTGGCTTCGCTTTCTGTATTCCAATTTCTACTAAATTGAACATCTCGAAATCTTTCAATAAATTGAAATTTTTTATCGAGGTATTCATAAACAAAAGTATTATAGAAAGTATTCGTGCCTGAACTATCTTTTTTGCGCACTGAAATTACATTATCATATTGAGTGCGTATGGCGTAACCATTGTGGCTTTTATTATCTAAGGATGAAATTGTATTAGGGTCGTTTTGACTATAGGCTACCTCGGTATTCCATTTATTTTTTTTATTAAAATCATAGCCAATATTGAAGGCGTACATTTGAAGTTTGCCAGGGGCAATCAAAATTTGAATTGGCGCATAATCTCCTTGATGAACTCCGGCGATAGGTGCGACCCAACTGTATACTCTACCATTAGAGCCGCTGGAGGCCAGTTTATAATCTCCCTTGCCTTGGCCAACCTGTGTAAATGATAAGCTATACAAGACGTCTAAAGAATCGTAGCTATAAACGAAAACAGAGTCATGATACATAGCATCTGGTGTAATGGTATCCATCAATTTATAAAGTATTCTATCGCTATTATAATTTTCGTATCGAATACCATCCGATATAGCATTTTGTAGACTATCGCCTACAGATCTTATGATATTTTTTTGGTTATCTGTCAATTTTTGTTGCGTGGCTTGATTCTTGGCGTCTTGCTCTGAGAATATTTGTAGACCACTATGAATTTTTTTGATATTATATTGAATGTTCAATCCCAGCATTGTTCTTAGATAATTCCTCTCAGAATAATTGAATTCAATACTAACTCTTAAATCTTTTGTAATCAGTCTTCGTGGAGTAAATGTTATCTCGCCGAGATTGTAATCGATGATGT
>CAMBZT010000104.1 GCA_945872405.1 Chitinophaga pinensis | reverse complement strand
GAGTTTGAAAATCTGATTCTTCGATTAAAAGATCGATTGCAAAATGGAGTGAGCCTGCTGATGCGAAGTGCTAAAGATGATCTTTCGAAAATAAAGCGCTTAGTAAAAATCGCAAGTCCTTCCTCTACTTTAAAAAGGGGCTTTGCTATTATTAGTAAAGAAAATAAGATCGTGGTGAATCCTTCTTTAATTCAAGCTGGAGATACCATTGATATTATATTAATGAATGAAATCCTATCCTCACAAATAGTAAAAAAGAAAATCAATGAAAAAACAAATGACCTATAACCTTGCTTTTGATACTCTAGAAAAGCTTGTTCATGAAATTGAAGATGATAACATTTTACTTGATCAACTTTCACATAAGGTGAAGGAAGCAAATGACATGATTCTGTTCTGTGAAAAAAAACTTCGCAACATAGAAGTGGAGTTAAAAAATAGTAATGAAACTAAGATAAAAAGCACAAAAAAGAAGGATAAACCAACGTAGAAACCTACTACTGCGAAGATTGATTGAGAAGTCTCACTATTTTTTTACCACTGGAATTAATACAGCATCTATCATATACACTATCCCATTACTAGCTTCTATACCTTCACTGGTTATCTTTGCACCAGCTATGGTAGCCTTGCTATCCTTAAAAACAACTTTTAAATCTCCACCATGTTTAGATTTTAGTACTTGGCCATCTTTTAAATCTGTAGGAAGAATTTTACTCGATACCAAATGATAGGAC
This sequence comes from Chitinophaga pinensis, assembly GCA_945872405.1. Classification (GTDB taxonomy): domain Bacteria; phylum Bacteroidota; class Bacteroidia; order Chitinophagales; family CAMDFR01; genus CAMDFR01. The sequence continues at coordinate 4,042 of CAMBZT010000104.1, read as the reverse complement.
AATACACTATTCGATTGGAATTTTGTTGTTGGATTCAACATAAATGTTTTTGTTTTTGGATCTAATAATTCAAAAGCAGCATTCGATGGCGCAAAAAATGTAAAGGGCCCTTTTTCATCTAGTACTGATTCAATACCTGAAACTTTCATTGCCTCTAATAAAGTAGAATGATCGCTAGAATTAGCAACGATATCTGTAATGCTTTTTGAACTAGTTATTGGTGCCTCTTTAGACGGGGTTGGCTGTGGAACTTCCTTTTCAGATACCTCGTGATTCTCTTTCACAGTAGACTTGCAAGAATTAGTTAAAAGTGCCAAAGAAAAAGCCAATATCAATAAAAATGTGTTTAGGTTTTTCATAGTTTTTGATTTATAAGTAAATTTATGAAATTAGTGGATTCAAGGTTCAGAGTGAGCCATGAATTAAGTTTTATTAACGACTCATCAAGTATTCTTGAGCTTTTGGAAATTATTTTATCTTATTTATAATCAATAATTTATGACTGTCTTATTAGTTTTCTTGGCTTTTTTGTAACCTTATTCAAAGGGTTCACGTACAAAGAGGTGTTAGGTAGTTTTAAGGTTAGAGAATCCCGTTAGTTAGGAACTTATGGGATTCTTTTTTTTTTAGTACCTCCTCATAAGCATATCGCTTCTCAAAATAAGTTAGTTTATTTTTAAAAAATTGTAACCTTATGTTTTTGCATGCGTAAAACAACGTGTTAGGTAGTTATGTGTTAGTTAAGTCCCGTTAGTTAGGAGCTCTCGGGATTTTTTTTGCAATTACTAACCAAAGCATTTTTTTGATAGTATTGAGGCACTTTTATAAAATACGTAACTTAAGTTTCAATTTTGTAACCTTTTTATAAAATCATCGTAAAAGTTAGAGTTAGGTAGTTTTAAGGTTAAGAATCCCGTTAGTTAATAACTTGCGGGGTTTTTTTATGCCCATATTAAAGTATGATGGGCGTGCCCTTTCAGGTCAGGCTCTTCGCTACAAATCCTCGCTCTGCTGTGGGTTTTCGCTTCTATCCTTCACGCAGCATCGCATTCCATTTCTGATTCCTGATTCCTGATAACGCGCAGCAAAGTAGGAGAATTATTTTTTTCATTGCCATTTAAACACCCAAAATAAAAGTTTTATAATCACTATTTTTATCTTTCTAAATAAATGATATGAATGGGTTGAAAGAGAAATATGGCCATACGGCAATGATAGCAGGTGCTTCTGAAGGATTAGGTGCAGCATATGCAACTGCCCTCGCCAAACAAGGATTTGATGTGGTATTAATCGCTAGAAGAGTAGAGCCATTAAATGAATTGGCAGACAAATTACGAAACGCCTATAAGGTGCAAAGTACCGTCATCGCTTGTGATTTAGCTGATAAGGATGCAACAGAGCAAATTAAATTGGCATTAGGCGAACGGCCAATTGACTTTTTAGTCTACAATGCCTGCGTATCTTATATCGGTCCATTTCTTGAAACAGAGATTGAAACGCATCTTCGAATTGCTGAAGTAAATATGATAACACCTATGAAAATATTGTATCATTTTGGTGCCGAAATGCTGAAACGTAGGAGAGGAGCCATTGTAATGATGGCATCTATGGCGGGTTTGCAGGGCTCTGGATATTTATCTACCTATGGTGCCACAAAGGCATTCGATCGAATTTTTGCTGAAGGTTTGTGGTACGAATGGAAAAATAAAGGGGTGGATATTATTGCTTGTTGTGCGGGTGCAACCGCCACTCCTAACTATCTAAACACGAATCCTAAGAAGACAAGTATCTTTGAACCCAAAGCCCAAACACCTGAAGAAGTAGTGGTGGAATGCTTAACAAAAATTGGCCAAACACCTTCATATATAAGTGGTCGAAGTAATCGTTTTGCCTCTTTTTTGATGCAGAAATTATTCTCTAGAAAGGCGGCAGTGAATATGATGGGCGACACTACCAAAAAAATGTACGATATAAAATACTAAGCAATTCTGCTATGGAATATTCATGTATTTATGAGTCTGTAAAGAAATCCCCCATTGTGGATGGGCTTTTACATAATCAATGATTTGTGGCAAGACAGTGGCTTGTTGGTCCCATTCAGGTTGCAACAATAATTTACAATTCAATTTTTTTATTTTTGCAGCATGCGATTCTGCCCATCTGAAGTCATTTTCATGGAAGATAATAATTTTTAACTCATCAGCTTTTTCATAAAATTCCTCCAATGGTTTTTTAAATCTCTTAGGAGAAAAACAAATCCAATCAAAATCACCTGTCAATGGATGGGTACCACTTGTTTCAATATTGGTTTGGATATTTGCTTCATGAAGTTGATCAGTTAATTCACTCAAGTTATGCATGCATGGTTCACCTCCAGTAATCACTGCTAACTTTGCATTCGCATTTTTTACATAGCCAACCATGGCTTCGATTTCAATTTGAGGGTGCACATTTTTATCCCAACTTTCTTTTACATCGCACCAAGTACAGCCTACATCACAGCCGCCTAAGCGAATAAAATAAGCAGCAGTTCCAGAGAAATTTCCTTCTCCCTGAATGGTGTAAAAGTGTTCCATTAATGCTAAGGTGGACATTTGGCTTATTATTTAAAGTAAAGATTGTAGACTGAAGAGTTTTTTGTCATAGACGATTTTATCGATATCAATAGCATCGTTAGTCACAGGAATTATCACCTTAACTTCTTTCACCTCTTCGCCATAATAAAAAGTAATTTCAATATCGAATTTTGAAAAATCTTCTTTCTTCGAATTTTCTTTCAAACTCATTAGTGCTAATCTACGACCTTCATCTAAGATCTTGTAGTCTACATTATTACTTATAAATCGCATGTTTGGTGTGTAAGGAGAAAAGACTTTATAAATCGCATCGTCATTAACAGCAATAGAAAAACTCGATATTTTATCTGAGTTAGAGGCATAAGTAAAAATACCAATTTGGTTCTTTGCTTTTTGCTCCATTTGAGTATAGTATTCATATTTTGAAGAAAGGAAACCAATGAATCTACGACTTTTGGAGTCAGGAATAACCGCGTCAATATAATCATTGGTATAGGTCATCACTTCTTCACCATTCAATGGATTAATGATTGTATAGCAATCTTCAAAATTATCACCCCCAAGTCTCTGAGCAAATAACGAAGCACCTCTATATTCAATATTATCCGCTTTTACAATTTTTGAATACGCTTTCACTTTCGGACCTTTATTTACAAAGTAAATAGGACTGATTTCTATTTCTGTTTGTGGCAATTCATCTGAACCTAAAGTGGAAATGGAGCGTGTGATTGTTTTTACAATACCCTTGTTTTCATTTTCTTTCAAAGAATAAATAATACTTAAATAATTGGTTACTTCTGTATGGATTTTTTGTTGATTACCTTCTTGATAAATATATATATATGATTGAGCCGAATCAGCTATGCTAGCATTATCTTTCAAACCAATATTTAGTTTTGTTGGAGATGTGTTACATCCAATAAAAAATATTGTACAAAAAAGTAGAAAGCTTCTGGGATATAATATTCGCATTAGATTATTTATAAATCTCCTTTCTCGATGCCTTCAAAGTGTTCTGCATCAATGAAGTCACCGTCATTGGTCCTACACCTCCCGGAACCGGTGTAATCCATGAACATTTTGGCGAAACCTTTTCAAAGTCAACATCACCTGCCAAACGATAGCCACTCTTTTTAGAGCTATCTGGCACTCTGGTTATACCTACATCAATGACTACTGCGCCAGGCTTAACCATATCTTCGGTTAAAAAACCCGGCTTACCTAAAGCTGCTATGATGATATCTGCTCTTAAACATTCATCTTTGATATTTTTTGTTTTAGAATGGCAAAGGGTCACTGTGCAATCACCAGGAGTGGTCCCTCTCGACATTAAAATACTCATCGGTCTGCCGACAATATTACTTCTTCCTATCACTACACAATGTTTGCCACTGGTTTCAATTTTATACTTTTCTAGCATAGTCATGATGCCCAAAGGTGTTGCTGAAATGTAGCTAGGAAGATTG
>CAMBZT010000103.1 GCA_945872405.1 Chitinophaga pinensis | reverse complement strand
AGAATAAATAAATTCTCTTTGTCTTCTGGTGCAACACTTGTATCAGTCACGGAGGGACAGCAAACATAAAAGAGAGGTTCAGAAGGCCATTGTGGATGGGTGTATATTTCATCACCAAACTTTTCAAAAGAACGGTCAAAAAACAGGTTATGATGAAGCAGGTTCTTCAGTTTTTTGGCGATGCCCAAATAAAAGATGACAGAAGAAGGAGCCATGGTACGGCTATCCCAATATTTTTTATCATATTTTCTTGAAGCTGGAGGCAGTAGTTTTTGTTCTACATGTTCATAATCTGCCGAAGCAATAAGTATGTCGCAGTGGTAGTTTTTCGATTTTGAGCAAACCTCTCTTACAAGTTTATCTTCGAGATTGATTTTTTCAATTTCTTCATTATACAAAAACTTGACCCCTTTCTCAATAGCCAGGGCCTCCATACCTTCAATAATTTTATGCATGCCCCCCATTGGATACCAGGTGCCTAACACCAGATCGGCATAGTTCATTAGACTATACATGGCTGGTGTTCTGGAAGGTAATGCACCTAAAAAATACACAGGAAATTCTAAAATTTTTCTTATTTTTTCATTCTTAAAAAGCGAGGCTACATGACTTTGTAATGATTTGAATAAATCCAATTTATACGCTAGTGGAATCAACCTAACATCCATAAATTCAAATATAGAATGGGACGGTCGATGCACAAAATCGTTCATTCCTGTTTCGTATTTATATTTTGCTTGTTTCAGAAACGTTCTTAAATTCTTAGCAGCTCCTTTTTCTAAACTTTCAAAAAGTATCTCTAGAGCAGGCATTGAAGCAGGCATATCAATTTCATCTCCTTTATCAAAAAAAATTCTATAGGAAGGATCTAGTCTTTTTAAATCATAATAATCAGAAGGTTTTTTCCCAAAATCTCCAAAATACTTTTCAAAAACATCGGGCATCCAATACCAACTAGGACCCATATCAAACATAAAACCGTCTGCATCAAACTTAGAACACCTTCCACCCGCACTTTCGTTTTTCTCAATAATGGTAACATCATATCCTTCTTCTGCAAGATATGTTGCGGAACTTAAACCTGAAAACCCAGCCCCTATAACAATTACTTTTTTAGACATAACTCTAAAACAATGAATAATTAATTTTGTTCTTGTTTAACATCAACTTAAAATTCAAACATTAAGATTTTGAATTGATTGCTATCTAGTATGCATAAAAATACATCAAATAATAGCTAAATAGAATTAGTTTTGTAGTCTAAATCTTATTTTCTTTTATGGACATAGCTACCATTCTCACAAATCCTCAAACTTATATTACACTCCTAACACTTACCTTTTTAGAAATTGTATTAGGGATTGATAATATTATTTTTATATCACTTACGGTAAATAAGCTCCCACAGTCACAACACAAAAGCACGAGTCGATTAGGCCTGTTTCTTGCTTTATTTTTTAGAATTGCTCTATTGTCTACCTTATCGTATTTAACAGGTGCCACTACCCCTTTTTTCTCTACAACCATAGGTGATTTGACATTTGCTCCTAACCTTCGAGATGCCATTCTTTTCGGTGGGGGTCTGTTTTTACTCTACAAGAGTATTAAGGAGATTGCTGTCAAGATTAAAGCTGAAGAGGAACACAAGTCTGTTGCCAAGGGGAATGTTAGCTTTTGGGGTGTAATTGTGCAGATTATCATTATTGATATGGTATTCTCTTTTGACTCTATTCTTACGGCAGTCGGTTTATCAAAAGATTTGCCTGTAATGATTACAGCTGTGTTAATTGCGGTAATTGTTATGATGTTGTTTTCTGGTAAAGTAAATGATTTTATCGATAGATATCCTACTTTACAATCACTGGCTTTAGTGTTTTTAGCGATGATTGGTTTCTTGTTAGTGGCAGACGCAAGTCTTGATGCGATTGGCGGTATTAACATTTCTTCACATGATGGCGCTATTGTAAATGTAAACGAAATACCAAAAACATACGTTTATGTTGCATTAGGCTTTTCTTTGTTAGTCGAGTATATAAATATCAAAATAAGAAAAGTAGCGGTAAATAAGATAGAAGGAGAGACAGAATAGATTTGAGAAATAATATTTCATTTTTGTTAATTATTTTGATGCTTGGCACATGGTTGTTTAAATCATCGGCGCAGGATACTATCCCACGTTATATACAATTCATAGGCCAGGTAAACGATAATGCCAACTTGCCTATTCCTGGTGTTATTCTCAGGAATTTGTCAAGAAGTGGAATTACATCAACTAGTAATATTGGCCAGTTTATTATGGTAGTGGCACCAGGTGATATCATTCAATTTTCTTTTGCAGGTTTTAAGCCACAAAAAGTAAGGATACCACCTCAGATAGAAAATACTCGATATGTTAGGGAAATTGTGCTCAATAATGACACCATTTTATTGAATCCAACCACCGTGCATGCTTACCCTGAAGTTAAAACAATTTTTATGGAGCCATTTCCTGAGATGAGACTTGGGGATGGAGCAATAATAAAGTTGGATCATGCACCAGTGATAAAAGCACCTAGTCCGCTCCTAAATCCTTTATCAGCAATTTCTAATGCTGTTCAAAAACGTAGGATGAAGAACAGCAAGGGTGGCTTATCGCCGTACAATCAATCTTTAATGATAAAAGATTTCTTTAAGGAAGGCGGCTCGGCAGTCCCTGATAGTATGATGCAACAATATCATAAGTAATATTTAGTCTTTTCTTCTAAAATAGCAATGATTACAAAAAAAGAACTTAGCATTATAATTGTCATGATTGGTGCCTTTTGTATAGCCAATGCTCAATTAGATATAATGGATATTGACGCTGCCCAATATGCTCAGATGAGTTTCGAATTGTTGTCCTCAAAGAATTGGCTCAAATTGACTTGCTTGCATCAAAACTATCTGGATAAGCCACCACTACTCTTTTGGCTGAGTGCCCTTTCTTTCAAAATTTTTGGCATACATAATTGGTCTTATAAACTGCCTTCTCTGATTTTTGCAGTGCTTGGAATCTTTGCAACCTATCGCCTCGGAGATAGATTGGTAAACAGGTCGGTTGGTATATACAGTGCTGTCATTCTCGGGACAAGCTTTGCTTTTTTTCAACTCACACACGATATAAGAACTGATACCATGCTGATGGGTTCAGTTATCTTCAGTGCTTGGCAACTTTATGAATTCTATCTCGATAATAAGTTAAGAAATGTAATTTATGCAGGGATAGGAATTGCTTTAGGTATGATGTCCAAAGGCCCCATAGGATTGATTGTTCCATTCTGTTTCTTTTTTATTTTCACTGCACTCTATAAGAAGAAAATAAAATTACTCTTTAATTTTAAATTGATTTGGATTCTAGTAGTTGTCTTTATAATGTTGCTTCCAATGTGTATCGGTCTATATCAACAATTCGACTGGCATGGCATTAATTTTTTCTTTTGGTATCAAAGTTTTGGAAGAATTACAGGTGAAAATACATGGAAAAACAATCCTGATCGATTCTTTTTATTTCATACAACTCTTTGGGCTTTCTTGCCATGGACACTTCTTTCTATCTATGCTCTGATTAGAGAAGTGAAGGCTTTAGTAACATATCAATCAAAAATTGCAGGTGTAAGTTTGACCTTTCTGTTGACCATCTTCACTTTATCCTTCTCAAAATATCAATTGCCTCATTATATTTTTGTTGCCTACCCTTTTCTAGCAATTATGTGTGCTAATTATGCTGAAGATTTCTTCGCCTCCAAAATGAGGTATCTGCAAGGATTATTGATGGTGCTTGCTATCATTTGTTGTGTGATTATTAATTTTTACTGCTTCCCAACTCAACACTTTTTACTGCTTTTAATCGTCATGGGTTTAGCGGTTGTTAGTTTTTTGTCGACCACAAAAATTACCGCAACAGCAATGCCAATAAGCTTTTTACTTTTCTCTTTGTCAGTTGGCTTTCAATCTGAGTTATTAAAGTATCAGTCATTTAATGAGGTAGGAAGATATTTGAAAACAAAAAAAACAGCTCAAAATCAAATAATAAACTTTAACGGTAAATTTAGTTTTGCATTTTATTTTTATTCGCAAGACTATACTCTATTCTATACAACTATAGAGGAACTACTAGAAGAAAAGAAGCAGACAAAAGAGTTATTGGTTTATACTAGTGAGTATGGATATGGGCTGATTAAAAATAGTAGCCTTAATGCAAAAACAACGATTCTTCAACGCAGTGAAGGTTATGAAGTAACGCAGTTAAGATTGACTTTCCTCGATCCTAAGCAACGGCATGATGTGACAACACGATATTATCTTCTTAAGATATTGTAATGATTATGTAGTTTTGTTAAAACTTTTGTATGGCTCCAATAACCTCATTTCCTAAGTCAAAATTAAATATTTTGTTGCTTGAAAATATTAGTCCAGCCTCGATACAGATTTTCGAAAATATGGGTTATGCCTCTATTGTTTCTATTAAAGGAGCATATAATGAAGAAGAGTTGATAGAAGCTATAAAGGATGTACATATATTAGGCATTCGTTCCAAAACTAAAGTTACTGATAGGGTTTTGGCTCATGCCCCAAAGCTACTTGCTATCGGCTGTTTCTGCATAGGCGTTAATCAAGTTGATCTTGATTCCTCAACAAAAAACGGCGTAGGGGTTTTTAATTCTCCCTTTTCAAATACGCGTTCTGTTGCTGAGCTAACCATTGCTGAAGTTATTATGCTTATTAGAAAAATTCCATTAATGAATCACTTGGCTCATCAAGGAATTTGGCAAAAAGAAAGCAAGAACTGTTTCGAAGTTCGAGGAAAAATTTTAGGAATTATAGGTTATGGACATATTGGTTCACAAGTGTCGGTATTGGCAGAAGACATGGGTATGAAGGTAATTTATTATGATTTGGATGCAAAGCTTCCTATGGGTAACGCCACTTCAAAAAATCAATTAGATGAGTTATTGGAA
>CAMBZT010000102.1 GCA_945872405.1 Chitinophaga pinensis | reverse complement strand
AAGAAACAGCGACAACTTCATTTGAAGTAGATGTAGTCAGATCTACCATAAAATGGATGGCATCCCTTAAAATTATACCTGGTGAGCATATGGGTAATATAAAATGGAAGGAAGGCAAACTCATTCAAAATGGAAATGAAATTATTGGTGGCACATTGATTCTACATATGCAAAGCATCAATAATAGTGATTTGAGTATGGCAAGTGAAAATGCAAAATTGGTTAGTTCTCTAAAAGCTGCGCCAGTTTTTTACACAGATTCATTCGCAGTAGCCAAATTTGATATCAGCAGTGTTGCCTTCACCAAAGATGAGACAAAGAGAGCACAGCCATGCATCATAACAGGAGATTTAAGTATAAAAGGAATTCGAAATAGCATCTCTTTTCCGGCCGAAATTCAAAACATGGATGAGGAAGTAAGAATCACTGCAAATGTTAAACTGGAAGGTAAAAAATGGCTCTTATATGAAAGTATTACAGATGATTTAACAAATCAGGCAAAGAAGGAAGTAGGTATTAATTTTGATTTACAATGGAATATCATTGCTAAAAAATCATTCCATTAAATGCTTCTTCACTGCTAATAATTAACTCTTCACTTCTCGTGTCATTACATAATCATTCAGCATAAAATTGGCTAGAGGAATATCCACCGTTTCCTTGATAAGGAAGCCCACTTTTTTATAAAACAAAATTGCATTTTGGTTATATCTATTTACATTTAACTCCATTGCTGAGACTCCGTTTTGACGCGCCAATTCTTCAATGTATGTCAACATAATTCTTCCTGCATTTTGACCTTGCAGTTCTTGTAGGATATAGAGTTTATGTATGCGACAAGATAGATTTGACAGCATTGAAATAGAGGCGAATCCAATGGGAACTTCTTGTCTGTATATAACGAAGAATTGATGATTAGATTCTTTCAATTGAGCTAAAAGACCTTTCAGAGAATACATCAAATCGAACATATATTCTATTTGCTCGCCTGAAATAAATGGCTCATATGTTTTCTTCCAGATTCTTGAGGCTAAATCATGAATAATTGTGATTTCCGCTTCTTGCGCTCTTTGAATATGATAAGTCGATTCTAGCATCCGCAATCAGTCTTCGTAAGAGTTTTAAATACCAATCATATTTCTCTTTCCAAAGAAATTCCTTAAGGCATAGATGGCAAGAAGTATCCAACCTGTAATAAACAGTAAACCACCTATTGGGGTAATAGGACCTATAATGGCTGTTGAAAGATTTGTAAGTGATGTGGTTGCAAGCACATAAAGAGAGCCTGAGAAACAAATAATTCCTACAAAAAACATCCAATAAGCCCAACGAATCATCTTTGATGGCTTATTACCATACAAAAGTGAGCAAGCAATCAAGGCAAAAACATGATAGAATTGATAGGTAATTCCCTTCTCATAGATTCGCATTGAATGTTCATCAATAAGGTCAGTTAATCCATGGGCACCAAAAGCGCCCAATCCTACAGAGACGGCCCCTAATACTGCAGCGAAAAATAAAAATTTTTTTTGCACAACTTATAGTTTATATGTTCAACAATAGAATAGTTCTATTCAAATAACTTTGTATGCAAATTTACTACATACTTTCATTATATTTCTCAATAAAACAACTCTCTCATGAAATCTGGCTTACTGAAAAGAATTAAATGGAAAAACTTGTTGTTTGCGATACTAGGAATTGTTCTCCTGGTATTTGCTGTTTATAAAATTATTGATAGTTGCTGGACCAACGCAGAAGAGAAGTTTAAACTAATGCCGAGCAATGCTCCTCTTTACATCGCTTCTAACTCCAATAGTCTCCTGAGCAATCAAGAGGTCTTGTCTGATTTATCTACAAAGTTTATAGAACAGAGTTTCTTGAACAATTTTATGTCACAAATAAAGTCTGTTAGAGCCCAGTTAAAAGATAGCTCGCATTCTGAGATGCTTTCTGGTATGTATCAAGTAAACAATCATGAATACAATTTCTTACATGTTCTCTATGTTGGTTTTCATTGGAATACTGAACCTGCGATTTTTTTTAACGCTAACTTTTTAGCCAATCAACATTTTGAAAAAAGAACTTTTAAAAGCTATGCGATTTATGAAAATGCTATCGAAAATTCAGATTTTTCTTATACCTACAAAAACGGTTTCTTAGTCATCAGTCAATCTTCTGACCTTATCGATAATTTTATTAGAAAATACGAGAATGGAGAAGTACTGAGCAAGAATGGGCTTTTTGCTGATGCAAATCGAGCATTTGACAAAAAAAATAAGCAAGCATCAAAAAAGTCATTTAAAATAATTCTTAACTATGAGCAATCTGCTTCTTTCTCTGAATTGATAGCAGAAATACGTGGTGAAAAATTACTGAATGAATTGGCTACAATAAAAGGATTTAGTGTCTTAGAACTTGCGTTCAATAAGAATGTATTCACACTGAAGGGAGTTTCCGCATTTGATAATCTGCTTTTGACTGAAAGTATATCTAGCGCTTCTAATTTGATGGATTATCTACCAGAAAATGTAGCCATCCTTTCAAGCTTTAATATTGCTTCAATAAAGAAAAAAAATAATCGACTAGAACCTATTTTTACTAATGACGACATAGATAAAATTGCGTTTTTTGAAATTGAAAACAGAGATGTACAGGATGATAAATTTGCAGGATGTATCTGGCATTCAAAGAATCTAAAGTCAACACTTAGCCAACTGACAAAAGTGAATAACAATGAAAGAAGCACCATTTTATATGGCACTCAGCAAATTCCTCTACAAGGCACTAATATCAAGAATGAGATACATGAATTGTTTGGACATGCCTTCTATCAAATTACAGCTCCTTCTTATTTTTATATTAATGACTACATTATTTTTGTAAACAAAATGGAGACAGCACAATACATAGCAGATCACTATTTCAGTAAAAACACATTAAAGATACAGCAATCCAATGCTTATCAATTCGAGTTCAGACAAGACTTAATACCTCAGTTGACGGAGCAGTTATTCAGGTTAAATGATACGAGCAACACCCTTTCATGCATCAAAAGCATTAATAAACTGAGCCTTTCACTAAACCATAGTGATGGACTTTTAGAGACAGAAATAATCTTTACACTAGATAAAAACAGTAAGACAGAAGCAACAAATATTGTATGGCAAAATCAACTACAGAACAAATGGATTACAGCGCCTCAAATAATCGAAATACCGGGTGCAGAACATTTTTATGTGGTAGCACAAGACGAAAAAAAACAAGTTTACCTCTACAATGATGCCGGAGAATTGCAATGGAAAAAAGAAATAGATAGTAAGCTAATCAGCAATTTTTATCCGATTGATTATTATAATAATGCCACCATTCAATTTGTATTTCATTCAGAAAATTATCTGTATATAATTGATAAATATGGAAATAATATTGAGGATTTCCCCATCCGTTTAGGGGCATCAACTAATCTGTCGATGACTGTTTATCACCAAAACAACTCCTTGTACCAAAGCGCTTACTTTATCCCTTGTAGCAATGGAAATATTTATGGATTTGATGTAAAAGGGGCTCCAATCACAGGATGGAATCCTAAAAAGGTTGGATTGCTAAAACACTCGCTTCAACTCAGCCAACAAAATAAGACCAGTTATCTATTTGGAACAACTGATAATGGAAATTTTTATGCATGGGATATTAAAGGAACTGAACAGTTGAATCTACCCGCACAATTATACATCATACCAAGCTTTTCCTCCATCACAGTAGATACATCTACCTTCCTGTTTAATGCAAATCATGCACATATCCTCAAATATAGCATGGATGGTAAGATGGAGGAAAAACCATTCGGTCCGGCATCGGATACTTTCGATTATGTTGCCTTTCTGCCAAAGGATAGTAAAGTTCCTAACCATGCTTTTATGGATGGCAACTCAATACTTATCTTAGATCAAGCAGGCAAGAAATTAATGAACTATGCGTTCACAGAAAAAATGAACCTCCAATTAGATCACATAAATATTCGAAATGAAGATTTATTTATTTGCACCAATATTTCTAAAACCAAAACCTATATGGTAACTTCAAAAGGTACCTTATACGATGGGTTTCCTGCAAATCTTAAAACAGGCTTATCTTTCATCTCTATCAGCACCAATGCTTATGCTGTAGGAATGAGCGATGACTTTAAGGTGGTATGTTACAGATTATAGTCTGAACAAATTTCTGTATTTAAGATAATTTAGTATTTGTAAACCACAAGTCATTTAATACTATTCTATATTTGTGAAACATGATTAAGAAGCCACATAAACCAACATTTACTAAAATACTCTTTGTGTGTTTTTTGCTATTATGCAATTACAGGATTTTACAGGCACAGTTTGTACCGAAAAAAATTATTCAATTTTCAGGAATTGTGATGACAACTGATAGTCTATTGGGGATTCCTTTTGTAACTGTATACAATAAACATGATAGAAGAGGTACTATTGCAAAAGAAGATGGTTTTTTTTCCTTTGCTGCTGTTGAAGGCGATACAATTATTTTTCATTCGTTGGGTTTTATAAATGCAACTTATGTTATACCAACCCAGTTGCCCGATGTTAAATTTACGGCGATACAATTGATGACACGAAATGATATTTATTTAGATCCTATCATTGTATATCCCTATCCAAATTTAGAACAATTTAAAAAAGATTTTATCACCTCATCATTCCCAACCGATCAAGTAGAAATTGCCTACAGAAATTTAGAAAAACAAAGAATGCGTGAACTAGGTGAAAGTATGGCTATGGACGGTGGAGAAAATACCGATTATTTTATGCGAAAGGAAGCACAACGTTTTTATTATGCTGGTCAAGTAGCTCCACAAAATATATTTAACCCATTGGCATGGGCTAAGTTCATCAAAGCATGGAAAAACGGTGAATTCAAACGGAAAAAAGTAGCTGAAGAATAGCTAATTGTTGATTA
>CAMBZT010000101.1 GCA_945872405.1 Chitinophaga pinensis | reverse complement strand
GGCACCATGTTGTTTGATAGTGTTGCTTATAAAAATGTTGTATCCAATGGATTGATGTTGGATAAAAACGGCAACAAAATGAGCAAGCGATTGGGCAATACCGTTGATCCATTTTTAGCGATTGATAAATATGGTGCAGATGCGGTGCGTTGGTATATGATCAGCAATAGCAATCCTTGGGATAATTTGAAATTCAGTTGGGATAATGAAACACAAGAGAGTGAAGGTATCGTAGAGACGCAAAGAAAGTTTTTTGGGACCTTGTATAATACCTATTCATTTTTTGCATTGTATGCCAACATCGATGGCTTTGTGTATGACGAGAATAATTTAGTAGCCGATGATCAGAAAACTGAATTAGATAAATGGATTTTATCGAAGTTGCAAAATTTGATGAAAGAGGTGAATGCCTCTTTTGAAGGGTATGAGCCAACACAAGCAGTGCGTGCCATAGAAGGCTTTATAGATAATCAATTGAGCAATTGGTATGTTCGTTTGAGCAGAAGAAGGTTTTGGAAGGGCGAGATGAATGTAGATAAAAGAGCAGCCTACGAAACCTTATATGAATGTTTGTTGACGGTAAGTCAATTGATGAGTCCGGTGGCACCTTTCTTCTCTGAATGGTTGTATAAAAACTTATCTGATAATGTGCGTTCATCTGCTACAGGCATGTTGCGACATACCTCTGTGCATTTGAGTATCCTTCAAGAAGTGCATACTCATAAAATAGACAATCAATTGGAAGAGCGTATGGACATGGCACAGAGCATTTGTTCATTGGTTTTATCCCTTCGAAAGAAAGAAAAAATAAAGGTTCGTCAGCCCTTATCAAAAATTTTAATTCCTGTGGAAAGCATTGCTATAAAAGAGCAATTGCAGAAAGTAGAAAGCTATATTTTGAGTGAGGTGAACATCAAAGAGATTGAATATGTCACAGATACAGCTGGTATTGTAACCAAAAAAGCCAAACCAAATTTTAAATTGTTGGGTCCTAAATTAGGAGCGATGATGAAAAGTGCGAAAGCCGCTTTCGAGAATTTATCTCAAGAGGACATTATAGCTTTAGAAAAAAACAAAGAATTACAAATTCAGATTGAGCAAAGCAGTATTACGGTGACCACTTCAGAAGTGGAAATTGTATCAGAGGATATTCCAGGTTGGATAGTAGCCAATGAGGCGAACATAACAGTAGCGCTTGATATTAGCTTGACGGAAACCTTGATGGCAGAAGGAAATGCGAGAGAGTTTGTGAATAGAGTGCAAAATTTACGTAAAGAAAAAGATTTTAATGTGACAGATAGGATAGTGGTGAAAGTATCGCGCAATGATATTTTTTCTAACGCTTTACATCTGTTTAAAGATTATATTTGTAGTGAAATATTAGCGGCTGAAATTATAGAAATGGATCAGCTTGAAGAATTTGAAGAAATTGACATTAACGAAATAGCATTACAACTTTACATAGAACAAAAAAAATAGAAACAGCATGGCAGAAAAAACCCGTTACAGTGATGAGGAGCTAGAAGAGTTCAGAACACTAATCAACCAAAAGTTAGAGGTAGCTAGGCAAGAATTAGAATTGTATAGAAAGCAAATTTTGAAGAAAGACGATTTTTCTGAAGGGGAAGAAGGCCACAAGTTTAATTCTATGGAAGAAGGTTCTTTGCATACCGAAAAAGAATACTTAAATCAAATGGCTTCTAAGCAATCTACTTTTATTCAAAATTTAGAGAAAGCCATCGTTAGAATCAACAATAAGACCTATGGTATCTGTAAAGATTCAGGTAAATTGATTTCTAAAGAACGATTGATCGCAGTACCACATGCAACGCAAACCATTGAGGCAAAAAACCTTAGAGATTCTCAAAAATAATTCGATTTGTTGCGCAGAAAATACCTTATAGCAGCTATTACAGTTTTTCTAGTCATCTTGATTGATCAAGTGGTGAAAATTGCTGTGAAGACAAGTATGTTTTCTGGCGAAGAGCTCGAAGTGATCAAAAATTTCTTTTATATTCATTTTACAGAAAATCCGGGAATGGCTTTTGGAATGGTATTCGGAGGCGATTCGGGTAAGTTGTTCCTGAGTATTTTTCGATTGATTGCCATCTCAGGAATTGCCTATTTTTTAATCAGCAGTATCAAAAAGGATATGCATGCAGGCTTTATTTTTTGCGTTGCTTTGATCCTTGCTGGTGCGGCTGGAAACATGATAGATTGTGCTTTCTATGGTTTAATATTTGACGATAGCACACAACGTCTCGCGCAATTATTTCCTGCAAGAGGTGGCTATGGATCTTTCCTAAAAGGTAATGTAGTTGACATGTTTTATTTTCCAATGGTCAGCGGATATTTTCCAACTTGGATTCCGAAAATAGGCGGAGAACCCTTTACCTTTTTTAATGCGATTTTCAATGTAGCAGATTCTGCTATATCTGTTGGAGTTGCTATCATTTTTGTTTTTCAGGGAAAGTTTTTCCCATCTGAACCTAAAGCAGTGGCTTCTGTTGAGGAAGAAGCTACAAGCGAATAGATTCGTCCATTTTAATCATACAATTCTTTTCATTTAGCATACAAAAGATGATCCATTGTGGGTCAATACCTATGAAGCGATGCGTGCATGATGCCATAAAAAAGAAAGCTATAGAGCTGTTTAAATGAGGTGCCCAAACCTTATACTTTAAGAGATAAACCAAACAATAGCCGCTTATTTAAACATGGAAGTCACCTCGAAAGTAGAAGTGCCAAAATGTGGATACATAAAGCCATATTTTAAATATAGAAAATAGAAGGTATTGATTCCAAAATAGACAATTGAATAGGCAATCATCATGACATGCAACACAAACATGCTTTTGTTTTTCTTATGGAAATCGATTTTTAGTTTTTCAAAGTAAGACATAAGTCCGAAGCCCAATGTGAGTGCCACAAAAATGGCTAAATGACGTAAGGTGAAGATATGAATGAGGGCATGTTGTGCCATTAAAAAAGTCCAACTGATACAAGAAAAATACACCACCAAACATAATTGAAAGAGTGTTTTATTCAGTGACTTAATTTTTAATAAACCAGTAATACATAATCCAATCAAAACAGCAGAAGGGAAGAGATAAAAATGTCCAAGACGTATAAATCTAGTTTGAGGAAGGAAAAATAGATAATCATTCAGGCTCATTTTTCTACCTAATTCGCTACGAGCTTCAGTTAATCCTGTTCTGGTGGCATATGCATGCTTGAAGTCTTCAATGGTGGTTGACCAATCATGAAAATGATGATAGTTGATGTACATTCTAAGAGAGAACATTAAAACCGGAACTAAAAGTAACAACACTATTTCCCATCGTATTATTTTTTTGGTCAGCACCCAAGCGAAACCAACAGTGATGATGGCAATATAGACGTAGGCTTCAAAGGATACAAAACAAATACAGGCGTAAATAAGCATCAATAGAGGAATGTTCCATGAAGTGCTTTGCTGTTTCAAATATTTCCACCAAATCCAAACAAAGAGCCATCGCCCAAATTCGATATATACGTGTTGATGAAAGTCACTTGCCCAACCCAAATAGTAATTAGATAAAACCAAGCACGATGCTGCGATAAAGCTCTCAGTGGGGTATCCTGTTATCTCTTCAATGACTTTGTAGATTAAGAAAAAGAGCAGTATCGAAAGAAAAACTGGTAAAAGAGAAAGTACATATTCAGAATGACTACCAGTAATTCTTGTGGTAATGCCACCTATCCATTCAGCCAGTGGTGGATAGTGCGTATAGATAAGTTCTTTGCCAGCAATGGTGTCTTGGTAGTTGTAGGTAGGTAAATAATCATTCGAAGAAAAACCATGTGCTTGATAGCACATGGCGGCGCTCTTCACATTATTGCTACTGAAAGCATCGCCAAAATACCAAGCCTTTCCATAGCCTTCGTCTGCAATTGAGATTTTATATCTAACAAAAATTAGACTTAAACAAAAGATGAAAATTCCCCAAAATATATATTTTTGATGCTTCATGCTACAGTAAAATTACAACATTAAACGGAGCTCACGAATGATTTCGATACTGCCAATTCCTTTAATGCAAAAGTTGTCACCTTTACAAGGTAAGATGCCACTGATATGCACACAAGGCGTACAAATTACCTTATGGAATACAATTCTGTTCCGCTCATTTACTTCAATTCTACTGTCAGGTGTCGTGGGTCCCCAAACAGAAAGCGTTGGTAAATTTAACTTCTGAGCAATATGCAATGGGGCCGAATCTACTGTCAACATTACTTTACATTCGTTATGCAAAAAATGATAATAGTTGCTAAAGGAGAGACTTCCTGCGAGATTTTCAATCTTATCTATCTTCATCTCACTTATGAAATCCTCCATGTCCATTCTGTCGGAAGGAGCGCCTAACATCGCAATCTTATAGTTTGTATTTTCAATAATCCATGTACACACCTCCTTCATTTGTTGCTTGGTGAGTAGCCTCTCTCTCGCCAATTCACTACATGTGTTATTGATGGCAATGTAGGTGTATGTTTGATTGATATCTCTATGTTCAAATCCTTTGATGATATACTTTTCAATGCTTGTCACCTCTACGGCTTCAGCTATTCGTTTGTAGTTATCCGTGACATTTGAAGTGGTGTCAAAAAAGATATTATGTGTGTTTACATTGTTTCTAAACGGCACTGCATCAAAATAAAATCCAAATCGATTGATGGCAATAGTCCAAAGCGATAATAAGGAAGAGAGTTTAGAATATACTTCAAGGTCTATGACCCAACATCGATCTAGCCAAAAGTTGCTAAGTACTTTGATGGAAGAAAATATAGTTCGGAGGAATGAGCTATCCGAAATCAAATGGACTTTATCAAACAAATGTAATGAAGCAACCCCCTCTCCAATAGATGCACTGCAGATGATTTCAAAAGAGCTATGCGGATACTTTTTCTTGATAGAAACCAAGGCATCTGTCGCCATAA
>CAMBZT010000100.1 GCA_945872405.1 Chitinophaga pinensis | reverse complement strand
TCGTAAATTGTATTCAAAATATCCAACTGCAAACGCTCACCAAACAAGGCATGACGTCGACGTGCATAAATTGAATTACGTTGATTGTTCATCACATCATCATATTCCAATAAGCGCTTACGAATACCAAAATTATTCTCCTCTACTTTCTTTTGTGCCCTTTCAATCGACTTTGTAATCATCGAATGCTGAATCACCTCCCCTTCTTTATAACCAAAGGTGTCCATCACTTTAGAAATTCTATCTGAGCCGAATAAACGCATCAACTCATCTTCTAAGCACACAAAAAATTGTGAAGAACCTGGATCGCCCTGACGTCCTGCACGACCACGCAACTGTCTGTCAACACGACGTGAATCATGTCGTTCAGAACCAATGATAGCGAGGCCTCCTAATGATTTCACTTTTTCATTTATTTTTATATCTGTTCCTCTACCGGCCATGTTGGTAGCTATGGTTATCTGCCCCTCCTTACCTGCATCCGAAATAATTTCAGCCTCTCTTTGATGATGTTTCGCATTCAATACATTGTGCGGAATTTTCTTTGCATTCAAAATTCTGCTAATCAGTTCAGAAACTTCTACTGTAGCTGTACCAACCAATACCGGTCTTCCTTCTTCACGTAAACGTACTACCTCATCGATCAAGGCTGCATATTTTTCACGTTTCGTTTTGTACACCAAATCCTCCTTATCTTCTCTAATCAGTGATCTATGCGTTGGAATCACCAATACATCAAGCTTATAGATGTCCCATAATTCACCTGCTTCTGTTTCTGCAGTTCCTGTCATACCGCACAACTTGTGATACATACGGAAAAAGTTTTGTAAGGTAACAGTGGCCCAAGTTTGTGTTGCAGACTGTACTTTCACAGATTCTTTGGCTTCTATCGCCTGATGCAATCCATCTGAATATCGACGTCCATCAAGCACCCTTCCTGTATTTTCATCAACAATTTTTACCTTTCCATCCTGTACGATATAATCAACTTCTTTATCAAACAAAGCATAGGCCTTTAGCAATTGTTGTATGGAGTGTACACGTTCCGACTTGATAGCGAAATTCTGCATCAAAGCATCTTTCTTAGCTAACTTTTCATCACTACTGATATCCAATTTCGTAATCTGTGCAATTTCGTGACCCACATCAGGCAATACAAAAAATTCTTTATCTTCTCCACCACCAGTAATCATCTCAATTCCTTTATCTGTCAAGTCAATAGAGTTTGATTTCTCATCAATCACAAAGAATAATTCTTTGTCCGCTTCTTTCATTCGTTCCTGATTATTGGCGATATAGGCAGATTCGGTCTTGTGCAAAATTTGTTTGTTACCCGATTCACTTAAAAATTTAATCAAGGCACTATTTTTAGGCAAAGCTCTATGCGCTCTTAATAAAGCAAGGCCACCTTCTCCTTCATTGATACCGTCTTTCCCTTCTGCAATCAGTTTTTTAGCATCGGTAATCAGCTTAGAAACCAATTTAGTTTGAATGTCAAAAATCTTTTGAATGCGTGGTTTCAACTCATAAAAATCTTGCTCATCATTACTTTCCACAGGACCAGAAATAATTAATGGAGTTCTTGCATCATCAATCAACACAGAATCCACCTCATCCACGATTGCGAAATGAAACTTACGTTGAACCATCTCTTCAGGAGTGCGAACCATATTATCTCTAAGATAATCAAAACCAAATTCATTGTTGGTACCATAAGTTATATCACAAGCATAAGCCCCTCTTCTCTCATCAGAATTTGGTTGGTGCAAATCGATACAACCCACTTTCATGCCCAAAAATTGATACAAAGGTGCATTCCATTCACTATCTCGCTTCGATAAGTAATCGTTTACAGTAACTAGGTGAACGCCCTCTCCTGCCAAGGCATTCAGATAAACTGGTAGCGTGGAGACCAATGTTTTTCCTTCACCAGTCTTCATCTCAGCAATCTTTCCACTATGTAGTACTTGTCCACCTACTAACTGAACATCATAATGCACCATATCCCATTTAATCGGTTGACCAGCAGCCAACCATTCATTTTTATAAATTACTTCGTTGCCTTTAATAATGATATTGGGTTTTGTAACTGCCAATTCCCTGTCCAAATCTGTTGCTGTAGCAACGATATCAGTGTTATTTGTAAATCGAAACGCCGTTTCTTTAATCACTGCAAAAGCCTGTGGTAAAAGTTCTGTTAAGGCTTCTTCTAATTTTTTATCACGCTCTTTTTTAAGCTTATCAATTTCATTATAAACGCTTTCTTTCTCCTCTAAGTCAATGGTTTCATCAGTTTTAACTCTCTCCTCTAAAGAATGAATGTCTTCATCAACGCTAACAGTATATTCCTTTATTAAGGTCTTAAACTCGATTGTTTTGGCACGCAATTCGTCATTACTTAGTGATTTTAATTTTTCATATTCAGCATTTATTTCCGCAACAATTGGCTGCAATGCCGTTACATCTTTTTCATGCTTGTTACCAAAAATTTTGCTTACTAGGTTCTCAAAAAAATTTGCCATCTCTCTTTATATTCTGCTTTTGTTGTAATGTTTGCTTGTCAATAGTCCAATAAAACCACTTAGGACAATTATAAATTCGGCATCAAAAATAGTCTATTCTACTCGATTTTACACGTAGAATCTATTCAATAATGAAGCCAAAAAAATATCATGTTATTTTGGCAGATAATCATCTAATCAAGTAGGCTAATGACTTGTGCTATAATGTCTTCATCTTATTGGGCCTGCCCACAGCAGAGACAGGCTGTGGTCGGGCATTACACTACTATCTTTTTGTAGGACAGACAAAAAGGATAGCCGTTGCATTCCCTCAGGCGAGATCGACCGGTGTGAAATCTATACTGAACGTACATTTTCTGAAGTGCCAGGTGAAAGAGTAGCCGAACAAATGATAGAATAGGAAAGCCAGAAGCGTGGCGAGGTTCTGAATGCTTCGCACTTTTACACAAAATCAATAAGTCCGCGCCTGCTTGATGTATATTTTTCGAGTGGTTCTATCCAACTTAAACTCGACATCCATTCCAAAATCATCGTAATCAACTCCTTTGAAAGCCATATTTAATCGGCTATAGAAATGATGTTTGATAGCCACTAAATAATTTGTTAAGATCTCTATTTCAGCATCTGTCAATAATGCTTTTTGCTCATTCAAACTTGAATGCGAAATATACTCCACGGCTGTTGAATGATTACCGGTAAGCGCCCCAGAAAATTTGATAAGAAATTGCTCACAGGTACTCGAATCCGTTGGCAATACGACAGAATTTTCTCCTTTCTGAATATTGATCGTAAAGGCGGGATAACCCTTTCGATATAAATCTTTTGTAATGGCAACACCATTTGCTTCTTCTGTTCCAAAGGCGCGATGCACTAGAACGCCCATGGCAACACTACTCTGACTGATACTCGCCGCTTCTCTTTCTTCAAAGGCTCTGATGTCCCACAAACTCGCCCATACTTTTTTGATGGCAAGTTCCACGGTCTTCTTAGGATTTGTTACACTACCCGTCTTCGAATCATATAAACCAGCACCATTAAAGCCGGGTACATCTTCAGCATTGGTGCTCGAGCGAAAACGAAATTCTGAATAGGTACCATTGGCTTTAAGTTTCGTCATTACGGCAAGCAATAGTGAGGCATCTATAGGACTTTTGAGAATGGAATCTTGAATCCGCTGTAAGGCTTTTTCAAGCTGTATGCGATCTTCTTTTATCTCTGGATGAGCTAATAAGTTTGTAATCAGGGGCAGGATATTATTACTCAACAAGTGTTGTTTATAAAAATAAAAAGGAATAGCAAAAGCTCCTTCTGGCATAGGAATTTTGCTATTGTCATTCAATTTTATTTTGTCCAATTCCCCGAAATTTGCGGCCTTCCCTCCCACCACGGAAACGCTATACATGTTTACATTCTTGATGTCTAAGAGCGTATTCACTGTCGTATTACAATTTAATATTTTTGTTGGCTTATGCTCTTTCAAATTCCAATATGCCATGGCCTTTTTAGGATCTGCTTTGCGTATGATAAAGGTGTCAGCAGTCACTTCAAAATAAACCAATTGATTGAGATATTTCTTAATAAGGGCATCATCGAAAGCCAATTTATAGGCACAGTTGGGCGTTTTCCTATTGTGTGACAATATATTGACATGACAGAGCGGCGTCTGAAACACACTTGTGATAATGCCTTGGGCATAAGGAAAATTGTTGGGCAAAAAATTCGTTACAATAATATCATGCTTCTTAAAAGCAAAGGTATCGAAGGCTAGCTTATCTACTTTTCGCAAATAGCCATAACTACTCGCTATAATCATCGGCTGAAAAGTTTGTTTACCAAAGATTTCATCTACAGAAACAAAGGGTATTTTTTTTCCATTTTCGTTGATGATGCGTTGGGTTTCAGCGGTTTTATTCAGCAATCTAACTTGCTCAGCAAAATAAGTATTCTTCTGAACACTCTGATACATGGCTAATACATAAGATGCAGGACAGCGATCATCTGCAAACAATTCCAAAGTATATAGGCCGCTGGCAGCGTAATAATTTAAATTAGCTAATACATATTTTCGTTTTGGCGAATCGCTGTATTCATTGTTATTAAAGTCTATCAAGTCGTCATAACTTTTGAGATAGTCGCTACAAAAATCAAAATGATAGGTATATTTTTTAGAATCTATAAAATAAATGCTTTGCTTTTTTATGTCGTAAATGAGCTTGATCGATTGCACATTCCCATAATTTTGTGACAAGGGTTTGCTTTCTAAAACTGTAAAATCCTGGCGACATCGAATAGAAGTCAAATAATCTAAAGTACCGCCCTGATAGGTGCAGCTGGTGTTCTGTGCACAACCCATTGTAATGGAGAGCAAAGCAATCAAAAAGAAGATCTTCATTTTTTGCATCTGTATCAAGCTCATTGTTTTCTCTAGGATGCACAAAATTTGATATTGCATAAAATTTAATTTCTGCTTCATT
>CAMBZT010000099.1 GCA_945872405.1 Chitinophaga pinensis | reverse complement strand
GTGGTATCTACTTTGTGAAAGTGCAGGCAAATAACTTTAGCGAAACAAGAAAATTAGTGGTAGATAAAGATTAATCTATTGCTGAGAACGAAAGTTTTTCTTACATAATAAAAAACGGGCTGATCGAAAGATTGGCCCGTTTTTTTTATTGCAACAATGGCTGCATGAGGGATAGCAGTCGCTACCATGTAGCGACGTATAGCCAGACCAGTGGTTTTCTTTACCACTGGACATGTCGATAAAAATTAAAAAACAAGAAAAACAACGAGAAGACAGCTTAAAAAAAGAATTCAAAAATTACCGGATTCCATTTCTGTGCTGTTTTTAATAGTCAGCTACAATTTCAGATAATTAAACTAAATTTGTTTGGGTTATTATTTCAATAAACAACTTCAACTTTATTATGTCAAAAAAAATACTTTTTATTTTTTCATTACTTTATTTTCAGGCTATTTATTCTCAGAACAAATTTGAATCGAGAGAGATTTTTGGAGTTGAAGCTGAAAAAGTTTTTTTTGGTGCCAAACACGTTTGGATGAAGCAAGAAAACATAGTTCCTACATTCATGGAGTTTAGAGCAGATAAAGCGATGAGTGAAGTTGATTTTTTATTTCAACTAAAAAAGAAATTTGGTTTAGCCAATAGTTATTCATTTAAAAAAGTAACTGAAGAAAAAGACCAGATTGGATTTACTCATAAAAGATTTCAACTAGAAGTTAATCATATACCAGTTGTTGATGCCATCTTTATTCTGCATCTTCGGGAAGAAAAGGTTGTTAAGTATAATGGTTACTTATTTAATAACGTTGTTGGCTCAACCATTCCAATACTTAATGAGAGGAAGGCATTGAGTAATGCAATACATGATATTGGAGCAAATATTTATAAATGGGAGTTACCAGAGGAAGAGTCTTTTATTCAGAAAGAACAAAAAAATGCTAGTGCCACTTTTTATCCTAAAGGAGAACTCGTACTGATTCAAAAAGACTTAAAAACTGAATCTAATAATTTCGTTTTGAGTTGGAAATTTGATGTTTATGCCCATGAGCCAATGGGTCGTTTTGATGTTTATGTTGATGCTAGTACTGGTGCTATTATAAAGAAAGAAAATAAGATATGTACAGCAGATGCAGCTGGTACAAGCACCACCGTTTATCGTGGTGTAAGACCTTTTACTACAGACAGCGTTAACCCGACTAATTATCGTTTAGCTGAGTCAGGAAGAGGTTTAGGTATTCATACTTACGACATGCAGAGAGGTACTAGTTACGGTGCTTCTGTTGACTTCACAGACAGCAATAATGTCTGGAATAATGTGAACCCCAATCTTGATGAATATGCAACAGATGCACATTGGGGAGCAGAAATGACTTATGACTTTTATGCATCTCAAGGTAGAAGTAGCATTGATGGCGCGGGGTATCCTTTAAATTTATATGTTCACTACAGTACTGGCTATTTGAATGCTTATTGGGATGGTTCTCGCATGACCTTTGGTGATGCCTATGCCCCATACAAACCACTTGTTTCACTTGACATCACCGGACACGAAATAGCACATGGATTGGATCAATTAACAGCAGGCTTAACTTATTCTTACGAGTCAGGTGCTCTTAATGAATCATTCAGCGATATTTTCGGGGTTGCGGTTGAATACTTTGCTGACTCAGCTACTTCAAATTGGCTTTTGGGTGAAGATATTGGTTTAACTTTTAGATCACTTTCCTCACCAAATACTTATGGTGATCCTGACACTTATTTGGGAACCAACTGGTATACAGGCTCTGGTGATGCAGGAGGAGTGCATACAAATAGTGGTGTTCAGAACTATTGGTACTATTTACTTTCAATGGGAGGGTCTGGCACTAATGACATAGGAAGTATTTTTAGTGTTACAGGGCTCGGAAGAGATAAAGCTACAGATATCGCATGGAGAAGTATGGTCAACTATTTGACGCCTTCAAGTCAATATATTGATGCCCGTTTTTATGCGATTCAATCAGCTGTAGATCTTTATGGAGCTTGCACTCCAGAAGTTGCTTCTACCACGAATGCATGGTATGCTGTAGGTGTTGGAGCTGCATATACTTCGACTGTTGATGCTGCATTTACAAATAGCATGACCATCGGTTGTACTGTACCTTTTACCGTCAGTTTCAATAATCGTAGTTTTAATGCAGATGTATATTCTTGGAACTTTGGAGATGACTCATTGAGTTCAGCAGTAAGTCCATCGCATACTTACACGCGTCCTGGCAACTATACTGTTCAGCTGATTGCTAGCGGAGGTGCCTGTGGAATTGATAGCGTGATATATGCTGGACTAGTAAGTATTAGTGATACGAATCCATGCGTTGCAGTTATGCCAACAAGTGGATCTGGAAGTATCGAATACGGCTGTGTTGGAACCATGTACGATGATGGTGGAAGATTAGGATTGTATTCTGATAATGTAGATGCCAATATCACCATCTCTCCTACTGGTGCATCGAGCGTTACATTAAATTTTACTTCCTTTAGAATGGAATATGCCTACGATACTCTATTCGTTTATGATGGTCCGAGTACCAGCAGTCCGCTCATACAAAGCACTACTGGTAATACTTTACCGGCATCCATTACTTCTTCTGGTCCGTCAATTACTGTGCGACAGTTTACAGATGGAGGTGTTGTAGACACTGGATTTGCGCTTAGTTGGTCATGCAATATTCTAGCTCCCATCACTAACTTTAGAGCAATTGATTCTGTAACTTGTTCTGGTATTGTGGCTTTTACGGATCTTAGTTTGAGAAGTCCTACAAATTGGTATTGGAGTTTTGGAGATGGAGATAGCTCATTCGTTCAAAACCCCATTCATAGATACTATACGAATGGCAGCTATACCGTCCGTTTAATTGCGAGTAACAGTGCAGGTGCTGATACGCTTACTAAAACAGTTTATATTATTGTCAATAAACCTGCAGGACCAATTGCTATCAATGGTTCTAGATGCGGAGAAGGTGTTGTCCTTTTAGGAGTTACACCAGCTTTAGGAACCTTTAAGTGGTATAATTCCAATATAAGTGACAGTATAGTTGGGGTGGGATTATCTTTTGTTACGCCAAGTCTTAGTCTCACAAGCACCTATTATGTAGAATCTGTTGTAGGTTCTTGTGTGTCTCTTAGAACACCCGTTACTGCTCGCATTCGAAGCACGAGTACAGGATCATTGGCAATAGGCATTTGCCCTGGCTCCTCTTACTTTTTTAATGGCATGTCACTCATAGAAAGTGGCGTTTATTTAGATACATTAAGCAATGTGGAAGGCTGTGATTCAATTGTAACGCTGAATCTGACAGTAAATCTTAGCAATACTGCTTCTATCTCAGTGAATATTTGTAGTGGGACATCCTATTTTTTTAACGGGGTATCGCTCATAAGCCCAGGTATCTATAAAGATACTTTGGTGAATATTTCTGGATGCGATTCCATATTAACGTTGAATCTTAGTTTACTTCCTTCCAGCAGCGCAACGATAGCGGTCGATATCTGTGCAGGAGGCTCCTATTTGTTTAATGGAGTAAACAGAACCCTCAGCGGAATATACTTCGATACACTCAACAATAGTATTGGTTGTGATTCCTTTTTAACCTTAAATCTTAGAGTTGCAACCTTAGGTGTTAGCAGCGCTCTTCCCATCAGCATTTGCCAAGGCAGTTCCTACTTCTTTAACGGTGTGAACAGAAGTGTGGCTGGATTTTATTCAGACACTCTTGTCAGTTCAGGAGGTTGCGATTCCATTGTTGTTTTAAATTTGGGCATTATAAGAAAAGATACGGTTACTGCTACCGTTGGCATTTGCAGTGGATCTTCCTACTTATTCAATGGGATGTTCCGCAGTACTGCTGGAGTATATTTAGATACACTCCTTAATGTTTATGGCTGTGATTCATTTGTGACACTCAACTTGTCGATATTGAGTCCAAGTAGTGGATCCTTTTCTGTAAACATATGTAATGGTACATCCTATTTTTTCAATGGAATCAATAGAATTGATGCAGGAACTTTTCAAGATACTTTAATCAATATTGTTGGATGCGATTCATTTCTTACCTTGCGTCTGAGCGTATTGTCGACAAGCACCAATACCATTATCGCTTCCATATGCAACGGCAATTCATATTTGTTCAATGGCATTTATAGAATGACAGCTGGTACCTATTTTGACACATTGCCAAACTATCTTGGATGCGATTCATTTTTAACGCTCAATCTTTCTGTGAGAAGTGCTAGCACCGGCACTTTCTCGGTTAGCATCTGTAGTGGTTCTGCTTATTTTTTTAATGGATTATTGAGAACAATTGCTGGAGTTTATCTTGATACGATTTCCAATCATGTAGGATGTGATTCCTTCCTAACGCTCAATCTTTCTGTTAGAAGTGCCAGCAGCTATGCCTTTGATGAAACGATTTGTGGAGGAAGCACCTACCCTTTTAATGGAAGAAACCTAAGCTCGACTGGTAGCTATATGGACACTTTGATCAACTATTTGGGATGCGACTCATTGCTTACCCTGCATTTATTGGTGAACCCAAGCTCATCCACCACAAATGATGTTAGTATTTGTAATGGAGATTTCTATTTCTTCAATGGTTTGAACCGAAATACAGCAGGTACTTATCTAGACACTTTTACAAATTCACTTGGATGTGACTCCATCATTACATTGCACCTAATCATATACCCAGCAAGCAATGGCACCATTAGTGAAAGCATTGGCACTGGTGATTCATTTTTGTTTAATGGCATTCAAAGAACCCTTAGTGGTGTGTATCATGACACCCTAGTGAACTATTTAGGATGCGATTCCTTTTTGACCCTCAATCTTTCAGTGCAACCCAATTCTATTCAAGATATAGAAAATACTATTCTTTATTTGTCAGTGATGCCAAATCCTGCCAAGTCAAAGGCAGTGTTAAGTTATGAACTAGCGGCATCTACATCCAAGATGACAATTACACTTTTGAACGTAGAAGGAAAAACTTTGATGAAAGATATTATAAGCTCCCCAGCTCTTGTAGGCAATTATTTTTTAAATCTTGGG
>CAMBZT010000098.1 GCA_945872405.1 Chitinophaga pinensis | reverse complement strand
ATTTTCCCGCCCTGTACGGTAGGAATTCCACCATTAGTCACTTCTTTATACAAAACAATATCGCTGGAGTTGTAAAACTGAATTTTAGGAATCTCAGCATCGCTCAAGTGGTATTGGTTTTTTAATGCTTCTGAGTAAGGCACTAGATTGGCGCATGAAGAGATCAGAATAAGGCAAAGTGCCCAAAAAAACATATTTTTTGTATTCATCATTTTTATTTTTCTATTCTAAATCAACTAAGGTGCCAAAAATACAAAAGGGACTGAAATCATTCAATCCCTTTCGATATTTTTGTGTTTGAATTATTGTTTAATCAATTTTCTTCTCGCGATATGGTCTTTATCGCTCAACTCTACAGAGTATACACCTGCTGCAAAAGAAGATAGATTAATGCTGTTTTCGTTGGCAGCGAATAACTGCTTTTTGAACACTATTTCACCTAGCGCGTTAAAAATTTTCAAATCAGCTATTTGTTGACTGTTAGATTGAAAGACGATATTTAACGACTCTTTTGTTGGATTTGGATATAAATTAAAACTTTCAAATTCATTCAAATTAGAGATTCCTGCTTGAAAAGAATCTTTTACCATAAACTTATCTAATGCTCCTTCAACTGTGGAGGCGGTACCAGCATCAGTAACTTCTACACTAAAGGTCATATTGCTTGTTGGTACGATAAAATCTCTAACCCTAAACATTCTCGGTGTCCAGAGGTTTTCTGAACCCGCAAAAGTTATTGTTTCAATCTCTACAGAAGTGCTTCCGTCATTTAATTTAATTTTTTCGTTATCAGAGGTGCCGCCATAAAACCATCTATTGTATTGAATATATGGATCTGCGTAGGTTGATAAATCCATGGAAGGAGAAGTTAAAATAGCCGTTCCGCCGTCTACATCTGTTGCCCCAGCTGATCCACCGAAGGTGCCATTTCCGGTTACATAACAACGAGATCCAAAGTCTGTTGTAAGAGAGTGGCCGGTTTGCGTTATTGTATTTCCTGAGGTGGAACGAGTTTCGATTGGGTAGTCCAATACCCATGCCCCAGCAGAAGCCGCTGACCCTGAAGCAACCCAAGCTTGATTGATTGAAAAATCGTCATAATAAACTCCATTTTGAATTGGTATTAATAATCCGGCAGAACTTATATTGTATGATTCATCGTGAGAGAACCTATTTGTCATGTATCCCCATTTACCTGCGTATACATTATAGCTGCCAGATTTGATGCTTACCGAAAAATTTCCAGAACCATCAGAGGCTGTAGATACGTTTGATGCCCCCTCAAAGACTAAACTTGCGTTGCTTACTGGAGCAGAGGTAGCGGCATTGATAATGGTTCCACTAATTACAATTGATGCCGGGGCTCCACAGCCATTACTTGTTTTAATTGCGCTACGCACTGTATTGAGGACAGCCAGCATTTTATTTTTTTGACCTGTTGAAAACATGAACATACAGGCATCGTCTGTATAGTCCATAAAATCCATAAACATGACTCCAGGGGCTGCTGCAGCACAGGCATCAGTTAAAGGAAAGGTAGGACAACCATAATTTTCACCAGAAGAGTTTGGGGTATCTTCAATTCCGTCTGTTCCATCGCAAGATGTACCGTCATCACCCCAAGTATGATCAAGACCTAACCAGTGTCCAACTTCATGCGAGGCAGTTCTTCCTTTATTGAATGGAGCAGTAGCTGAACCTGCAACACCTACAAACTCTGGGTCTATAACTACTCCATCGTTTGAGGCAGGACCACCGGGAAACATTGTATAACCAAGAGTACCGCCTCCGATAGTTGCAATCCAAATATTCAGGTATTTATCCCTATTCCATGTTGTTGCTGTTTTTCTTGACTCGTTCCATGTTCCAGAAGAACCCATGCTATGCCTTGTTATACCTGTTGTTGCGGCACCAAGAGGGTCTGCAGATGCCAAACAGAATTCAATTTCACAATCAGCTGCTACTTCCTTCCAAACACCTGGTACTAGATTTGTGTCACTATTCTGCTTTCTATAATCTTTGTTTAGCTGAGTAATTTGCGATATTAGTTGGGCATCGCTCACGTTTGGAAAAGTCCCTACGCTCTCACCATTATGCATTACGTGAAACACTACAGGCAATATAATTATGCCCGATCTACTACTAAAATTAGCTGGATCGTTATAATAGGCATCAATCTGTGCTTTTGCAATTCTTAGTTGTTCACCATAAAGAGGATCTGCTGCTTTCATTTCCTGCGTTTTCTCATAGGTCATACAATGCGGTCTTTGCGCTTGAAGCAATAAAATTGTTATTGAAAACAATAGAGTAGAAAGAACTTTTTTCATCGATTAAAAGGTTGATTGATTGAATTTTGTTTTTATTTAATAACGTTACCATGTTGATCGATCAGCCTTGTTTTGCTTTTGTCGTCATCATCCGTATGAAAGATTTTATTGAGTGTCCATTGAACTATTGTCAAAATAATGCTGAATAGAATTGCCCACAAAAAATTTAAGACCGAGAAGGAGTCCATCATCCAATCTGCTAACTCTATCACAATGGCATTTACCACAAAGAGAAATAAGCCAAAGGTTACAATTGTAAAAGGCAATGTAAACACTTTTAGAAGTGGCTTAACAGTAACATTAAGCACAGAAAGTAGGACAGCTAAGTAAAAGGAATACTTGATTCCAATAAGGGTGATGGAAGAAAGATTATGACCAAGACCGTATATATTGATTCCATTGAGCAAAAAAGTGCTAATCATCACAGCGATGGTGGTCAACAGTAACTTTGAAATAAGTTTCATAGGCTTGCTTTTTATCTCTCCCAATAATGGCAAATAGACCGGATGATTGACAAAAAACTTAATGTTTTGTTCTAGGCACCTCTTCTATTAGTTTACAAATCTAACACTAATTTTTTTTATAAAAAAGCATGCTTTCTTGCCTGTATAAAGAATGAAAGTAGTTGATTACTATTTTGCAATTAGATTCACACTAAATTCGATCTCGTTCTTAATTATTTTGTCTTTAGTTAACCCAGCAATAGAACCCTCTGTTCCATACATAATGCCCCAATCTTTTCTATTTATCTCAAGTGTTGCATTTGCCAATACGCCTATGTCTGAGACTTTAATCATAGCTGGAAAAGAAATTTCTTTGGTAATTCCTTTGATGGTAAGATTTGCCTTAACTGTATTATTGGAAGATTCTGTAGGCGTTACAAGAGCGGTAATAGATAGAATATCAAGTGAAGCTGTTTGGAATTTTTCTGTGTCAAAAAAATCTGCATCTTTTAAATGTACCACTAATTTAGCATTCTTTGCTTTGTCTGTGATGTCCGTGTTTTCGATGCTACTCATGTCTATTGTGAATTTTCCTTTTACCACAGCAACTTCATTCGTACCTAGTTTACCTTCCTTTATCTTGATGGTTCCAGTATGTTCTTTTCCTAATAAAGTTGCACCCTTCCAATTTATGGTACTTGCTTCAACATCAATACTGTAATCTTTAGACGCCATAACTATGGTTGTTGGCTCATTGGTTGTAGTCTCTTTTTTTTCGCTTGGTTTAGGTTGACATGAAACCACGAATGAGATTATTGCCAAGAAGATAGCTACTACTAAAATATTTTTTTTCATTTTTTTATGTTTTGGTTATTAGAATAATAACACCTCAAAAGATAAAATTGTTCAAAGAACTTGTTTTGTACCAAACTGTTAAACAAACTACATATTCCTTCTATATTGCCCACCTACTGAATATAGTGCGTTTGTAATTTGGCCTAGAGAACAATATTTACAAGCGTTCATCAACTCGTCGAAAATATTTGTATTCGCCAAGGATGCCAACTGTAAGTCTTTCAATGATTGTGGTGACAGATTGCTATTTCTAAGATGTAAGGCATTTAACATTGTGATTTGATATTCCTTCTCTTCGTCCGTAGAACGTATCACTTCCTTCGGTATAATGGTAGGTGAACCATTGGGGCTTAAAAAAGTATTGACACCCATAATTGGCAAGTCGCCATTGTGTTTCAAGGTTTCGTAGTATAAGCTTTCTTCTTGAATTTTTCCTCTTTGGTACATTGTTTCCATAGCACCTAAAACACCACCTCTTTCATTAATTTTATCGAACTCTAGCAAGACTGCCTCTTCGACTAGATCAGTTAACTCTTCAATAATAAAGGAACCTTGGAGTGTATTTTGGTTTTTTGCAAGACCAAGTTCATGATTAATAATCATTTGAATCGCGACTGCTCTTCTTACAGACTCTTCCGTGGGAGTTGTAATGGCTTCGTCGTAGGCGTTTGTGTGTAAAGAATTGCAATTGTCATATATTGCATATAGTGCTTGAAGGGTTGTTCTGATATCGTTAAACTCTATTTCTTGGGCATGTAAAGAGCGGCCACTTGTCTGAATATGATACTTCAACATTTGAGAACGTGAATTCGCTTTGTATTTATTCTTCAGTGTTTTTGCCCAAATTCTTCTAGCTACTCGACCGATAACGGCATACTCTGCATCGATGCCATTAGAGAAAAAGAAAGAGAAGTTTGGTGCAAAGTCATCGATATGCATCCCTCGTGAAACATAATATTCTAAGAATGTAAATCCATTTGCTAAAGTGAAGGCCAACTGGGTGATAGGATTGGCACCTGCTTCAGCGATATGATAACCAGAAATACTTACAGAATAAAAATTTCTAACATTATTTTCAATAAAATACTGTTGCACATCGCCCATCAATCGTAGAGAAAATTCTGTGGAAAAAATACAAGTATTTTGCGCTTGATCTTCTTTCAGAATGTCTGCTTGTACTGTTCCACGAACCTTGGTGAGCGTATCCTTTTTTATTTTTTCGTATACTTCTTGCGGTAATACCAGGTCGCCTGTAAGCCCCAACAACATTAATCCTAAACCATTATTACCTTCTGGCAAATCACCACTGTAGGTTGGTTGTTTCGTATTTTTATCAGCAAAAATCTTTTCAATTTTTTTCTTTACCTCTGCTTCTAAACCCTGCTCCTTGATATACAATTCGCATTGTTGATCAATGGCCGCATTCATAAAGAAGCCCGTTAAAACAGCCGCTGGGCCGTTAATTGTCATTGATACAGAAGTCTTAGGGTCAGCTAAATCAAAGCCACTATATAGTTTCTTGGCATCATCCAAACAGCAAATAGACACACCCGAGTTTCCCACTTTACCATAAATATCTGGACGGTGGCCTGGATCTTCTCCATACAATGTTACACTATCAAAGGCCGTGCTCAAACGTTTTGCTGGCATGCCTTTCGACAGGTAATGAAATCTTTTATTGGTGCGTTCTGGACCACCTTCTCCTGCAAACATTCTTGTCGGGTCTTCTCCTTCGCG
>CAMBZT010000097.1 GCA_945872405.1 Chitinophaga pinensis | reverse complement strand
GTAAAAGACAAGAGCTACTTTGTAGATGAACAAAGATTTGGACCTTATGTTATCTGGCATCATCAACACTTTATTGAGCCAACCGACACTGGCGTCTTAATGAAAGATATCATCACCTATCAACCACCCTTTGGTGTTTTGGGGGCTATTGCAAATACTCTTATTATTCAAAACAAACTGGAAGAAATATTTGAATTTCGCAGAGTGGCTTTAGAAAAAAGATACGGAATATAGTGCTTGGTCACTTAAAAAATTTACCGTAAAATTAACGTACTCCCTTTAGGTGTGAAAAAGACAACGAGCATACACTAATATCGCTTTCCGTCATTGGGTTTATTATAATTCTTTTCTGACCTCTTTTGAAAGCCTCCTTGGTTGGTACTTCTAGCCGATTGGTTTCTTGAACCATGAGGCTGACGAGGCGGTCTTGGTGCTTCTATTTCTTTCACATAAACAGCTCCCGGCTCAAAGCCTGGCAATATTTCGCTAGGAATTGTTTGCCCAATTAATTTTTCTATGCTTCTCAAAAAAGCGACCTCGTCCTGGCTCACCAAAGAAATGGCTTCGCCACTTGCCCCAGCTCTACCTGTTCTTCCGATTCTATGCACATAATCCTCAGAAATATTTGGCAATTCAAAGTTGATAACATGTGGCAATAATGGAATATCCAAACCTCGCGCAGCAATATCTGTTGCTACTAACACTCTGATGCTACCTTGCTTAAAGCCTTCTAGTGCCTTTGTTCTGGCGCTTTGTGTTTTGTTGCCATGTATCGCTAATGCACTGATTCCTTTAGCATTTAATTTTTCAGTCAGTCGATTCGCACCATGCTTTGTTCTTGTAAAAATAAGCACTTGCTGCCAATCACCATCTGCGATCAATTGAATGGTCATGGCCGGCTTTCTATCTTTCTCTACTCGATATACTTTTTGTTCTATCTTCTCTACGGTTGTTTGTTCTGGGGTTGCTTCCACCACTATTGGCTCATATAAAATGCCTTTCGCCAATAATTTTATTTCTTTGGAGAAGGTGGCCGAAAACAAAAGATTTTGTCTCTTTTCTGGGAGCAATAATAGAATTCTTTTGATATCGCGCAAAAATCCCATGTCCAACATTCTGTCTGCCTCATCCAAAACCAGCACTTCAATTTGTGATAAAGAAAGCGCTCTTTGTCCATGCAAATCTAGCAAGCGACCTGGTGTTGCCACCAATATATCTACACCTCTTCTTAAAGCATCTATCTGCGGATTTTCATTTACACCGCCAAAGATTACCGTAGATTGAATGTCTACAAATTCGCTATACTCCTTGATATTATTATATACTTGTGCCGCCAGTTCTCTCGTTGGTGTCAGTATTAGTGCACGTATTGGTTTGTTTTGGGGTCTTTTACTTTCAGATAATATTTGTAAAAGGGGTAAAGTAAAGCCCGCTGTTTTGCCTGTTCCCGTTTGCGCAGAGGCAATCACATCTTTTCTTTGTAAAATAACCGGTATAGACTTTTGTTGAATGGTAGAAGGCGTTGTATATCCTTTTTTGCTTATGGCCTTTAAAAGTGGTTCCGATAAGCCGAGTGAGTTGAATGACATGTGATGACTTTGTGAAACGATCGCCAAACATGTTGTGTCATTCCTGATTAAAACACAAAGATACGGCTTATTTGAGCCAAGCACACTAGCTCGTTATTCTTCGATGGTGGGCGATTGAAACGCATAACTTAATTTTGTCTAGCCGAA
The DNA here is from genome assembly GCA_945872405.1 of Chitinophaga pinensis. GTDB lineage: Bacteria > Bacteroidota > Bacteroidia > Chitinophagales > CAMDFR01 > CAMDFR01. The sequence goes on along the minus strand of CAMBZT010000097.1, from coordinate 3,671 downwards.
ACGCTTATTCATACTTTTTACATTCCGAATAATATAGTCAATCTTCTTATGAATCTAATATTCTTGAAGTATCCACTTAGTGTTGAAAAAAAAGCTACTATATATTTTCTCAAATTGCATATATTGTACTTCTGTCACTGTGAAGTCCAGCAATCACATTAAAAAACGGGGCGTATCCGAAAAGCCAAATGAGTAGGAAAACTAAAATCTACAAAAATGAATTATTACGTAAAAGTTCTACAAAACTATGTCAACTTCAATGGTCGTGCTCGCAGAAGCGAATATTGGTATTTCTTTTTGTTTAACGTTATTATTTCTTTTGCACTCGCAATTATTGGCACTATGGTCAGCGGTATCTCTAATTCATTTAGTTCTCAAGATATTTCTGAAAATGAATTTAATCAGTAATAGAATGATTGAAAAACAGCTTTTAACACGGGTTTGGCAAATTGGCGGTTCAGTGCTTCGTATGACAGTTTTGTGGTTATTTATTCCGCACTGCGTGTAGCCTGAAAACGTTAGGAACAAGTTTTATAAAACATAGTGAGCTACGAAAGCAAATGGGCTTCCAATACAGAAATAGGTATGTCTTTTGTTAAAAATGGTGTGGACTGACGCTAGATTCAAGATATTTTAGTTCACAGTATGGGTAAAACCACCGTAATAAAAACTCTTGGAAGCACAACGAGACAATCAAAAAATTGTGACCAATTAGGATTATTAAAAAAACTAACGTACACTTGCTTAGCAATACATAATAATAAAGCAAATTTGAATCAAAAATCCTCAATTGTTAAACCTTAATAAATAAATAAAATGAAAAGGAAAAATTCAATTTTTATAGTAGTAATTATATTTTTTTCTCTAATTTTAATTAGCTGTGGTGGAAGTGTAAAAGGAAAATGGTCACAATCTGACAAGGAAAAAGTTTACAAAACAATGGAAGGTGTCAAAGAACTTTCTAATTTTGGTGCAAACAAAACAAAATGGATAGATTGCTATTTCAGCAAATGTGAAGCTAACTATTCTTCCTTTGAAAATGCAAATACAGATGTAAATGGAGTTACAAAAATTGGTTTCGAATGCGCTGAAGAACTAAAATAATTGTATTAAATTAGAAAATAAAGTCCGTAAATAAAATACTCAATTTGAAACGGCATATTTGAAATTTTTGGAGAGATTAAAAAAAATGGTGCAAAAAATAATTATAAAAAAAAATCATGGAACAATCAATTAAAGAATTAATCGAACTATCAACTTCTAGCGGAACTCTCAAACCAGAAGTTCGCGATTTAATTTATCAAAAAGCAGAAGAAAAAGGGATTAATCAAACAGAATGTGATATTTATATTAATGCAGGTTTAAGCAAATCAAAAACAGTTAACAATAATATTCCCACTGGGGGCATGTTTCAGAATAAATTATTATATGTTATAGTCGTTATTGTTTTAACAATTGCTTATTATGCGTATTCACGCTATGAAACCGATCGCATATATAATAGGGTTATGGATGACTCTAAGCAAATGCAAAGAGATATTGAAAAAGATGTAGAAAAACAAATGGAAAAATATGATAATAATTAATTACTAACCAAAAATAAATTATGGAAAACTCAATTAAAGAATTAATCGAACTATCAACATCTAGTGGAGCTATTAAACAAGAATCTCGTGACTTTATTTATCAAAAAGCAGAAGAAAAAGGGATTTCAAAAAGTGAATGTGATATTTATATTGAAAATGCGTTAAACGTTATTACAAAACAGGATGGGGTTATTAAAACAGAAAAAAGTTATAGAGGTTGGTGGTTTATCCTTATTGGAATCGGAGATTTTATTTGGGGGGCATCAATTGTGGGCAATCGTTATACTGAAGGAATGGGAGTATTTGGCCTAATAAGCGGCGCTTTATTTATTCTAGTTGGTGCGTTTCTATTAGGATGGTTAAATATAATTTTCATTAAAAAACTTAGCTTCGTCATTGTATCCATCTTTATAGCATATGTATTATCTTTAATAGTCTTTTTTCCAATAACTTGGATTATTCTGAAGTTTGAATTATTTTCTATTTTTATTATATTCAAATATATAGCTTTTGTTTTTCAAATTGCTCTAGCACTATTGGTTTTATACGTTTTTAGACATAAAATATTGGCAGAAAAAGCAAACAAAATAGAGAATACAAGATTAAACGCCTTTTTACAGCCTATACTAAACAAACTTCCAAAGTCTATACTTATATTTTTGGAGAAAAAATAAACGACAGTTAGAAAAAAAAATCAAGCGGCACAGGAAGGGTGACAAAAAAATCACCAGAACTCATTCAGTGCCTACAATTTTAGCGGGCTCCATACCAATAATAAACTAATTAAAGCTCCAGCCACTAGCTCGAGATTTATAATCGTTTGCTGTTTTCTAAAAATGGTGAAACTCCGTTTAACATTGGATTTTATCTATTTAAACATAAATAAACCTGAACGATAAGCATAAAGCTATAACAACCTTACTGTATAAAATTACTTCATACATTGATATAAATGAATATGGAAAAAAGTGATAATGAAACCATTAAAACCATCACCAAAAATGAAGGAGAGCTCGGCTTTCTAAACCTTTTAATTATTATACTTTGATTTTATGTTTTAAGCTCCTTATTAATTGAAACTTTTTTTTCACTACCAAAAGAAATTTCAAAAGTGTTGAGCTTTGTTGACAATTTAATTTGCATAATCTTTTTATTTGATTTTGCTCTTCGTTTAAAAAAAGCGGAAAATAAATTAAAATTCATGAAATGGGGCTGGATCGATTTGATCTCAAGTGTCCCAACTTTTAACTTCATGCGAGCAGGTCGACTGCTTAGACTAATTAGATTAATAAGACTTATTCGTGCATTTCGCTCTACTAGACATATTGTAGAACATGTATTTAAAAATAAAATGCAAGGAACATTAACTTCTGTAACGATAATTTCTGTGCTTATGCTTTTGTTTTCATCAATTGCAATTTTGCAGTTTGAGACTGCTCCAAATAGTAATATTAAAACTGCAGCAAACTAAGTATTGTGTCCAATATCTATGCCTTAGCAGTTTTATTACCTAGTATCGCTGTTGCAATTAGAAGAATGCACGACGTCGGCAAAAGTGGTTGGTTTTGCTTGATACCTATCTACAATATCATTTTATGTGCTACCGCTGGCAATGTTGGCGATAACGAATATGGCGGTGATCCAAAAGCAGAAGAAGGAACAAGTGTTTAGATAAAATAAAAGAAACTATTCCGTTTCTAACAATTTTGGGCGTGTCACTGGCTTTAATAAATCTAGCCAGTGTCGCGCCTTTTATCGTACACCGAAATACTTCGGGGGTACTCCCCTCAGTCGCTCACGCAAATCCTCATCATCAAATGTAGCAATAAAAAAAACGCCCCATAAACTACGAGGCGTTTCTACTAAATTATAAGATTACTTATTGTTTTTCGATAATTACTTTTTGTACAAATTGCTGGCGATTCGTGGTCTCCAATTTTAAATAATAAACACCCGCACTCATCAACTTTAACGACAATAAATAAGGCTTTGTGATATCAATGTTTTTCAAAGCTTGGCGAACAACTTCTTGTCCAAGACTATTCACCATGCTCAATTCAAAGGTGCTACTATTCAATTTCGATA
>CAMBZT010000096.1 GCA_945872405.1 Chitinophaga pinensis | reverse complement strand
CAGCGACAAATCCCAATCCTCCTCCTGGACTACGCGGATGGTAACCTGATGGTGGACGTGGAGAAGTACCATAGGAACCACAAGGTGTAACTCCAACCTCCACAAAGTTTCCCTGCATATATGAATTCCCGGAAATAAGTTGCGCTTTTACAGAAAAGTTAATAGTGCATATTACACAAAATAATGATAGTGTTAAGTAGATGTTTTTCATGGTTTTAAATTTGAAAGTAAAACTACTATTTTGCATCAGATTAAGCGATAATCTATTGTTATTAAAATATTACGAATCAGATAAATAATTACGAAACTCTATGTATTGCCTTAAATTTCTTAAGGGCGCGAAGTAGTCAATACCAAATCTGAGATTTGGGCACTCTCAAACATATTATGAAGAATGCGCGTAGCGAAGGGTGATAACACCTGAAGAGACGCAAGAATCTAGTTTTTGATAAACTTTTGCGTATAAGATTTATCAGTTGTAAGTATCTGCAAATAATACATACCTGTCATAAAATCAGCCATATCTATAGTTGTACTTTTGTCCTTTAGTTCTTTACTAGCCAAGACTTTACCCAACATATCGAAGATATTTACTTGAGTTAAATTAGTAGTCGACACGATGAAAAGCTTATCTGATGTTGGATTTGGATAGGCATAAATCATTGGATTATGCATTAACTCATCAATGGCTGAAATACTTATCACGCCGCCGTTCTCTGTGAAAAGTGAATAGAATTCTTGATAATAAATATTAGCAATGGTTGCATCGTGAACAATCAATGTATTCTCATCATTTTTTTGATCTGCTGAATTTGACCAATTATGGCTACCTGTTAACACCATTGGATCTGAGGACGGATATCCTTGATCAATAATCATGTATTTATGGTGCATGATATTAGAAGGCGCATAATCCTGCATTCTTTGATATCCCATACTGGCAAGAAAAATATCCCATTGTGTAGTGGCAACTTTGTCGTTGACAATACCGTAAACATAAGCTCCATTGCCAGATTTATTCGCAATAGCATTTGCCAAATCAAGTCGAGTAATAATCATAGAAGCAAACTCAATTTCATAATCAGCAGAACTAATCGTTTGTAAAATCTTTGAGTTAGTTCCATCCGATGGACTAAAATAACATTCAACTCTTTTGCCATTAATCACAAATTCATGCGGTGTATTATCTGTTTTTAGTGCACCAAATCTTGCGTTCGCAGTATCGGCAATGGCACTTGTATCGCCCCACATTTCTTCAAATTCTAAAGTATAGGCTTTGGCCAAACTTTGGTCTTGAATGATAATCACGTTATTTGGGTCATTATTGATTTGTCCAAATGACCAATTGGTGGCCCCAGTCCAAACGATTGGATCCATTGGGTTTACAGACTTTGCATCTATCACCACAAATTTATTATGCATGATATTATAAATGCCTCCTGTTGGACTTAACAACTGATTGATAGAAGGAATCAAATCATTCACCCCTAAATTTGTCGCAACATTATTCCCATCTGAAATAAATCGAACACGTACACCGCGACTATAAGCATTATTGATGGCAGTAGAAATATTAGAAATACCTGAATTGTCAAAATCATAAATTGTCAAATCCAAGGTATATTTGGCTCTATTGATATAAGAAATTAAAGTATCATCAATCAGATTGATGAGCTCTACAGCATTAGGTCCTGTAGCTACAGTATTATCCACTCCGGTATTGAAATACACTTTAATATCGCCCGAGGAAAGAGATCGAGTATCGAATACTTTAATACTAGAAATAGCTGTATCATACCCATTCACAGACAATGCTTGAACATAGTAAATCTGCCCTGGAGTTAAGCTATTTACTGTCACTGTGTGTGAGCTACTAAGACCTGCTGTTCTTGCCACACCTAACTCTAAGGCATTGCTTAGTCCGTATTTCACTACCGATGAGCCTGTAGAATCAGTTGACCAATTTACATCAAAGCTTGTGGTATTGATATTAGTTTCACTAATTGCAGAAATGATATGAATACCTGGCGAAATAATGATGTCGTTGCTATCTCTCAATAATATCTGATAGCCAGTAGTACATCCAGTTAGTGGTGCGGTACAATACTGCGATAAAATGCCTACAAGACTTACATCACCAATTGGAATAGTGCGACCTACGATATTCGTTCCTGTTACAATACGAACTTGACCATTAGACCCACCACTTGTAAAATTATAATTTGTATTTCCCGCAAAAATACCACCACCAGCTATAAAGGAAACATGGTCGATGCGAACAAGTTCAGATTCCAAAGAATCATTGAAAGAAGATGGAATAATGAGTTGTGGAACAGGTAAAGGATTTGCGCTAGAATTAATCACAAAAGTCGCAATAGGCGTCATTTCTAGTAAATTGTTATAATTACTAAGTGTTCCAGTAGCCGTTACAGTATCGCCCTTATTTACCGTTGATAAACTACTCCCATACAATGCCATTCCACCTGAAGTATCTTGCATGTATCGAATTGAACCCAATTCGGCTCCATTTGTAATGATGCCTTTGACTGTCACTGTCGCTCCAATGGTTGCTATATGTGCATCTGCGATACTGATTTGAGCATTGGTATTAATAAAAGCGAAAGAGACAAGTATTAAAATGACAAGTATATTTTTTTTCATCCTGATGATTATTTGAACTCAAAAGTAGCACTGTAGTTTAAAGAGAAAGTTAAGTATCTGTTATCAGCAATGTCATAGTCCATGTTATTCCCCCTCAGAGTCAATCCTTGGAGGACTCTGACACCCGCTAGCTTTTAGCTCGTGTCTGCTCACTGTTCTTGCTGGTGTTTTTACCAACAAGTAAATCCAACTCACCTATTCAATCCGAATGTCATTGCAACCGATGGTCATCGCGAATAACTTTCTCATTTGAAAGAATAATTACATGTTTAATAAAAAGATGAAATGTGGTAGAATAAAGAATAATTAACAGTATAAAATTCACTTCAAAGGGTCACAAGCATCTCTAAAGCAAATGCTTTCGACAGTTTTAACACAAAGCATTAAATAGCAAATCAGAGATTTGAATACACTCAAACGTGCTCAGGAGACAACGATTAACGAGTAGTGTTTTCTTTATGTTTACTGTATAACATTTGGCAAACTTTATCCATTGCTTTGAAAATACTAGCATCAATTTTAGAGGCACTAGCAAGGCTAGTCAAAGTCACAACGGCATTGTATAAAATCACATTGTCTTGGCGGCTAATACGTTCAATAAAATTTATTTTATTACTACCTTTTGGTGAATCCGAAACAATTACTTCTTCTGTATTCGTATCTATTGCAAATAAAAAACTGTTATTCATTTCTCTTTAATTTGGTTGGTAAATTATTAATGTAAATGGCACCTTCCGCTAGAGCTAGTGGTCCTATTTTTACATCTTAGGCCTTTTAGTGTTGTTCCTGTGCATTGGCTCGAAGTAGCTGAACTATGTGTATCTGTAGACGATTTACTCACAGTTGACGCACCATCGCAGCAATTAGTGCCTACTTTTCTATTATGGATTTTACAATAGCAGCTATTTGATTTACTTCGATTGCAGGGTAGACAAAGTAACTGAATGTTTGAGGCATCACTACTTCCGCCACAAGAAAAGGGTGTGATGTGGTCATATTCTAGACTTGCGGAACTTCCACAGCATTGGCATTTGCCACCGTCTCTAGAAAAAACAATCTTTTTTGTTACGTCTGAAATATAGCGACTCTGAGAAAAACAAAAAGCGCTAAATAAGAGAAGTGATAGAATTAAATATATTTTTTTCATTGAGAGGATTGGTTTTAATGACTTTCTAAAAAATACCACATTCTATTCAACACCTTTGCTAATAATGTTTTCAGAGCTTTATTAAGATAGTCTATTTTTTTTCGATCGAGCTAGTAGCAAAAGCAAATATAAGGAAAATGACAGGATTGAGGGTTTGTTTATTCCTCCTCAGCATCAATAGTCAAATGGTTCGGTACCTACCTCATAATATGAGGCCATTTATCTAGCGCGAGCTTCTAGCTGGTGTCTGCTTTCCGCCTTAGTTACTAGAGCCAAGATCGTAAAAAAAAGAAGGTGTATAGGAAGATGATTTAATACAAGCTTCCTGATAACTTAAGTGTTATTAACAATTATTTTTTATTGTATTTATAAATCCACTTGCGATTTTCTTTATCTCGAAATATCTTTCAGATTTTTCATTAGTAGGTTCGTTCAGGTAAAGTCCTCTATTGATTTCGAGCATTATCGTCTGAACGTTTTTATTCTTTTGATAATGTTTCATTGGAACTATTGATCCTTTGTAAGGCCAATCGATGCCTAATGAATATCCGGCATCTTCAAAGAAAGATACAGATAATTCTATCCATTTTTTTGGTGTATGAAAAGAGTCTGTTCCAATGTTGAAGTCTGGACGCTTTGGATTTTTATCAAGGTCTCTTTTTAAAGGACTACTTGGATATGAATGACAATCAATAATAAATGCTTTTCCAAAGAGATGTAACTGATTACTCACTGCTTTACTTAACTTTTCGTGATGCTTCCAATAATAGTCAGTCAATACCCTCTCTTTTAGCGCTGGGCTTACTTTTCTAATGTTATCTCCATGATCATTTTTTTCATATAGGACGCCCATTCCATATTGTGCCATTATTTCTTGAGCATCGTCAACAAATCTTTCCGGATCGCAGAATATCCTTGAAAATTCGGCCTTTATCATTTCATCTTCACCTGAATAAAAAAGGTCATCTGTATACCAATCTGTTAACTTCAACATCTCCTGAACTAAAGCATTTTCATCAATAACAAAGCCCTCCATAGAAGGAATATTTGTTGATGCGTGCGGAACATGAAGGATCATTTTATTATTCAATTCTTTTATTTTTTTGATTTTTAAACTAGTTTGTAATGATGGGGACTGAAGCATTCAATCAGTTTTTTATAGATAAGCTCCAGGTCTTTTGCTACAATTTCTATAAATATCCCTCCACTTCACGCCACAATATAAATACATTTTCGCATTCAAATATTTTTTAATAGACAAATATCTTTTTGAACAAACACCCGCGTAAGGGATCGCAGCAAGTACCATGTACTGCGGAGAGCACGACGCTGGCCATGAGAGATTTTGGTTGAGCGAAGCGAAAGGATATTGTTGTTTGCCAGCGATACGCCCAGAAAAAAGAATTCAATGAAGCAAAACAATTATGACAAGTCTATGACAAATGCATGGCAATAAAGCTGTGAAATAAGGGTTATAGGTTTAAACAAACACAAATTTTCGCGATTGATGCTCAAATTCTACCTTTCTGTATTATTTTTGTAACCATAAATATTGACTGATGGCAATTATAGAAGATACCAAACAATCGAAGGCTAGGAAATACATGGCACTGGAAGACAAGTACGGGGCGCATAATTATCATCCGCTACCCGTGGTGCTGAAAAAGGGCCGTGGGGTCTTTGTTTGGGATGTAGATGATAAATGTTATTTTGATTTTTTATCGGCCTATAGCGCTGTAAACCAAGGGCACTGCCACCCTGC
>CAMBZT010000095.1 GCA_945872405.1 Chitinophaga pinensis | reverse complement strand
GAAAAAACAGAAAAAGAAAAAATTGTTGCCGCATTGACAAATGACAACGAGGCTTCAGGGCGATTGTAATACCAAAGTTTACTTCAAACCTTTTCAAAAAAATCAAACAATTATTCAAAAACAAAAACAAGTTATCATGAAAAAGATTTTCGGAATATTAACAGTAATCACTATTTTATTATTGAGCAATGTAAACACTTATGCCATCAATATCACGATCACTTTTGGTGCGCCAACAGCAAATGGTTGCATTGGAGTAGGCATTTGCTCTATCACGGGGGAGCTTTTTAGCGATATGGTGAATGCAGCACATTCAGATATGACACTAACAAGCAGTGGTAAAATTAAGTTGGTTTTTAATGCTCAATCAATGAAAGCTGAAACATTAGCCAAAAATTTCAGCAATAATACTTTTAAACTAGACGCAGACTATACCACCTCTCTAGAGGTGATGCAGCTCTTAAAATTGAGCAGTCCATATACTATCAAAAAAGGCATATACAAGGTGACAAAGAATGCTACGAATAATACATTCGAGTTAATACTTTAATTTAAAAAAGGGGGTCTGTACTTGTACAGACTCCCAAAATTTTTACATTATGAAAAGTACATTAAAAAAAATATTGATTGTCCTGATGGCAACGCTATGTCTGGGCTATCTAGTGTATTATGGCTTTATATTTCTTGTGGCAGGATATAATCCTTTCCTAATGGGCAAAGAAAGAAGCAGAGAAGAAATTATCTCTTATGCTCAAAAAAATCTTGTTCCTAAAGATGAAATCTACATGATTGATAGTGCATCTCTTAGAACAAGAGGCGCAGGTCAGTTTCCTAAAATGTATTTGTATGATAACAGAGGTCATCAACTAAAATTTCACAACTGCTTCGAATTGATAAAAGGATTTATAGACACCCTAAAAAACAGTAAAACTTATTTTACCCTCGACACTACAGCCACTATTCAACAAGAATTCAGGAATTTTAAGCACATTAATGGAAGTGTGGTGGATAGCCAATTATCTGATCAGAATTATTATTTAATTTACTATTATCCAATGTGGATGCCCGGAGTGAATAGGAAAAAGGTTTTTCCACTACGAGATAGAATTGCGAAAGAACCTGCTTTCAAATTGTATTTAGTGAATTGCGATAAAAGAGCCGAATGGCATGTTAAGAAAAAGTAATGACTTTCCGATTCGAAGCCATTTTAAGATAAATAATCAAATCTACTCCTTCCGCTAATTTCTGTGTTCATTACTCGCCGATAGGTCCACTATTACTGTAGAAATACAATTCATTTTCTTATGTGCAAATCCAAAGAAAAAAATTGGATGCATTTCTTTATTCATTTATTTAACATTCTAACATGAAATTATCATTCTTTTATGTGCAGCTGCTATGGGTATTCTTACAAATACCAGCCTCCACTATATATATTTTAACATTTGGCAAAGGAGATAATTGCGCAGGCTTTAATATTTGTAATATCTCTGAAGAAATCAATAATGAAAAAGATGAAAATCAGGCAAAGGTTTGCATCCACCAGAAAGACGGAAGAGTAGAATTTGAATTTATAAAAAAAACCATCAGTGATATGGCTTTTCTTAAATATTTTTCTACTGGATTTTTTGTCATTGATACAAACTATCAGCTACCTCCTTTTTTAATGAACGAACTTTCATTAAAAGCAAAAATTCTTAAAACAGGTAAGTATAAAATAAATGTCACCAGCGATTCCTACATTGTTACATTCTAAGACTTGGATTCTCCCCTATCTCATTTTCATTTGCTCAACCTCGCTTTCTGCGCAGTATCTTAATGAAAACATTGGTAATGTAAGACTCTATGAGTTTAAAATTGAATGCCCAATGTACAAATGCGATATCAGCGGAAATATCATTGACAGTAGCATTTTAGTGGCCCCTCCTAATGCAAAATTCACATTAGTAGAATGCCTTAGCAATCACTATGTCATTCGGTTTACCCTCCTACTAAATAGCAAAAAAATAGGTGGCATTTTTTTCACAGAAAATGATTTCACTACTTATACCTATTTCATTATTACAAAAGCACAACTCGACTTTAAAGCAGTATCCATCAAGAAGTCGAACCTAAATCTTTTGGTGGGAAATATTTTTACGCCTATCAAACTTAGATTTAAGCCATTCGACTTCGCTAAAGATATAAGTGTCGGAACCACTTTTGGTGGGAAATACTCATTTACAGAAAAACAAAACACGGCCGTTGATGGTCTCATTGGCATAGGTATTTCATCACTTTCGATTGATAGTTCTTCGGCTCAAAAATCAACGAATGAATCGAATGAATTACTCGCATTCACCAGCTCTTTGGGACTGGTGCTCGAATTTGGCAATGCACAATTGGGTATTTTTATTGGATTTGATTTAATATCTAATACAAATCAAAAGAAATATGATTGGATTTATAAAAACAAGCCCTGGCTTTCGTTTGGTGTTGGATATTCCCTATTCTCCTTCAATGTCAAAAAATAAAGCTTTTATCTATTTGTTGCGTAGCGATGCTATGTGATAAAAAACTTCCTACTCTTAACTGATCACAATCATTTATTTTTCAGATTTTTTAGACTTTATATGATCTATGGTTCGATAAGAATATAAAATCAAGGCATATTTTCGTAATTGTGCACCTTATTTTCGCCAGATGGTAAAAAGATATTTTTTTCATCTAACAGAAATAATGAGGGCACTAGAGATACAAATTTATTTATTGCTGATAGGGTAGAATAAGATTTGATAAATAAGGGATTTGTAATTTTACTATTGTCCCCTTAACTTTATAAAATGAAATCAAAATTCTTTCTTACCCTTTTTATCTTCACTTTATATCAATTCGTACTTAGCTATTTATTGAGACCCTTTTTAGGAAGCCAAGAATTAGATAGTGCTAATTTCGCTCAACTTCTTTCAAATTACAAAATTTATTTCGACATCATTTGTATAGTGACCTTGATTTATTTTTCGATTCCAGTGTTTAAAGAAAAAAAAAGAAGCATAGCAATTGTTGCTTTATGCATAAGTCTATTCTTCTATATCTTTCTAAATTTCATTTTTGTTGCCTCCAATATTTTTCATCAGCCTAAAAATTTGCTCTTTGCTGATGTCAATAAAAATAAAGTAGACAAGAATGAGATGATAGTAGGTATTGAATTTCATGGAAAGTCAAAAGCCTATCCTGTTCCATTCATAGACTATCACCATCAAATCATTGATAGTCTTGATGGACAAAAAATTATCGCAACATATTGTGGTCTTTGTAGAACAGGACGATTCTATCTCCCATACATCAATGGCAAATACACTACATTTAGATTGGTTGGCATCAATCATAACAATGCCCTGTTAGAAGATGACTTAACAAAAAGTTGGTGGAGTCAGGAATCTGGAACTTGCATAGCCGGTAAATTGAAAGGTAAAGTGCTGGAGGAAATTACTGTACAAAACATGACACTACAAAAATGGGTAGAATTATACCCAAACACAGAGATTATGCAGCCAGATCCCTCTTATGCACACCGATATCCTTATCGTGATTATTATGTAGAAAATATGGAGAACCCAAGTATGCTAATAGCAGGTGGCAATTGGTCTGCACACTCTTTTGTGATTGGCATTTCAAAAGCGGAAGCATCCAAAGCCATTGAATGGAATAATTTGCAAAAAAATAAAATCATTAAGGATAAAATTGCAGAAACGCATTATGTGCTGGCGCTTTCTAATGACAATAAAAGTTTTGTGGCCTTCGAAAATAATCTAGAAGCAAATATTGAATTGAGAAACGACACCCTATTCTTCAATAACGTGCCTCATAACTTTGCAGGTGTTAATCTACTAACAGGAAAAAAAGAACTCATATCCATGAAGGCTTATAGAGAGTTCTGGTTCAGTTGGAAAAATGCACATCCAAATACGATACAATTACATCCTTAAGAGCTAGAATACTGGATAGTTTTTGCCTATGACGTTGAATAAGTGCTATCATTTCTAAAAACTGTATAGTTGCCACCATAGCCTATTTGAAAAACATATGCTATCAGCTCTTTTCTAAAGATTTCTATTCTGCCATTCCTGAGTAAAAAACATAAAGCTATGACATAAAAAAAAGACAGCACATGATGTGCTGTCTTTATTATTTCAGTTCAATCTTTTATCTAAGCTTCTATGGCTTGGTCCATATAAGCCTCAATCGGAGCACAAGTACAAATCAAATTTCTATCCCCAAATGATCCATTCACACGAGCAACAGATGGCCAGAATTTAGCTACACTTACATATGGCAATGGAAAGGCTGCTTGTTGCTTGCTATAAGGGAAGCTCCAATTTTCATTAAAACAATCTCCCATAGTGTGAGGCGCATTCTTTAAGACATTATTGTTTTTGTCTGCCCCATTTTCTATTGCTCTAATCTCTTCTCGTATCGATAACATCGCATCACAAAATCTATCCAACTCCATCAAATCCTCACTCTCTGTTGGCTCAATCATAATAGTACCTGCCACCGGAAAAGAGACTGTAGGTGCATGAAAACCATAATCCATCAATCTTTTCGCTACATCTTCCACCTCTACATTAAGCGTATGTTTGAAAGGACGGAAATCTAAAATCAACTCATGTGCTACTCTTCCATGGTCTTTTCCTACATACAATACATCATATGTTTTGCCCAATCTTTCTTTGATATAATTTGCATTTAAGATGGCATATTTGGTAGCGTCAGTAACGCCTTTTTTACCTAGCATCTTAATATAGCCATAAGAAATAAGCAGAATAGATGCCGAGCCCCAAGGTGCTGCACTAATAGCATGTATAGCTTTCTCACCACCTGTTTTCACCATAGGATTACCTGGCAAAAATGGCGCTAGATGTGCCTTCACACAGATCGGGCCCATGCCTGGTCCACCACCTCCATGAGGAATCGCAAATGTTTTATGCAAATTTAAATGGCATACATCGGCTCCAATCAATCCAGGACTAGTAAGTCCTACCTGTGCATTCATGTTGGCACCATCCATGTATACTTGGCCTCCGTTGTTATGTATAATTTGGCAAACTTCTTTGATACTACTTTCAAAAACACCATGAGTAGAAGGGTATGTAACCATCAATCCACAAAGGTTTGCTGAGTGTAATTCTGCTTTTGCTTTTAAATCTGCGACATCAATATTTCCTTCATCGTCACAAGCGGTAACAACAATAGAAGCACCCGTCATAGCCGCACTCGCTGGATTGGTACCATGCGCAGATGAAGGAATTAGAATTACATTACGATGCGATTCACCCATATCTTTTTGATAAGCGCGAATCACCATTAATCCCGCATACTCGCCTTGAGCACCACTGTTAGGTTGCAAGGAAGTGGCATCAAAACCAGTGATTTCATTTAAATAAGACTCCAATTCAGTAATCATTTTTTGATATCCTGCTGCTTGATCTAATGGTGCAAATGGATGCATGTGCGCAAATTCTGGCCAACTAATTGGCTCCAACTCTGCAGTTGCGTTTAGTTTCATCGTGCAAGAACCAAGTGCAATCATGGATTTGGTTAAGGATAAATCTTTATCTTCAAGCGACTTGATATAACGCAACATTCTGCTTTCAGAATGATACGAATTAAAAATATC
>CAMBZT010000094.1 GCA_945872405.1 Chitinophaga pinensis | reverse complement strand
TATTGCATATTTTTGATAGATGGGGCAATTTAATTTTTTCTAGCAATAGCTTCAACGAGCCGTGGAAAGGGAATAATGCACCACTAGGCACCTATGTTTACTATCTGCAATACGATGAAAAAGGTATCACTAGAAAAAAACAAGGAAGCATAGAATTGTTGAGATAGATTTGAATAAGCATCATTACAGTAAAATTTTTGATGACCACATAATGAGATAAGTGTTAATTATAAAACTGTAAACTTATTTTAGGACGAGTCAAGATATATTAAATGAGCATCTTCACGCAATTTTGCGCGTGTTTAACGCGTCTATCAATTGACCTGAGGGTCTTAATTCTCCTGTTTTCAGTTGGTTCCAATTGAGTATATCTTCTTGTAGGTATTTCTGCAGAGGCGCTAATTTTTCAGAAGAAAAGAGCGATAGCGAATCAATGATTGCTTGGGCCACGTTGTATTGTGGCAACATTTTACCGTCATCAATTTTGATACAAATTCCAATCTCTTTATTGTAAACAGACATGCAATAAATCCCTTCTGCCCCGGTTTTACCAACGATTTCATCACCGCAAATACGCATCATGTCTGTACAATAACGGTTTGAGCCTGCCACCATTTCTGGGAAAGTGCTCACTGCTTCGATGATTGTTTGACAAGCATATTTTCTAGCCTCACCAAATTTGGTTGAGACACAAAGATTTTTGTAGCCGATTGCTTGATGCAGCACAGAAACACTATACACTGGCGCAGAACAGCCATCAATTGCATATTGCATCGATTCTTCAGAGACTTCATACATTTCTGCACAAACTTTTTTGATGTGTTGCTGCAGTGGATGATTCGGATTCAAATAATCACTTGTATCCAAACCATTATAAACACAATAAGCCAAGAAACCAGCATGTTTTCCAGAGCAATTGTTATACAAATCTGTCGGTTTTTTATCTTGTTGATACATATTCACCAAATCGTCATTCAGCATCGGATAATGTGCTCCACATTTAAGACTAGTTTCTGATAAGCCAATTTTTGAAAGAATAGAAGACACCGTATCGAGATGCATTTTTTCGGCATTATGGGAACCACACATCACCGCAATTTCTTTTAAAGTGAATCCAAATTTACTGACTGCACCACTCTCTAACAAAGGGATATGCTGTATAAATTTCATGGCAGATCTGGGATAACATAGTTGATTTATATCACCCAATGAGAAGAGAATTTTATTGTTGCCATCAACCACACAAACGACACCCCGATGAAAACTTTCAACGACCTCTCCACGAAGCACTTCAACTAAAATTGGATTCTCCATAGACTAAAATTATATTCAAAGTTACTGAATTTAGTCGAGGAGAAAATACGACTCAATACTTTGCTTTATTTACACAGAAATAAAGAATATTGCAAATGAACGGAATTGCGTGAAGGAATGAAGCAAGTACCTTGTACTGCGGAATGCCTGATGCCTATTGCGTTTTGTTTTTACGCCATAGGCACACGCCCAACAGCCTGAAACAGCTGATATTTTTTCAGAAGGAAAAAGAACGTAACTTCGTTGAGTGAAAAATCTTTTTCAACCCATTTTATTTCTGCTGAGTTTACCCTACGGGCTGATCAATATGCTGAGAAATTATTTATACGACAAGGCCTATATTAAGTCGACTAAGTTTGCGCATCCTGTTATTTCCGTTGGGAATTTGAGCGTTGGAGGTACCGGCAAGACCCCACATATTGAGTATTTGATTGAGCAGCTACAACCGATGTATGAGGTGGGCACCTTAAGCAGAGGCTATGGCAGAAAGACAAGTGGATTGTTGCATGCTAACTCAGAAAGCACTGCCACCAGTATTGGAGATGAACCTATGATGTATCATCGAAAATATCCATTGGTAAAGGTGACGGTTTCTGAAAATCGATTGATTGCGATACCTGATATTTTAGCGAACAGTCCCACCAATCAAGTGATACTGCTTGACGATGCCTATCAACATCGATCGGTGCGCGCTGGCTTGTCTATTTTATTAAGCTCTTTTAATCGTCCATTTTATGATGATTACATCATGCCTGCAGGTCTTTTGAGAGAACCCAAAAGTGAATATAAGCGAGCTGATATTATTATTATCACCAAATGCAGCGCAGACATCACAGAAGAAGAAAAAAAGCAAATGATTGCAAAGATAAAGCCCTTTAACTATCAACACATTTACTTCTCTTCTTTTATCTATGGAACTATTTACGGGATGTTTGTTAAGGAATTCAAGCCTATTGAGCATTTAAAAAATGTGTCTGTACTTTTATTCACCGCCATTGCGAATGACGAAGCTATAGTGCATTATCTTAAAGATAAAGTCAAAGAAGTTTATCCATTAAAATTTGGCGACCACCACTACTTCGATCGTTTTGACATAGAAAGTCTGAATGATACTTTTAACAATATAGCTAATAACGAAAAGATTATTTTAACCACAGAAAAAGATGCCACTAGAATAGCGTTATTAAAAGAAGTAATTTTGGAGAAGCAACTACCCATTTATATTCTTCCTGTCAAGGTATCGTTTGATGTGGAGGACAAGAAAAATTTTGAAATTGACATTTTCAATTATATGAATTTAACCTTAAAGAAAATCAAAAGCCGTGAAGAGGCCTCTGTAGATTCTATCCATGTATTAAATCCGTAACTTTACGTCACACAAAAACAGTTTAAATTTAACATCTAACTAAAATCGCCATGGAATTATACGATAAAATACAAGAATGCGTAGCCTATATTCACAAGAAAGTAGCAGTAAAGCCTTCGATCGGAATTATATTAGGAAGTGGTTTAGGGAATTTTTCTAAGGAGATTGAAATCAACGCGACTATAGCCTACAACGAACTTCCACATTTTACAACATCAACAGTGAAGGGTCACGGCGGACAATTAATTTTTGGAACATTGGGTGGAAAAAATGTAGTGTGTATGTCTGGCCGATTTCATTACTATGAAGGTCATTCAATGGAAGCAGTTACGTTTCCTGTGCGAGTAATGCAGTTTCTTGGAGTAGAAGTGTTGATGGTTTCTAATGCTTCGGGAGGGATGAAACCAGGGATGTCTGTAGGTGAGGTAATGATTATCACAGATCATATTAATTTGCAGTCGGAACATCCATTAAGAGGAAAGAACGATGAACGATTAGGGCCACGTTTTCCAGAAATGCTTGGCGCCTATGACAAGGAACTCATTCAAAAAGGAGTTGAGATTGCTACTAAAATGGGCATCACCTTTCATACAGGAACTTATGTAGGTGTTCAAGGACCGACGTTTGAAACACCAGCAGAATATAAGTGTTTTCATCTAATGGGCGGAGATGCGGTTGGCATGAGTACCGTTCCAGAGGTAATCGTCGCTAGACATGGAGGGATGAAAGTATTTGCTATATCAGTGATTTCGGATATTGGATATCCAGAAGAGACGATGGATGCCAAAATAAGTCATGATATCGTTTTGCAGAAAGCAGCAGCAGCAGAGCCTATCATGTCTGCGATTATCAAAGGCGTTATCAATAGCATTTAATTTAATAAGCAGAGCATTGTCATTGAAAAAAATAATTCTCTTATCGATCATTTGCCTTTGTATTAAAGGTAGTTTTGGCCAACACAAGCTTCAAGAGCATTTGGATTCATTGTCCGCGTTTAAGGTTCAATACTATTACGAGCAAAGAAAGGATATGTTGTATGGTCCAGATACCAGCATACGTAATCTAGAGGAATATAATTTTGTTCAACGTGAAGAAGCAGAATATCACAATTTAGGAAACGTAGGAAGTGAGGCCTATCCGATTATGTTAAATCCAATGCGTTCTACTGGATTTTCTAACGGCTTACAGCAGTTTGATTTATATTGGATAAATCTAAAAGACATTAAATACTATACCCTGAAGCGTCCATTTTCGGAGCTGACCATGAACATAGGATTAAGGCAGGAGTTAAATTTCAGAGGAAGTCATAGTCAGAATATAGGAAATAATTTTAACTTCGGACTTTACTTTAATCGATTGCAGGCAAAGGGATTTTATCAGAGGCAACAAACCATAGATAATAATATTTCTTTGTATGGAAATTATTTGACGAAGAATCAAAAATTCAGAACCATTGTAGCTTTTGTGTTGAATAGTTTTAAGACACAACAGAATGGGGGTGTTAAAAATGATTTTATCAATGATCCCGACAAAAGCCCTTTTACCAAGGAATTGCTGGATGTAAACTTGGAGAATGCCAACTCCAACTATAGGGACATGTTTGCAAAATTAAATCAAGCTTACGAGATTGGTTATAAATATGACCAAGTTGTAGATGATACTTTAACGGTAAAAAAATATCAGCCATTATGTAGCATTAATTATGAATTTGGAATTGGTAGGAATCGATTTAATTATGTAGATAAGAGCACAACTATTGACAGCAATTATTATCAGCCATTTTTCTATCGCGACAAGGATATATTAACCTCCAATGATACCTTGTCACACTCCTTGAGGTATGCTAGGATTACAAATCAGGTTTCCTTTGAATTTCTTGGCTATAAGAAAGTGAAAGGTTCGGCAGGCAAGCCTATCAATCTAATGGCCGGTGCTAGTTTGATACATGAGAACTATGAATTGACGCAGAATTTTTATGAAAAAACCTTTAATAACTTGAGTGTAAAAGGCTATTTCAGAAGCAATGAATTAGCCAATAAAAAATGGAATTATTTAGCCTCCGCTCAATTTTTTCTTTCGGGTTATAATTTGGGAGATATTGATGTGAGAGGTGGCATTGATTATAACTTTAAGAAAGCTGGAAAGCTATATTTGAATGGTATTTGGAGCCGACAAGCTCCTTCATGGATCGAAAACCATTATCACAATTTTTCTAATACATGGAATCATCAATACAAAAAGATAAATACCATTCAGTTGAATGCCATTTATTCGAATCTACTTGTACATAAACAGGCAAAGGTTTTTCTGAAAGCAAGCTTAAATTACTACCTCATTAATAATTATATTTTCTGGAATACTTCATCAAACGCTGTACAATTAGGTAAAGCATTAAACATTGCCAATGCGAGTGTCAGCCTTGATTTATCTTACCGTCACGTGCATCTCGATAATTATATCATGTTACAAAGCAGCAATCGAAATGATGTGATACAGATGCCTAAAATATTTGCAAAAGTTAGTTTGTATTATGAAAGTGCTGTCTTCAAAAGAGCCTTGTATGCGAGTATTGGTGTCGATATGAGGTATTTTAGCGATTATTATGCAAATAATTATAACCCTTTGATTGGACAATTTTATTTGCAAGATCAATTAAAGATGCATTATTTACCGGTGCTAGATGTGTTCGTGAATATGAAAGTAAAAACGGTTCGTTTGTTTTTGAAAGGCAACAATTTACTTCAAGGCATTGGTACCAAAGGCTATTATACAGGCTATCTCTATCCAGCTGATGAGCGGTCATTTAAATTTGGTGTAACATGGCGATTTTTGGACTAGGCTTTTTTATCTAACAAAGCAGCAGATAATATTTTGAAATTTACACTAAAGCAAAAACAATTCATTGATACAGCCATTGGGCTGCCACTGCTTTTGATGAATAAAATAGTCACGATTGCTTTGGGTAAAATACTACGCAGAGATCATGCTTTAAGCATCGCTCCCAAAAAAATTGTGATCATCAAAATCCTTGGACTTGGAAGTGTGATTATGGCGACAGATGCCTTGGTTTCTATCAAGAAAAAGTATCCGCATAGCTCTTTTGAAATCATCTGCAGTGCATCTATTGGAGAGGGGGTTGCTTCATTACATTTGTTTGATAAAGTCCATTTGATTTCGGATAGCTCATTCCTCCGA
>CAMBZT010000093.1 GCA_945872405.1 Chitinophaga pinensis | reverse complement strand
TACTCTTTTTCACTTGTTGAGAGGAATCTTCACTTTTTTTTTGCTTGGCTTTTTCTTTGTTTTCTGAGAATTCAGCAAAACTATCTATCAGCTGGGCCGTATCTGCTATTATAGCTTCCAAGTTACTGGATTCTGATAAATTCGAGTCTTGAATTACTGACTCTATAGTGGATACTGAATTATTCTGGATCATGTATTTCAGCGTTACCACTTTCTTAATCTCTCTAACTAAAAGCAACTCCCCTATCTTGATTTTGTATTGCCAATTGGGCAACTTATTAAGTAGGACTATAACATTTATAGGACAGTGATAGAAACTTGCGAGATAGCTAAGTGACTGACCACTTTTTACAGTATGAGTCGATTGAATGGTGTCATAACTGATAATCTCAATGGAGTCAGGTCCAATACTATGAATGGCTTGAGCGTTCAAACAAAAACCTGAAAGAAATATAAAAAATAGTGCACAAAGTATCGTTGCTTTCATTGCATAGCTTAAATTATAACCAATTCATTTACAGCAATCGTTTTTAAATATTCATTCACTTTATCTATGATTTGCGGTTTGTTGTATAATAGTTCTTGCTTGAGTGCTGCAACAGAACACTTTATGGTTAGTACTTTTTTAAAGAGTCTTACTTCAATAGTATACTTAGCAATTGTAGTGCCCATCACGTCATGCCAGTGAGTCTGTAGGAGATTTTCATTTATTTTCTCATCTAACCTCCACTCCTTCATCGCACTGCTAACTGCTTCACCAAGATGTACTAAATTATTTCTCATGTTCCATTTTAAGAATGCAAATTTACAATTTCTAGGTTACTATTTTTGATTCATTGTTGTTTACCAAATAGATTCTAGCATTCTTTGTAGAACATGAAAACAATTTATTAATTCTATCAATGTCTGTATCGGTCAGAAATATCTGTCCAAATTCTTTTTCCTGCAAGATTGCAATCAGATTTATACAACGATTATAATCTAATTTATCAAATAAGTCATCTATTAAAAAAATAGGCTTCGTTTGATTTCTTGTTGTTATATACATCAGCAATGCAAACTTTATCGCAATTAGAAAAGACTTTTGCTGGCCTTGAGAGGCAAATTTCTTCGCGGCGTTGTCAGCAATCAAAATTTTTAGATCGTCTTTATGTATTCCTTTTGTTGTATACTCAAGCAGCATATCTTTTTCGAGATTTTGATTTAGCAGTGTTGCAAAATCGTTTTCTAATAGATGACTGCTATAGCTTAAAGAAATATTCTCGTCCTTTGAAGCCAACCTATGATAATAGTCCTGAAACAATGCTTCTATTTCTATCATTGCCGTAATTCTCTTCAAAAAAATCAATTCTCCGTATTCTACCAACTGCTGATTGTATATAGTTACTAATGCTTTGTCAACTATCTTATGTTGAGAAGACAACTGTTTGAACATTGCATTTCGTTGATCTAATACCTCATTATATAAAATTAAAGCTTTTAAATAACTTTTATCAGTCTGACAAAGCGTTGTATCGAATAGTTTTCTTCGCTCTTCGCTTCCACCAGTTATAATGACTTGATCACCAGGGGCAATAATCACACAAGGAAGCACTCCGATGTGATCAGAAAGCTTCTTATAAGGCTTGGTATCTAATACAATATTTTTCCTTTTATTTCTTAGCATGGATATGGCTATGTGATGGTCCATTTCTTGAGAAGAAAAAGTACTTTCAACTCTAAAAAAGTCAGTATTGTAGAGTATCAAATCAGCATCTACATTATTAAAATGACTCTTTGTAAAGCATAGTAAATGAATAGCATCCAAGACATTTGTTTTCCCAGCGCCATTGTTTCCCACCAAAAAATTGAGTCCATCTACAAAAGAAAAGTTTTGTGAAGGATAGTTCTTGAAATTTGTTAGGATTAATTCTTTAATAAACACTATTTTTGTATACCTTTTTAAAAAAGCAGTATGGGTACAAAAGTAATAAAAGAGAATCAAGTGGCTACAAATGGCGCAGTTAATACTGAAATAAATTATCAGACTGGTAAAGCCTTTGATGCCAAAACATATCTACAATGGTATGAATTGATGTTCAAGGCACGCAGATTTGAAGAGATGGCTGGTATGCTTTATGGAGAACAAAAATTCCGTGGGTTTTGCCATTTATATATTGGTCAAGAAGCATTAGCAGCAGGATCCTTATCAGCAACAAAGCCATCAGATGCTCTGATTACTGCTTATAGATGCCATGCACTAGGAATCGCCAAAGGCATTACCTGTAATGAGGCGATGGCTGAGTTATACGGAAAAGCAACAGGTTGTTCTAAAGGGAAAGGTGGTTCGATGCATTTTTTCTCAAAAGAACACAACTTTTATGGGGGCCATGGCATTGTTGGAGCTCAAATTCCCTTAGGCGCTGGTATTGCCTTCGCAGACAAGTTTAAAGGAAACGATAATGTTACTCTATGCTTTTTTGGTGATGGTGCTGCTTGGCAAGGTGCTTTGCACGAGTCTTTCAACTTAGCTTCCTTATGGAAGATTCCTGTGATTTTTATATGTGAAAACAACGGTTATGCCATGGGCACCTCTGTGCAAAGAAGTACTCGTGTAATAGATTTTTACAAATTAGGGGAAGTATACGAAATTACCAGTGAACAAGTGGATGGTATGAGTTGTGAAGCAGTGCATAATGCAATTGCAAGAGGGGTAGAACGTGGCCGAAAAGGAGATGGTCCTACGTTTTTAGAAATCAAAACCTACAGATACAAAGGACACTCTTCTAGTGACCCTCAAAAATACAGAACAAAAGACGAGGTGGAGGCCTACAAAAAACTAGACCCAATTGAGACTGTAAAAGAAACAATATTAAAAAATAATTTTGCCACTGTAGCGGAAATTGAAGCCATTGAAGATGCTATTGTAGCAGAAATAGATGCTTGCGTAAAATTTGCAGAAGAATCTCCATTTCCCGATAATGAAGAATTACTAAAAGATATCTACGCGGAGGAAAATTATCCTTTTATCACAGACTAATCGCCAATCATATAATTAACAATTAAAAATATAAAAGCACAAAAAAATTATGTCGGAACTTAAAGAACCAATGGATAAGATCAAAAACACATTTTCAGATTTCCAGAATACCTATGAAAAAAATAAAAACATCTTTAATGGTGTTGGAATAGGCCTAATTGTGCTTATTGCAGCACTTGCTTATGGTAAATTAAAGTGGTTGCCGGAAAGAGAAGAAAGTGCGCAAAAAAGTATGTATATCTCACAGTTTTATTTTGAACAAGATTCTTTTAAAATCGCCTTAAATGGTGGTTCAAACATGCCAGGTGCAATGGGGTTCAAAAAAATCATAGACAAGTATTCTTTCACAAAAGCTGCTAATTTAGCAAACCTTTATGCTGGTATTTGCGAAATGAATCTAGGTGATTTTGGCAAAGCAATTAAACATCTTGAAAGCTTTTCTCCTAAAGACGATATTTTCGAAGCACAAAAAAATGCTTTGCTCGGCGATTGCTATACAGAAAAGGGACAAAACGAGAAAGGCCTGAGCTATTATGGCAAAGCTGTAGAAAGTAGTAAAAACGACCTTATTGCTCCTATCAATTGTATTAAAGCAGGTATGGCTTGTGAAAAATTTGGTAAAAAAGAAGAAGCCCTCAAGTATTACAACATCATTAAAAATGAGTACCCAAAAAGCGACGAAGCACAACAAATTGACAAGTATATTACAAGAGTAGAAGTCTCTGTTAAAAAATAATAATCGAAAATACCGTTAAAGAACCGAGTAAGATTTACTCGGTTTTTTTATTTTAAGGAACTGATACAATTGCTCAAAAGCCAACTTATCTTTACCAACAAGAATCCATTCTAAAAATCACTCTAAAAATAAAGTAGATGTCTTCGAAAACTAAAAAATTGGACGAAAATTATATACCCATCAAACTGAAAAAAAAATATTCAGTGGCAATTGTTGTGTCAGAATATTACTTCGACGAAGTGACTCGTAGTTTATCCGAAGCTGCTATCAGTACCTTGATAGAAAATAGTATTCCTGAAAAAAATATTTCTGTTTATTTTGTGCCTGGAGCATTTGAACTTACTGCTGGTACACAAATGATATATGAATCAATCAAACCTGATATAGTATTGGCATTAGGCTGTGTGATAAAAGGAGCAACTGACCATGACAAGTACATCAATCATTCAGTAGCACAAGGATTAACTCAGTTATCAATACTTTATAAAACCCCTTTTATCTTTGGTGTACTTACTCCAAATTCAATGAAAGAAGCAAAAGAACGGAGTGGTGGAAAGCATGGCAATAAAGGAATTGAAGTGGCTATGGCCGGTATAAAAATGCTACAACTGCAAGAACAATTAGCAGGTACAAAAAGGGTAAAGTAAACAATTTAGGAAACCTGATTTTTATAATTCTAAAAATTATATTCAAAGATGAAATTGCATTCTATTGATACTGGCTATTTTAAATTAGATGGTGGCGCTATGTTTGGTGTGGTGCCAAAAGTAATCTGGAATAAACTCAATCCCGCTGATGCCAATAACCTATGTACATGGGCCATGCGTTGTTTGTTGATTGAAGAAGGTGATCGATTGATTCTGATAGACACAGGTATGGGTAACAAGCAGAGTGAAAAATTCTTTGGCTATTACGAACCCTTTGGCGATCATACATTGCTGAGTTCTATCAAGGACAAAGGCTTCTCTCCTGCCGATGTCACAGATGTGATTCTCACGCACCTGCATTTTGATCATTGTGGAGCAGCCGTTTCGAAAGAAGGAGAACAATTGAAATTAACTTTTCCTAATGCCATTTATTGGAGTAATGAGGCACATTGGAACGCCGCAGTGTCGCCAAATCCACGAGAAAAAGCATCTTTTCTAAAGGAAAATATTCTCCCCATTCAGGAAAGTGGTCAACTACAATTTGCAGATGAAAACACCATCATTGCTCCATTTATGAATATTAAATTAGTGAACGGACATACGGATGCGATGATGATACCTCATATCCAATACAAGGATAGGACCATTGTATATATGGCAGATCTAATTCCTAGCAGCTTTCATCTTCCTATTTCCTATGTAATGGGCTATGATATTCGTCCTTTGGACTGTCTGCAAGAAAAAGATGATTTTTTGAAACGAGGATTAGCAGAAAAGTATATCCTATTTTTTGAGCATGACCCACATACAGAATGTTGTACTTTAGAATCGACAGACAGAGGCATCCGAATGTCTGAGAGCTTTGATATAGCTACACTCTAGCATCCTTCTAAATTCTTTTCATTTATTTATTAAAAACAAAAAATAGTGCTATATTTGCACTCCAATTTGGCGTGGTAGCTCAGCTGGTTAGAGCGCAGCACTCATAATGCTGAGGTCGGGGGTTCGAGTCCCCCCCACGCTACCAATAGTTTTCACTACACTCCAAGCTTCCAATAAAAAACACTTATCTTTGACAATCGCTAGAAGCAAGTACCAATAAGCTTTTAACAACATATTTAGTTTTAACATCAGTAAGCAAAAACATCCCTATCATGTTAGATTTCATCAATACATTTTTTAAAAAGAGAAAGGAAAAAAGAAGTTTCCAAGAATATGGTTATGATGTAAAAACCTTTGAGATAGACAACATCGGAACTGTTCAATATGCACAATGGAAACATCCCTTTGAACAACAAAAATCAATCACCAAATCTAATGGCAATTTTTATAAGACATTAGCGAAGCACTTCTTGAATTTGTACTATATTTCCTCTATTTATCTGAGCAAAACTTATAGTGAAATAAAAAGTAAAAATTAAAATAGTTGTAATGATTTTCATAAAAATTTTATTTTAAATAAAGATTATTAGTTTCCAAAAAGTCAGATAGTAAAATTGCTTTTTCTTCTTCAGT
>CAMBZT010000092.1 GCA_945872405.1 Chitinophaga pinensis | reverse complement strand
CTCTCCACCGACCACAACTGACTTTAAATTATATTTTATACCAAGTGTTATTATACCATTTGGTATAAAACACCAACCAATGGAGAAATGGGAAGTATCTATGTAAGCTACGAAATATAGAAGCGAGTAGATAATCGCCTTTACGCTCTATTTATTGACTAGACTTCTAAGTAATAAAATTCTTATTTCTTTTGATGCCTTTTCATTTGTAATGCCATTGTAAAAAACATTGCTTTCTACAACACATTGATTTGAAGTCACCTCATAAAATGAAATAAATGGGAGCATATTTGTTAATTTTAGTATATATTTACATCATCTTTTAATCAAATAAACAATCAAATGAGAAAAAAATTACTAGGATTAATTTCCTTGAGCCTGCTTTCAACAGCAGTATTTTGTCAGACGTATCTGTCAGAAAATTTTGACGCAGGTTCTATGCCAGCAGGTTGGTCTCAAACCACATTAGCCTCTGATGGCGGTTGGAAATTCGGAACAAGTGCATCACTTTCAAGTGCTGATTTTCCTATTGCTAGTACAGGTTCCAACATAGTTGCAACTAACGATGATGGTTGTGATTGCAATAAAAGTGTTGATAGATTAATTATGCCTTCGGTGAATTTGACTACTGCAATTGCACCAGTTCTAATATACGATCAGTTTTATTTTGCAGCTACCTACGATGGAGCAACAGAAATCTGTCGTATCGAGGCTTCTATCGACTCAGGTGTGACTTGGACTTTAGTATCAATTATGACGAGCAACGCATCTGGTACAGCATTCGAAACAAGATCTGCTTCATTAGCTACTTTTGTTGGTCAGCCTAGTGTTGTCGTTTCTGTTTTGTATAATGACGGAGCTGGATGGTTATTCGGAGCTGGTTTGGATAATGTAAGTATTATCGAGCCACCTGTAGGTTTAGATCTTTCTGTTCAAAGCTTAACTAGTGCTATTTATCTTCCTGTTATTCCTGCATACGTATCAGCTAGTGCTGTTGGTACCGGACAAAAAATTGAGTTTGGATTCAATGTAAAAAACAGCAGAGTAGATGTGGTAACCTCTTTCGATGCAACTGTTGCAGCAAGTGGTGGTGGAAGTGTTACTCAAACATTTACAGGTTTAACTTTAGGCTTCTTAGCTGCTCTTGATTTGCAATTTGATAGTAGCTTAATCGCTGCTGCTGGAGTAAATAACTATACATTGACCATCTCCAATGTCAATAGATTAGGTGCCGATGCCGATGTTACAAACAATACAGGTACTGCTAACGCAACAGCATACACCTTAAATCCAACAAAAAAGTTTGTTGTTGAAGAAGGTACCGGTACATGGTGTGGCTTTTGTCCAAGAGGTGCAGTGATGGTTGATTATATGTCAGCAGCATTTCCTGATAACTTTATTGGTATCGCCGTTCACAATGGAGATCCAATGACAGTAACTGCGTATGATACCTACATGGATTCAAAAATCGCAGGTTATCCTTCATGTATCGGAGATAGACAAGGTACTGAGATCGATCCTTCTCCACAATATAATCCTTCTATTTATGGTAGAATGTTCGAAAGAGCTTCAATTGCTCCACTTGCTACTGTTGCATTAACAGCAGAGATGAATTCCACAAGCAGAACATTAGTTGTAAACTCAACAGCAACTTATACTACAAACTTAAGTGGTGACTATAGACTTAACGTAGTGTTAACAGAAGATGGTATTACGGGTGATGGTACAGCACCTTGGAATCAAGCCAATTACTATGCAGGCGGTGGTAATGGACCAATGGGTGGAATGGAAACACTTGCGAATCCTATTTCAGGATTCGAATATAATCATGTAGCTAGAGCAATTCTTGGTGGAATTAACGGAACCATTAGTAGTTTACCTGCTTCTGGTACTTCAGGTTCTGCTTATTCTTATGAATATAATTATACTATTCCAGCGGAATATAATGTAGCTAACATGAAGGCGATAGCAATGGTTATTAATGCAACAACTGGTGAAATACTAAATGCACAATCAGCTGCTATTACTACTGGTAACACAATAGGAATTAATGACCAATCAAATGAGGCTTCATTAAACGTATATCCAAATCCAACTACTGGTAAAGTAATGCTTGATTTGAATATTGCAAACTCAGTTGACGCATCTGTGAAAGTATACAATGTGATAGGTATGATGGTTGCTGAAAAAAACCTTGGTACTTTAAATGCAGGAACAAACACAAACTCAATTGACTTAACAAATCTTGATAATGGCGTTTACATGGTTAACGTAACTACTGATGGACAAGTAGTCACAAGAAGAGTTGTTTTGAATAAATAATTCATTCTATCAGATAATGAAAGAGGCAGTATCATTTTTGATACTGCCTCTTTTTTTTAGTTTTTTATGCTCTAATAACTATGTTTCCCAGCAGTCCAATTTTGAGATTTTAATAATTGATCCCCTGACTCTTTTGCTCCATCTTCGATTGGGGTTCCCATAGAATCATTCCATCGATTAAGGTAACCAAAAAGAGCCACCACCCCTAGTATTTCTACTATTTCCCCTTCGTCCCAACGCTTTCTTAAATTATCTGCCACTTCATCATTTACTTGATTTGGTACTTGAGAACTCGCCAAAGAAAAGTCTAATGCGGCTCTTTCTGCTTCATTAAAGGAGGCATGGGTTCTATATTCCCAAATATGGTCTAATTGCTCTTGTGCGGCACCATATCTTTCGGCAGCGCGTATGGTATGTGCCTGGCAATAATTGCATCCAGCACTATGACTGCTGATGTAGCCAATAAATCTTTTTAAGGAGCTTGTAACACGACCATAATTCTCCATCACCGCTTTGTTCATTTCAATAAATGCCATGGCAATTCGAGGTCGTATATGCATTGTCTTGATGCTATTTGGACAAAAACCTAATGTCTCGTTATAAAATTCGATGAGTTGCTGAAGTTCGGGGTCATCAATGGCTGTTTTTGGAAATACTAGTGGTCTTTTCATGGAGTTGTTTTATTTTTTTGAAAATCTTGCCATCAATGTACATTTTTTTTCTGCACTCTGCATCATAACAAAGGCAGCGCATACAGTAAATTTGATTCAGCTAGAGAGAGGATGGAATTAATAACAATTAGCAGACACTTTTTTGGCAGTCAATCAATTGATTTTGTGGTGTCTTAAACCATTTTTATTGTAGCCAAAAGATTTATCTCATAGCACCTCAAGGCATCAAGTAAGCTGATTTGTACTAGCCTTTTATCTTACCCACCAACTCTTTTAAGGAAGGGTCTTCCATAAATTTTCTAAACATATTATCCAATTGCTCCGTCTCCACTAATGGGTTGTATCCATTCTCGTAAATAAATTTTCTGATAGAACAAGCAAGGTAGCTGCGAAGTGATTTGGGTGCTCCCGGCTGTGCGATTAGTTCATTTACTTTCGTTGTAAGCGTCATGTATTCATTGCATATTTTTATAAATTTTTCTCGGGAGATGCTATCAATGGATGCTAATGTAGACATCTGTTTCACTTTATCTTCATTGTAATAGGTAAATCCAATTTTCTCTTCCTTATCTTTTTTAATAAACTCGTCTAATCTACTCATCTCTGTAAATCTTTCATCCATAGTGTGTATTGCCAATATAAATTTATCCTTGCTTTCCGCTGGTTTTAGAATACTCAACATTTTTTGATTCAAAGTATCTGTTTTTGTTTTAACACAGATATAAACGTTGCCATTTTCATTGGTCATGCTCACTACCAGTAAAACGTCTGCAGGTCTTGGGTTTGGACGTGCTGTAAGTTGCCAAGTTAGCGGCTGACTAACAATACTATCTGGATATATTTGCACTTGTGAAATGTAATTTTTCGAAAAAGCATAATACTTACCTTGCATATAGTATTGACTTTTCGCTGAGAAAACAAAGCAAGTGATTAGGAGCATTAGTAATACTTTTTGGAAATCTTTATTCATTGAGGCATTTAATTTTTGAATGAAGCATAGTGATTCATCAAAATTAGAAAATATTTTTCTAAAAAAATGTTTTTTATCGGGCGTTTTGCTCCTAAGATCTCGATGATAATAATCGGGAGCAACCGAGCTATTCACTTATAGTCCTCGCTACTCGTACCTCGCTGCTGTGGGCTATCGTTACTATCTCTAACGCAATGTAGCAACCATGTGATGCATTGTGTTCAACAGAAAATTCTTATAATTATTACATAAAAAAACCTCAGATTTCTCTGAGGTTTTTTGCGGACCGGACGGGATTCGAACCCGCGACCTCCGCCGTGACAGGGCGGCATTCTAACCAGCTGAACTACCGATCCAAAGCCCACAATTTTTCAAAAGTGGAATGCAAAGGTACGTTTTTTTTCTGTTTCTCAAAACCTTTTTTCGTTTTTTCAAAAAGTGAATGGCTGAATAGAGTCTCATATTGCTATTTTATCCTTGTTAGTGAAGCTTTTGTAAGAATTAGAAACAGAGGGTGCTTCTTGAAAAGCTATTTTATACCGACTTTGTTTTCTGTTTTATGCCGTTGTAAACAATCAAGGTAGCTTTCTGTTTTTAGTAGTAAAATAGCCTAAAAATCAATAAATTTGCGTACAAATAAAAACAATTTTTTTATGTCAAAAATTAATTTAAATAATACAGATTTCTTTTCTTCACGTCATATTGGTCCAAATGCCAAGGAGGCAAAAAAAATGCTCGATATTATTGGTGTCGATTCTATAGATTCCCTAATTGCTGAAACTGTTCCTGCGAGTATCAAAAGAAATGGGGATTTGAATATTCCTGATGCTTTAAGTGAATTTCAGTATTTGAATGAATTGAAGCAAACAGCCACTCTCAATAAGGTTTTTAAAAGTTATATTGGCTTAGGTTATTATAATACCATTACGCCTGCAGTCATAAGAAGAAATGTATTGGAGAATCCAGGATGGTATACTCAATACACGCCTTATCAAGCAGAGATTGCACAAGGAAGGTTAGAGGCCATTCTCAATTTCCAAACGATGATCTGTGACCTAACATCGATGCCTATTGCAAATGCTTCATTATTGGATGAAGGTACGGCAGCAGCAGAGGCGATGAATATGTTTTTTCATACCAAAAATAAAAAGGGAAGCGAGTTCAATAAAATTTTCGTTTCAGAAGAATGTTTTCCTCAAACCATTGATGTTATTAAGACACGTGCCATGCCTTTAGGAATAGAAGTGGTGGTGGGCAATCATGAAGCTGTATCCATCGATAATTCTTACTTCGCAGTAGTTCTGCAATATCCTGCAAAATCTGGCGAGGTGTATGATTATAAAAATATAGTGGATGCCATACATTCTGTGAATGGTTATGTAGTAGCAGCAGCAGATATGATGAGCTTAGCTTTATTGACACCTCCAGGAGAATGGGGTGCTGATTGCGTGGTAGGAAATTCGCAAAGATTTGGTGTGCCGATGGGCTACGGTGGTCCTCATGCTGCTTATTTCGCTACCACTGAAGAATTTAAAAGAATTTTGCCAGGAAGAATTATTGGAGTTTCTATTGATAGAAATAATAACCGTGCGCTGCGTATGGCTTTACAAACAAGAGAGCAACATATTCGTCGCGAAAAAGCCACTTCTAATATCTGTACAGCACAGGCATTGTTAGCTATCATGGCAAGCATGTATGCCGTGTATCATGGTCAAGAAGGTGTAAAAAATATCGCAACAAGAATACATGGTTTGGCTCAAACACTTGCTGAACAATTAACTAAAGTAGGCATCAAAGTATTGACTAAAAACTTTTTTGATACTATTTCTATTGAGACTACTGATTTAGAATCTATACGTAGCAGGGCTTTGAGTCATCATATGAATTTCAATTATGGAAAGAATATGATTGGTATTTCATTAGATGAAACTACACAGGTATCAGACCTAGACGCAATTGTTGCTGTGATTTCAGGAAATGCAGCGACTTCCATCTCTGAAGAAAGAGATATGTCTCAATTGACTTTATCAAACAAGTCTGTTAGAACTACTCCCATACTTGCTA
Source organism: Chitinophaga pinensis (assembly GCA_945872405.1). Classification (GTDB taxonomy): domain Bacteria; phylum Bacteroidota; class Bacteroidia; order Chitinophagales; family CAMDFR01; genus CAMDFR01. The sequence goes on along the minus strand of CAMBZT010000092.1, from coordinate 151 downwards.
ATGATATTTTTAATTCGTATCATTCTGAAAGCAGAATGTTGCGTTATATCAAGTCGCTTGAAGATAAAGATTTATCCTTAACCAAATCCATGATTGCACTTGGTTCTTGCACGATGAAACTAAACGCAACTGCAGAGTTGGAGCCAATTAG
>CAMBZT010000091.1 GCA_945872405.1 Chitinophaga pinensis | reverse complement strand
TCCCTCTCGACATTAAAATACTCATCGGTCTGCCGACAATATTACTTCTTCCTATCACTACACAATGTTTGCCACTGGTTTCAATTTTATACTTTTCTAGCATAGTCATGATGCCCAAAGGTGTTGCTGAAATGTAGCTAGGAAGATTGAGACACATACGTCCGAAATTGATAGGGTGAAATCCATCTACATCTTTTTCAGGTCTAATTTCCAAGAGAATTTTTTCGCTATCGATATGTTTTGGCAACGGTAATTGTACAATAAATCCATCGACATCTTGATTGTTATTTAACTCGTGAATAGCGCTAATCAGTTCCGCTTCTGTCGTGTTGGCATCAAATCTTTTAAGTGTAGATGTAAAACCAACTTGTTCGCAGCTCTTTACCTTGTGTCCAACGTATGCTTCACTAGCCCCATCGTTACCAACCAAGATAGCAGCCAAATGAGGTCGTTTACCCCCCTTCGACATTGTCAATTCTACCTCTTTTTTAATTTCCTCTTTTACTAGATTCGAAATCAAATTACCATCTATTAGTTCCATATATCTATTATTTGGCATAAAATTAAGCTATAGTTTACTTATTTTCTATGTTAAGTTTGTGTTTCTTTTGATAAGTAGAAGTAATATATTTGTATATAAATTTATTCAATGAAAAAAATATTACTTTCCCTCTTTATGGCTTCTAGTTTAGTATTGACTAGTATGGCTGCGGTTAATGATACTATGAAAATTAGAGTTCATGATCATGTTGACATGACTACCTATGCCAATTATGACCAAAAAGGCTATTTCCCAACCACTGGTAAAACCTATAATAAGGTATTAATGAACTTTACGCTTGGTTGTGCTAGTGGTGGTTGTAGTGATTGGGATTATGACGTGCATATTCAAATTATGAATAATACAGGTCGCTACGATTCCAACATCACTCGAATTGATACCATCAGTTTTTCGCCATTGACTTTAGACACTGTCTGGAATGTGTATCAGGTACAAGAGGCTTATGAATTGGCTAGAGTTATTACTCCTTATGGAGGATACATGCGCGCAGGAACGAATGGATATACTAATTCTTGGGAACACCGACACATGTTTGATGTAACCGATTTTGTTGGTTTATTAAAGGACACTGTAAATATGCGTTCATTTTTTAGTGGATGGAGCAACGGTTTTGATGTTACCTTAGATTTTTATTTTATAGAGGGCACGCCCAATAGAAATGTAATCAGCATTCAAAATATTTTTCAAGGGGGCGCAGGCTATCCAGATGCTGCGACTTTTAATTCAATTAACACACCTTCAAAAAATTTATTGGTTCCCCTAGGTACTAAGTTGGCGAAAGTGCGTGTTATTCCTACTGGACATGGCTTTGACAATGACGTCAATTGTGCAGAATTCTGTCCTAAGATGTACTACATCAACTTAAATGGTAATCCAATCGCTTCAGATAATATTTGGGATGATCAGTGCGGGATGAATCCAGTTTTCCCGCAAGCAGGTACCTGGATTTTTGATCGTGCGAATTGGTGTCCAGGCAAACGTGCTAAAGTATTCGAAAATGATATTACAAGTTTTGTAACCGCGGGTACTTCATATGATTTTGATTTTGATGTTGAAGCATTTAGTTGGACAGGCTCACAAACACCATCTTATAGCATTACAGCACAGCTAATCACTTATGGAGATTATAGTTTTAATGTGGATGCAGAATTATCTGAAATTGTTACTCCTAATACTCATGAAGATTTCAAAAGATATAATCCAACATCATCAAATCCAATTGTTGAAATTAAGAACAATGGAAAGAATAATTTGACTTCGGCAGACATTAAGTATTGGGCAAATGGAGCAGATCCTTGTTGGTACCATTGGACTGGACTTCTTGTTTTTGGTCAGACAGCTCGTGTGCAATTGCCGTTCTACGATTTCTATCAGATGGATACTATGGCTCCTGTATTCAATGCAGAAATAGTATACCCAACCAATGATGAGTGGACTTATAATAACAAAAAAGTAGTTGCATTTGCTGTGCCACCAACCTATCCTTCGAAATTGGAGATTTGGTTCAGAACAAATTCTAGACCAACGGAGAATACGTATATATTATTGAATGAAGTAACAGGAGATACTTTAAAGAAGTTTATTGGAGCTACTGCAAATTTGTTGCATAAAGATACATTCGATCTAAGTCCTGGTAATTATAGTTTTCAAGTGTTTGATATTTATGGTGATGGCATGAGCGACTTTCCATTGGGACAAGGTGATGGTGTTATTCAGGTACGTAAATTTGTTGGTGCATCTACTGTGACTTATTTAAGTATGGAGAAAGATTTTGGGACTAAAAACACAAGAAACTTTACTGTTGGATACAGAACGGGCTATGGTGATGATTATCCTGCTTGTGCTGCTATTGATCATACCAATGTGAATGATTTGACTGCATTAGATAAGTTGATTACTATTTATCCAAATCCAGCTTCTAACCAGTTGTTTTTAGATTGTACCTTGCCTCAATCTTCTGACATCATCGTTACCATAGCAAATGTTCTAGGTCAAGATATACTTAGAAAGGAATTTAAAAAGGTAAATCAGATTGATAATCTTGTACTTGATATAAATACCTTAAAAGATGGTATCTATTTGGTGAAAGTTTCCAATGGAAGTAAATCTTTTACTCAAAAAGTAATCGTCAATAAATAGGTCTAATGAAATTATTTGAAAACCCTTGTTAGTAAGCAAGGGTTTTTTTGTGTCATATTACTTCAGCTACCACAAAAATACTTCCACTCACCAGGATGATGTCGTTTTCATTGGCAGTAGTTTTAGCATGCGCAAGTGCCTCATTAACAGAATTATATTTTGCCCCAATTAACCCATAAGTCGAAGCTTTTTGCAAGAGTACTGTCTCATCTAAACCACGAGGAATAGCCGGTTTACAGAAATAGTAAAGAGTGTTCAGAGAAGGTAATAACTGTAGGTTTGTATCAATCTCTTTATCATTAACAGTACCATACACCCAATGTAATTGATCGTAATTAAGTTGTTCTAACTGACTTAAAACTTCTCTCAATCCAGCCTCATTATGGGCACTGTCAAAAACGATGAGTGGATTTTGTTGAAGCTGCGTCCAACGTCCAATGAAGGCTGTTTTTTTCTGTATTTGTTGAAGGGCAACTCTAATGTTTTGCTCGGTATATACGTAGGGAATTTCTGATGCTAAACATTTCAAACTAGCTAAAGCTGTTCTAATGTTCTTCTCCTGGAATGAGCCAGAAATATCACATTGTAAATCTCGAATAGAAAGACCATTCCACTCAATCATATCAAATGTACTTCCTTCTATACTAGTTTTAAAATTATTTATGCGAATATAATCTTCAGCAAATACAAGGGATGTCTCTTCCTTCTTTGACTTTTCCTTGAATAAAAAATTGTATGCATCGTTTTTTTCTCCAAGCAAGGCCGGAATACCTCTCTTAATAATTCCTGCTTTTTCATGTGCGATCTTTTCTAAAGTGTCGCCCAATAAATTCATATGGTCATAACTAATATTGGTAATTACTGAAAGGAGAGGAGTGATGATATTGGTAGAATCTAAACGTCCACCGAGACCAGTTTCAATGACTGCAAAATCTATTTTTTCTTTTGCAAAATAAGCAAATGCCATAGCCACAGTAATCTCAAAAAAGGAGGGCTCGATCTGTTCAATAAGAGGTTTGATGTCTTCAATAAAATCGATTATAAAATCTTCTCCAACATATTCACCATTTATTTTAATTCGCTCTCTAAAGTCTCTGTAATGAGGAGAAACATAAAGTCCTGTCTTGTATCCGGCAGATTGTAAGCAGGCAGAAAGAATATGACTTACAGAGCCTTTTCCATTAGTTCCGGCAATATGAATGCACTTCAGTTGTGCTTGGGGATTACCTATGGCATCACAGAGCGCAATGGTATTATTTAGATCTGCTTTATAGGCCGCCGCACCTATTCGCTGATACATAGGAAGCTTCTCGAAAATATAATCTAGCGTTTCTTGATAGGTCACAAGCTAATGTTGAATGAATTTACGGATGCAAAATAAGAAAAGATTTATCTTTCTTTATAGACAAATGTAATGTAGCCAACTGCCACATCATTTGCATCATCATCATTATTGAATTGCCATTTCATAGCGGCTGTTTCGGCTGCTTTTACGAGACAACTATTGGTTGTCGAAGAACCAGATTGAGTGAATTTTGCGTCACTCACTCTTCCATTTTTACCAACTCTAATTTTCACCACCACCACTCCGTTTTCCTTACAATCAACACTTGGCTTATGTTTGTAGGTACAACTCCTATTGTCAAGCTTAAAATCTTTGTCACCGCCAAATCCTGCTGTACCCTTATAGACATTTGATTTTGTTCCATTGGGATCTCCTTGATTACCTGGACCACCCGCCACGCCTTGACTATAGGCACCTGGATTTGTATTTGTTCCAGTAGGGCCATTGCCACTGCCAGCTCCTTTGGAACTGAATAGGGCATTTTTATTCACTGTTGGTAAGGAAATTACGGGAGAGGTATTGGTAGATTTTGCTGAGGTGGCGCTACTTGTTTCTTTGGCCACTTTAGTATCTGCTTTTTTGACCTCGTTTACTTCTATATCACCCTTGTCAGACAAATTGTTTGCTGCAGGCGTTGTAACACTTGCAACAGCAGCTTTTACATCGTTGGCCCCGTTGCTTATATTTTGATTTGTATTTCCAGCGGTGAGGCTAGGATCGTCATTTTTCATGGGTTCAACCATACCAGTTCCGGTATTATCAGTTCCGTAGTCCACTTCAATACCGCCATCTAAAGATTCAGGAAAAGGAGGATTCGGGATTTTTAACATCACGAACATTAGAATGAATCCAATGATTATATGAAAACCAATGGTAAAACCCAACCCAACAAATTTATTGTTTCGGTCTTGTCTTTCATTGATTGTTTCAAATTGAGTAGTCATGTTTCTTCTTTTTGATAGAGATGCAAAATTAACACCTATTCCATAAGTCTTTAGTGAGGCTGCAGAGCGAGTAATATTTTAATGTTTAATCGATTGCCCATGTCCATTACTTCTGCCACTGTTTGAATAGTAACAGTTCTATCTACGTACAACTTCACCAATGGATCTTCTTTTGGATTTAAAACCTTCGCAGCATCTACTCTAGTTTTGAGTTGTGGTTCTAATTGTTCAATTGGAATAAGCGTTTTATCAATATAATAGTTAAGACTTTCATCAATAAAAAGTTCAATCGGTTTTCGCGCTACTATTTTTTCTCCTTTTGCTTTTGGTAATAAAATCTTTATCGCTGATGGGTTGGCAAGTGTTGCTACTATCAGGAAAAAAAACATTAAGAAAAACATAATATCATTAAAGGAGTGCGTCTGTGGCTCCGAATGCATTCTATTTCTACCTCTGAATCTCATATTTTTTAATTATAATAATTGATCAATTACTTAATCTTGTTATCAAACTATGCGTTTGTTTAGTAAAAATTATCCTGGTTCATTTAAGACATCAATAAAATCAACCGTCGTTTTTTCTAGTTGATAGGAAACTCTATCAATTCTGCCATTCAGGTAGGTAAAACCGATATGTGCAACAATACCAATTAGCAATCCACTTCCAGAAGTCACCATTTTTTCATACATACCACCAGCAATAACATCGATACTCAAATCATTCGATAGCGACATCTTAAAGAAAATATTGATTACGCCCGAGATGGTTCCAAGAAACCCTACCATTGCAGAAATTCCTGAAATCAATGCTAAATAATTCATGTTTTTTTCAAGCTTGTAAATTTCTAGTTTACCTTCACTCTCTACTGCACGCTCAATTTCATCGAATGGACGTCCAATTCTTTTAATGCCTTTTTCTACTAATCGAGCAATAGGTGTGTTGGTGTTTTTGCACAACATCAACGCTGCATCCTTTTTTCCACTTAACAAATAATCACGAATATTGTGCATAAAGTTGGGGTCAATCTTAGAGGCCTTTTGAATGGTTAAAAATCTTTCAATAATAAAAAAGATAGCACCAATGGAAAGAAGCGCCAATGGAATCATCACCCAGCCACCTTTTATTAAAAGGTCGAATAGATTGATTTGTGGCTCGGGTCCGACAGGTTGTGCCAAAGCATTTGTTGTAGAATCTACGATTTGCAATAGAATAGACATAATTTGAAGTTTCATGGATAACGATGATTTGATAAAAAATATTACAATCAAAATTAGCGCTAGCGCGCATGCTTCATATATAAGATTATTAATAGTATTTTGTTTGATGTATATATTATTATACATCTTAGA
>CAMBZT010000090.1 GCA_945872405.1 Chitinophaga pinensis | reverse complement strand
AAACATATCTGCTCGGATAGGATATCCCACCACGTAGGCAGCAACCAGTTGTTTTGCTAAATCCTTCCCATCTATAAATTCTTGAAGCAACATTCGTGTATGCAGGGAGCCTTGACTATGGGAGGCAATAATGAATGGACGACCTTGATTATAATATTTTAAATAATATAGAAAGGCATCTTTCACATCTTGATAGGCCAAAGCAAATGCTTGAACTGCAGCAACAGTATCAAGCGTATAAAAGGCTTTTATATTTGCTTGCCTGTAAAATGGCGCATAGACTCTACAAGATCCATTGAAAACGCTTGCTTGATTTTTCAAAGATTTATCCTCAATTTCTTTGTTTAGCACTTTATCTTGAATTCCGGCGTTCCAAGCTTCGCCTTTAATAAAATTGGTAGGATACACAAAAAAAACATCCACCTGCTTGAGTGAATCACTGACTAATAAAAGGCCTTTGGGCAACAAATCTGCGCCATCTTCTTTGAATGGTAATGCCGCCCAATGCTCACTTTTACTATAATCAATCCTTTGCTGTGCCCAAAGTGTTAATGATCCAATACATAGAACAATGCAAATTTTAAATTTCATAGCTTCATCCAATTTGAGGCGTAAAGCTACTAAAATAAACATCTCTAGATGCATTCTTGGATAGATAAAAGGGTCTTCTAATGATACTTAATTTTTGCTAGAAGATTTATAAGATGGTGATCCTATGCCCTAGCGCTGATCGAAGTGGTATCCTTTTTTTTTGATTATCATTAGGATTATCCGTATACATGAGTAGGGTTTATAGGCAGCATTCTCTAGAAAAAAAGATACAAACGTAGAGCGGTAAAAGCTTCAAAAAACCAGATTCACTTTATCAGATTTACATCTCTTTTAAAAGGACAGCGGCTATGCTAAAATAAATGACCAATCCTGTTACATCTACCATTGTGGCGACTAAGGGAGCTGAAGATGTTGCTGGATCCAGCTTTAATCTTTTAAGTACAAAAGGAATCATTGAACCTGAAAGTGTTCCCCATAGAACGATACCAAGTAAGGATAATGAAACGGTGAAGGCGATGGCAAGCCAGTGTATACCATAATCAAAAATACCAACTTCTTGCCAAAGAAATATGCGTACAAAACCAATGATACCTAGAATTAAACCTAAGGCAAGTCCTGAAAGAATTTCCTTGCGCATTACAAACCACCAATCTTTTAATGTAATTTCGTTTAGCGCCATTGCACGTATGATAAGCGTTGCTGCCTGAGAACCGGTGTTTCCTCCACTTGAAATAATGAGTGGAATAAATAAGGTTAAGACGATTGCCTTTTCGATTTCGCCTTGAAAATAACTCATGGCTGAAGCGGTAAACATTTCGCCCACAAAGAGCACTACAAGCCATGTTGCTCGTTTTTTAACCATTTCGAACACGCTAGTACTTACATAAGGAAGATCTAATGCCTCTACCCCTCCAAACTTCTGTATATCTTCAGTATCTCTTTTCTCAACCTGATCCATGATGTCGTCGAAGGTGATAATACCGACCAAAATACCAGCTTCACTAACGATAGGAAGTGCTGCTCGGTCATATTTTTCGAATATCAAGATAGCATCTTCTTTTGTCATAACACTAGCTATGCTGACAAACTGATAATCCATAATTGTAGCAATGGTGGTACTTTCATCTGCCATCAATAAATCGCCAATCTTGATGTCATCGATCAATTTTCCGTGCTCATCTGTGACATATATAAAGTTGAGTGTTTCTGCTTTTTTACCGAATCGCTTTATGTGTTGAAGTGTCTGTGTTTTAGTCCAATGTTGCTTTACTTCGACGTAATGTGGCGTCATCATGCGGCCAACGGTATCTTCGCCATAGCCAATTAATGTCAAAACAATTTTACGTTCTTCGACAGATAAAAGATTGACTGCATTTTTTATTAAATTATCGGGGAAGTCAATAAAAATTTGTGTTCTATCATCTGGCGACATACTATTAAACACTTCAGCAATTTCTTTACTCCCCATATTTCGAAGAATATGTTCTTGTGTTTCTCGGTCTAAGTAAGTGAATACTTCGCCACAAATATGCCCAGGTAATAAAAGAAAAGCTACCGTTTGCTCATTGTCACTTAATGCCTCAATGGTTTCAGCGATATCACTTGGATGCTTATTTATTAAATCATTTTTATCGTAGGTCATCGTATAAAAATTTTATTATTTACGATTTGTTTACAAACAGCAAAAAAAGAGGTGGTTAGATATACTTTCGAATGAAAGTCCAAAAATACTAAAAAGGAACTAAATAGATGCTACCACTCATAAACGCAGCATCATACCTTAATGTCGATGTATTTTTAGCGTATATGCTGACCGAGTCTTCGTCCATTTTATCTTTCAATTTCGGTGCAAAGGTAGTCTTATTTAAGTCAAAAAAAAGCATACAATGTTTCAACTAACGATTATCTATATATATAGATTGTTAATTAAATAAAGGATAAATTCCGAAATAATTTCATTTCTTTACAAGGAGTATGAGTGGTAAAAAAACAATTTTAGAGATACCGGTGGAAACGCCACTGATGAAACAATACAACCAGATAAAAGCAAAATATCCGGATGCTATTTTATTATTTAGAGTGGGGGATTTTTATGAAACATTCAGCAAAGATGCCATTACCACAGCTAGAGTATTAGGTATAACGCTAACAAAAAGAGCCAATGGGGCTGCGACAGCTGTTGAACTAGCAGGATTCCCCTATCATTCTTTAGATACCTATCTTCCAAAATTAGTACGAGCCGGCTTTCGTGTGGCTATTTGTGATCAATTGGAAGATCCTAAGTTAACGAAGACAATTGTGAAGCGAGGCGTTACAGAATTAGTTACACCGGGCGTTGCAATGAATGATACTTTGCTAGAGCACAAATCCAATAACTTTTTATGTTCATTAGTATTGCAAGATAAAAATGCAGGATTGGCTTTTATAGATATCTCTACAGGCGAATTTTTAGCTACGCAAGGTAAGTTAAGTTATATCGAGAAACTGATACAGGCCTTCGCTCCAAGCGAAGTTATCTTTAATAGAAAGGAACAGAAAGATTGCCTACAATTGTTAGGAAATAAATACTATACCTATGCCCAAGAAGAATGGGTGTACACTTTGGACAATACGCGTGAGATTTTAGTAAAACACTTTGAAACTTCTACTCTGAAAGGTTTTGGTATTGATGATTTGCCACTTGGTATAATGGCTGCAGGTGCAGCCTTACATTATTTAAAAAGCACCGAACACCATAAGTTGCAACATATTTCTAAGATAGCGAAGATTGATGAGGAGAATTATGTAGGTATAGATCGCTTTACGATTCGTAATTTAGAGTTAATACAAGGATCACAGGCTGATGCTACCTCATTGCTAGACATCATTGACTATACCACGACTTCCATGGGCGCACGCATGTTAAAACGATGGATTATCATGCCTTTGAAAGACTTGTTACATATTCAAGAAAGACTAGACATTGTAGAGATATTGATAAAGGATTCTCTACTTCATCAAGAATTGTTGTTGGCCTTAAAACAAATAGGTGATTTAGAAAGATTGATTTCAAAAGTGAGTACAGGTAAGGTAAGTCCAAGAGAAATCCTTCAGTTGTTGCGTTCTTTAAAAGCCAGTGAAGGCATGAAAGAAGCCTTGCAAAAAAACAATAATATTCATATTCAAAAATGGGCAGATCAAATTCAGTTGTTTCCTTTGCTGATCCATAAAATTGAAAATGAGATAAAAGAGGATGCTGCAGCGCAAATCAATAAAGGGGGAGTAATTAAAGATGGATTAGATTCGACACTAGATGAGTTGAGATATATCATCAAAAACGGCAAAGACTATTTACTTCAAATTCAGACAGCAGAAGCAGACAGAACGGGTATCAATTCCCTCAAAATAGGTTTTAATAATGTATTTGGATATTATCTAGAGGTGACTAATTCGCATAAAGCAAAGGTACCCCCGGAATGGATAAGGAAGCAAACCCTTACAGGTGCAGAACGATATATCACAGAGGAATTAAAAGTATTAGAAACAAAAATACTTGGTGCTGAAGAGAAAATTATTGCTTTAGAGGAGAAAATTTATGAGCAATTGATTTCATTTGTGAGTGATTATATCTCACCTATTCAGTTGACAGCCCAGGTAATTGCACGACTTGATGTATTGCTCTCAAATGCAATTTGTGCTGAGAAAAATAATTATTGCAAACCAATAGTGAACGAAAGTTTTGACATAAAATTAAAGGCGGCTCGTCATCCTGTGATTGAAAAACAATTAGGGATTGATAAAAGTTATGTTCCAAACGATATTTTCCTAAGCAGTGAGGATGAACAAATTTTGATGATTACGGGTCCGAATATGTCGGGGAAATCTGCCGTGCTGCGTCAAACTGCATTGATTGTACTGATGGCACAAGCCGGTTGTTATGTACCAGCCTCGTCTGCCGAGATAGGCCTTGTAGATAAAATATTTACACGAGTTGGAGCTTCAGATAATTTGAGTAGTGGTGAGAGTACCTTCATGGTAGAAATGAATGAAACTGCTAGCATCGTTAATAATATCTCAGCAAGAAGTTTGATCTTATTGGATGAGATAGGAAGAGGCACCAGTACCTATGATGGGATAAGCATCGCTTGGTCAATTGCTGAGTTTCTTCATAATTATCCCAATGCAAAGCCTAAAACGTTGTTTGCTACACACTATCATGAGCTAAATGAGTTAGCAGAAAAATATCCAAGGATTAAAAACTATCATATCGCTACAAAAGAAACTGGTGAAAAAGTATTATTTCTTCGCAAATTAGTACCTGGGGGAAGTGAACATAGTTTTGGTATTCATGTCGCTAAGATGGCGGGAATGCCAAAGCAAATTGTTGATCGTGCTAATGAGTTGTTAGAACAATTAGAGCAAAAGTCAATGGCTGATGATAAAGACAAGGTAAAAAAAATAAAGAAACAATCACAGTTTCAGTTAAGTATTTTTGAGGGTGAAAGACCTGAAGTAAAAGACACTATTGCGCTACTCAAAAAAATTGATATAAATACCTTAACTCCAGTGGATGCACTATGGAAACTGAATGAGTTGAAAAAGATGTTGGGAGATCAGTAGGATTTCTGGTATAATAATCACATGTATCTATCCTTTTTTTTCCAAAGGTTGAGCCTACATGCTTTACTTGCGCTCTCTTATAGGCTCATCAAAGCTATTATTTAGAAGCACCCATTGTTACCAAATAGGCAAGAATATTTTGCTGTTCCTGAGCATCAATTTCTTCTTTGCCCATTTTTTTATTAACTTGATTAACCATTCTTGGAACAATTGATTTCCACTGCTCTTCCGTTCTAGCATCCGGTTTTTTTAAACCATGACATAAACCACAATTCGCTTCATAGTTCGTCTTCCCTTCATTTAGATTTGCCAAAGTAGTTCCAGAGAATTTTTTAGCAGCTCTCGAAGCATCCGACTCCGACATCATAGTTATTTTAGCACTACATGCTGCAAGTACTGTAACGATGAATATAAAAATAATTGTCTTTTTCATAATAGTTAAATCAAGTATTTAAACAAAGATAATCACTTTTAATGATGTTTCTTTTAAGGTGTGAATTTTATAATAATTGCACCGAGTGGTATAAATTGGTTGAGCTGCTGATACCCAATCTACCGCTCAGTATTTCATTATCAATGATTTCATAAATGGAAGGAAATAAACTTTGATTGACTAAGATGCCTGAGATAACAGGTGTAAATATAGAAGGTTAATGCTTCATCCATCAAATAAACAAAAAAACCTCAAACAAAATTGTTTGAGGTTTCAAATTATAATAAAAGAAAAGCTTAGTTATTGTTTTCTGGTCTTGGCAATAAAGCCTTGCTAGATAACTTCACTTTACCTTGTTTGTCAACATCCAATAATTTTACTTTCACCATATCACCTTCTTTGAATACGCCATCCATTGTTTCTAGACGTTTCCAAGAGATTTCCGAGATATGCAATAAACCATCTTTGCCAGGTAAGAATTCAACAAAAGCACCAAAAGGCATTATTGTTTTTACTTTGCCTTCGTATACTTCGCCAATCTCTGGAACCGATACGATACCTTTGATTCGAGCTATTGCAGCTGCCATTGATTCTTTATTGTCTGCAGCAATTTCAATTCTTCCAATATTGCCTACTTCTTCAATATGTACAATAGCACCAGTTGTTTTTTGTATGTCTTGTATGACTTTACCACCGGGTCCTATTACTGCACCAATAAACTCCTTAGCAATCTCTAGTACTTCAATACGAGGTGCATGTGGTTTATAATCTGCACGTGGTTTGTCAAGAGTTTTAAGTATTTCT
>CAMBZT010000089.1 GCA_945872405.1 Chitinophaga pinensis | reverse complement strand
TGAAGTCACTTTTACCAACGTCTCACTTTTGTATTATTTCCATTCAAACTAGTAAAGGGTTGTCCATTGTTACCGCATTCCCAGGAGACTATGCACCTCCTTTTCCAAACAACAACCAATCAAAAGAAATGTTCGATTTGAGCGTATTGTTTTGGAAAGAACATATTCTACTTAAGAAAACTATATAGCTTCCTAAAGGCAATTAAGGCGTTATTCGTAAAAATTATCTTATGTGTAAAACCTCTGGATAAGGAACAAGCATTTCGCATACACTAGATACGTTATCTTTAATAATTAAAGACAAACCTAAAATCAACGCAGCACTAATTAATGCTGTTGGAATATTGTTGCTTTTAATTTCTTGCCATTCGTTTACATGAGTTAATTGAAATAACACTATAATACCACCTGCTACTGTCATGATTGAAAACAAAACGCCAATTAGGAGGAACATAATAATAAAGCCCAAACTAGTACTTATTGTAGCAAAATTAATATCCGTTTGATTAATGAAACGAATTGCATTCATTCCGGGCCCAACGATAGAAGAAACCAGCAATGCAGTTGAGAGTAATATCCCCGCTTGTAGCGTAGCAAATGCGTGATTTACCTCGGTGATTTGAAATACCTTTTTCAAATAAATATTTAGAATGCGGTAAACAAGGTAAAGCGAAATGACGCCCATAGTAAAGGCAATTACAGCTTGAAGAAGAATAAAGTAATTCATAGGTTTATTTGTTATTTAGTACAATGTTCCAATTTTTCATGTTTGTATGTTCCGGGGCAATCATTCCAATCCGGAAACCTTTTGTAGTAAGCTCAACAGCATAGTATCGAGTTCCTGATAGTTGTTTAAAGTTTTTCGAACTAACAGGAGCAGCAACTCCAAGAATAGAGTGTCCATATTGCCTGCTAATCCAAACACTAGCTCCAATTCCCAATCTATCGAGAAGCGTGTAAGCCAATAAACTTCGCGTATCGCAATCTCCTTTCAAGTTATGAGCAAATTCATACGGTGATTGAACGCCAGCAACAATATTCGGCAAACAAGGGTTCCCTTGGGCGTGGCTATCGGAAATAAAACCTCCTTGCTTTATGGCATCTCGACAAGATCCATCGTGCACAAGTACATAAGGTATTTCCTGCACAAAGGTCACCACCATTTCGGCCGTGCTTAATGGATCTAATTTATTACGTTTTCGTTCATCATCAAAATAGGTGATTAATGAATCTAATTTTTTCTGATCTCCTAAATACAAATCCTCATAAAGGTCATGATAAAATAATAATTCATCTGTAGCAGTTAGGGACGACCATTTATTGTGTCTCTTTTGAGAGGCGGCATACTGAATTGTACTCGTTGAATAGCGCGAATCATAGCCGTTACCAATAAAATCGTTCCATGACACCTCGTGATCCATTAGATAGTTCCAGGGCTGTGCTGCTAAAGTATCTTGTTGCGGATCGAGGCGGAGTTGTCCCGTCTTCGCCTCGCCATCATCCGTTTGCATACGTTGACCTGATGTATTAAAGAGAAAACCACTAATAAATGCAAAAAGTTTTATCAGAAAAAAGAAAATAATTATTGATCGAATTAGCTTAAAGATTGTTCCAAAACAACCTCCATTAGAATTGCCACCACCAAAATTTGTTAGCAAACTTAAACAACCTCTTTGTTGACTTAATGATCTTGTCGTTTGTGAAAGATTGGGCTGTAAGCTCACGAGGTCTGGAATAATTATCGTAGATACATCGGGCGCAGCAACCTCATGAATTTGGGTTGGTGTAGTACTGGGAATTACCGGCAGTTCAACTATTAGTGGATCTGGAGGCAACGAGAAATAAACTATACCTTCAACTAAATACTCTTGCTCGGTTGTTCGTATACTATCGAATTGATGCAGTGGTGAAAATCCATTCCTCTCCTTACTATGCTTCAACAATACAACGTTAAAAATACTTTCCGAAAACGCGGTTACATCATCTTTAATTATTACTAACTCCACACCTCCAATTCCCCAACGTGACTTAGGCTTAATGACTGGCTCATAATGGTAATCACCAACTTTCTCCGAGGTATAATCACGTTTAGCAACTCGCTCTACTTCGCGTATTTCTAATGCTACCCATTGAATGGTATAAAAATGTGCGGCATGAGTTGTCCCTGAATGTTTCAAACGAAACACCCCTCTGTACTTCCCTTTGTAATGCCAGTAGTCCTCAGTTCTCATTTACTAGTTCTGTGGAAGTTGTTTCTGTGTGATCAGTATTAATAAGACGGACTTCTACTCGTCGATTAAGTGCTCTACCTTCTATTGTTTCGTTTGCCGCACGAGGCCTATTTTTCCCTATTCCTTTAGCTTCAACTCTATCGGCAACTACGCCAAAAGAAATCAATACTTGGCGAACTGTTTCAGCACGAGCTTGAGATAATTTCAAGTTCGTAAGCGGATCACCAACATTATCGGTATGTCCTTCAATTATTGCATTTACATGTGGATGAGCAATTAAATAATCAGCTAATTGCTGAATACTGCTGATAGAATACGGCAACAAATTAGCGCTATTAGAAAAGAACTGCACATTTGGCAACTCAATGGCATCTGTTTTAAATACTTTAGTAGTATCAAGAAATTGCTTTATGATATCTTGTTTCGATTTTTCGTCAACATATACTGTATCGTGAATAACTCTTCTGCCGCCTGAATTACCTGTCATATTTTGGCATCCTTTCCAAATAGACAACAGAAGTCCGAGCAACATTAACAAGGAGATTAAACCGCATCCTGTTCTTCCACATCCACCCGCCATTCTATTTGAACCAGGCATTCCAAAAAGTCTTCCCCATCTACCCGTTGATGCTCCAACAGAAAAGAAGGGCGCAAGACACCCTCTTTGTTTTTTTCCATAACGAGCGAGTATTTCAATGCGCTTTTTTTCTTTCTCCTCTTCGTTAAGAATTGGAATTCTAACAAAACCAAGGCCTGTAAGGCGCCCATGATAATGGTTATCTTTAAATGCAGTGAAATCCTTTTCTTTTAATGCATCAGAAACGATTTCATTGCCATATTCAACGTATAACTCACTACATATCTCTAGAGAAGAGCTTCCATCCTGAAAAACTAATTCGATATCATTATTATCGGTTAACAATACATGGGGGTGCAATTCCTTGACATCATGATTGTAGCCTGAATGAAATGTTGATTGCCACTTGAGTGTATCAATTGAAATACGATTCGATTTAGCAGCTTCATATTCTTCAAGCGTGACCTCTTGATTAATATTCAAAATAAAGCGTTGCTCTAATTGAATATTAAAAATATTCCATCCCTTACTATCTTTCGAAATCGCCGAAACGAATTGGGAGTGAAAAATACCGCTATAATATTTTGCTAAAGATTTATCCATTTATATCGATCGCATATATTGCCTAAAATCGGCGGTTGCACCAAATTTTCTTACGGTCAAACTTTTAGCGCAATGTTTGAAAGGGGGATCTGAGAACGCGGTAAGTTCGGTTAATTTTTTCTTGAATTCAGGGAAGGATTTATCTAAAAAAAATTGCGACTGCTCAACTGTTTCATGATAGTCGATAAGTATATCCTTACGCATTTCATCTCTTACAAGATCTCCATAACAATAATCTTTCCCATAACGCAAACGAGCTAAAGCAAATAAGGGGGTGTACACAAGAATTAAAAACACAAACACCAACAACCGGTACGCACTTTTTTTCCATAAAACTTCAAAAATAACAAATGGATAATGTGCTTGACTTAAATTACGATCAACAACTTCAGCACTAATATGCATTTTTGCCGCCACGGCATTGTAGTTCTGTAAAACATGTACCCGATGACTTTCCTCAATACGCATAGCTTCATTATGAAAAAAGATTGTTGACATGGGAATACAGATAGTAATGGCAATCAAACCAACTAATACAAATCGCATAATCGAAGCAATGTTAAATTTAGTTAGTTGCCTTGTTTCATTAAAAAGGTTTTTGATTTTCGAGGGCTTAGCAACAGTCTCCACCAATTTCAAATTTACTGCTTCTACAATAGGTTTAGACATTAAAGTAATTAATGAAATCCTCAAAACTGAGAAATGAATAAACCCGATCAAAATCGCCAAAACAAACGCGCCTAGCCACGTTCCTAAAAACAAATAACCAAAGTAACCATTCGAAACAAATGAAATTATTGAAACAAGCAAAAATAGTCGCGTAGCAGAATAATATCCGGCACGTTCCACAACACTTACTTGTTGCAGTAAATTATTATTTAGTCCTAGTAAGTTATTCATGCATTATTAGCAGGGCCTTGTTCTTCACGGTAATATTTTGAAGCATCAGCATCAATATCTTTCATCTTAGCGCTCGACCAAACACCGATAATTTTCTTACTAAGCTCTTCTTGAGCTTTTAGCTTCTCAACTTTCTCCTTCCGATCATTTTCAACCTCTAGATAATTAATTTTCTCCATGAGTTTCATACCATCTCGTCCTTCAAAAATCATTTCTTCCTTAACAATACCATTTCTAACATACATTCTATAATTATAATTCTCAACCATGTAGTCATAGGGCCCTTTATTCATCATCATCTTAAAAAAGATAGGTCCCATCTCAATAGAAAGAAAAATACACGTGAGCGCAATGCCTAGCCCGCGACCAATATCATCAGCAATTCCAATTCTTTCTAGTAGCCCATCTAAATTTTCTGCTTGCTTTTTATTTACATTATTACGATCGTTTTCCCAAGCAGCCATTTTATCACCTCTGCGTGCTTTTAATGCAGCGGTTTCTAATGCATGTCTTGCATCATAATCAGCAACCTCTTTCTGTTTATCATTCTTCAAGAGTTCCAGCTGCTTTGCACGCGGACCATATCCAGCATTACCTGAACGACCTTGCATTTGATCTATATATTCTTGCTCTGCTTCTTTCTGGCGCTGCACTAATACATTACGATCAGTTTCTAACTTTGTAATATCGACATCAATTAACGAGATTTCCTGCTTGTACTTAAAATCTGTATTTTTATTGAACTCTTCCATTTTCTCTTGCTGCTTTTTACGAAGCTCTACGTTAATTTCGGTTTCAATGATTTTAAGCTCCAATGGTTTCGATATTGTGATCCCAAGAATCAAAGCAATAATAAGTCTTGGCAATGCCTGACCAAACTCTTTTAGAGTAATGACATCCGTACCATCGCCTTTTCCTGTGCTCGAAACAATGAAACGATCGAGATTAAAAATAAGAGCACCCCAACAAATACCAAAAATAGCTGCACCAATTGTCCATCCAATATTAGATACATCATCTCCCGCCAGCCCCTTAGGCCCAAATGCGGTGTTGAAAGCAAAGCCTCCGGCAAATGTTGCAAGAATCCCTGTAGAGAAAACTATTCCGCCAATACCGGCATACTTTACTCTATCTTGGATAGGTGAACGAAGTAAAAAATAACTATCTGCTCCTGCGCACCACCACAGGAATTTGGTGAAGAAACTAACTTTCTGAGATGGATATTCATTATTCATAAGCTAAATTGTTTTAAATTTTTGAAGATAATTATACTCAATATTTTTATCATTTACTAACCCTTGTTCTATCCAATCAGAAATTGGCCAATCACATGTCGGTGCGAGCACCGCTACATTATTGTCGCAGACATCAACATTAAGTTCGTGATCTACATTAGGCATCCTTACATTTAGAACTGGCGATTGGGAATTAGGCTGCGAAGATATTAGGTCAATTGAAGGTGAATTAATTGTTGACTTTGGCGTATACACCTTCATTGGATTTTCTTGAATGTAAAGTGATTTTACGACCATTTGAATAACCTTCTTTTTAGGCCAGGATACATACCAAGGGAAAATATAAACAACAACTTTTGGAAAGTGAATGTTGGCAAGGTTAGAAAACTCGTCCTTGTTTTTCTTGATAAACCACCTTTTAAATCGATAGGAACGTTCAGTACGTTTATACCAACGTTTCTTTTGTCCATTTATATAATGAATCAACACCCATTTACAATCCTCTAATTGCCACTCAAGCGTAAAGGCCTTGTCGTGCCAAAAAGGTTTATTTATATCGTTTACCCTAAAGCGAAGCATTCAAAATTTGGAATTTAAATACAATAATACTAATAATAATAAGAGATAGGCAGACTTACGCAGTTTTATTTGCCACCTTGATTTAAACTTTTAATTTGGCTCATAAATCAAACAAATAACATTTCTATTTATGTCTATATGTATTCAAAGTTTGGTTCACTAAATTTAATATTATATACGGCAATTATTTTAAAATCTAGTTGATTTTTATTTCTTTTATCTTGAGTTTAATATTTTATCCGCGATGATCAAACAGTTTTCAATTGGTCCACCCATTCTTATATTTACCGTTTCAAGTTTGTGAAGTCTGTTTGCAATTTCTTGTCTATCCGC
>CAMBZT010000088.1 GCA_945872405.1 Chitinophaga pinensis | reverse complement strand
ATTGTTTACAATATCGCTGATGCAATCAATAAAATTGGATTTGGTCTAGTGATTTATGCTTTGTCAAGAACAAGCGAAGATCAAACAGCATAGGTTTAACAAGCGATTGTTAGCGTTGTTATAGAATAATATCTTGTGGTGTTTCAGTGCTGTTGATTTTATCGCATCATTTTAATCTTAGGTGAAAGCTATAAGTCCATATAAACAATACCTTTAGAAATTGGAAATTTATTACAAATTAAATCTGTGATAAATTTCCAATTTTTTTTATGAATCCCCCATTTGGCGTTGGTTTCTAACTGGTGTAACCCCAGTACAACCAATGTTTGAATATGTTTTAAAGATGTTTTCTGTGCAACTTGAATTATAGAAAATAAAGCCATGGGCTGGAAGATTGTTGTGGCCATGGAGCGAACACAAAGTACGAGGACTTATTATTGTGAACAAAATGAAAACTATAAATGTTAAGTTGTTTAATCAACGAAATAGCTTTTAGAATTTGTCAAAAAGAAGTCTTTTAAGAAAGAAGAGGGAAACACAGGTCTTTCCCCCACTTCAACAAAAGCATTTGTAGTTTAAGAAAAAGATATTGTATATTTGGTAACGTTTAGTTAATGAAAAAAATAATTGTCCTACTGCTTATTTTTACCCATCTGTTTTCAGGGGTTGGTTTTAGTATGAATGTACATTACTGTGGCAATCATAAATCCTATTCATTTTTTGGGGTAGAGGTTGGGACTAAATGTGGCTGTAATCACCAAGGTCATCATCACAGAAAAGATTGTTGCAAGGACAAAAAAGTAGAGGTAAAGGCACAAAAAAAAGTAAATGTAAGGAGCGAAATTTTTACGCTAAAAGATTTTACTTTATTTGATTTATTGCCTGTTTATACTAGCTCCTCTGAAGAATATTTTTCTCAAGCGAATATTGAAACGAAAATTAGTGGTCATCCGCCAGATTTTTCTCCCCCGCTATATATTTTACATAGCGATTTTAGAATTTGATTGTTATAGGGTATGCCTTTCTCCATAGGAAAAGGGCTTAATTAGTTTATAATCCCTACATCATTTTCTCATCACATTCAATCATTAACAATAAATAAATTTTAACAAAATGAAAAAATCAATTTTACTGACCATTGCTTTGATATTTGCAATCACGATTTCCAATGCACAAAAAAATGTGTATTTTACTATTACGCATAAATTAAATACGGCTGATTTTGCTTTTAATGAAGTGGCACAAAACGATTTACTGCAGGATTTCAAAATTACTCGTGTAGATTATTATATTTCTGG
The DNA here is from genome assembly GCA_945872405.1 of Chitinophaga pinensis. GTDB lineage: Bacteria > Bacteroidota > Bacteroidia > Chitinophagales > CAMDFR01 > CAMDFR01. The sequence goes on along the minus strand of CAMBZT010000088.1, from coordinate 5,511 downwards.
TATCAAAATCATACACGATGGAGGTATGGAAATAGGCCTACCAACCAAATATATTTTAGCCAAAGGTAGTGCTCCTGTTATCGAACTATTGGGCAACTTCAATGTGACTAATGTGGAAGGTATAAAATTTTCTATTGGAGTAGAATCTCCTACAAATAATTCGGACCCTACATTGCAGATTACTGGAACCCCACTATCATTTCAAAGTCCATCAATGCATTGGGGTTGGAGTTCGGGCTATCGTTTTTTAGCATTAGAGGGTAAGACAGGTACTGAATTTGCAACAAGATTTGAAATGCACGGATTAGGCAATGCGAATTATTTTAACCAAACAAAAATGGTAGCCGGCATGCTAGTTGGAACAGATGATATTTATATCAACTTAGACGCTGATTATACTCAAGCACTAAAAGGTATCAATATCAGTACGGGACCAATAGACCACGGTGTAAATGCAACAGATTTAACTGCTTTACAAAACTTCCGCGACCGTGTATTTAGTCCAGGAGCTGGAATTCCTTCTTCAATTAATAATATAGGGGATGAATTTAATGTAAGCATTTATCCAAACCCAACTGCCGACAAGTTGTTTATTGATTTTGGTAGCAATGAGAACAATGCAGATAAAATTGTCATCACAGATCTTGCAGGAAAGATAATTAAAGAAAACACCTTGCTTGCCAATAATGAAATCAATGTTAGCAATATTGCAAAAGGAGTTTATGTTGTAAAATTTTATACCAGAAGTTTAAACGTAGCCAATCGCAAAATCGTAGTTCAATAAATTGATGAAAGGCCCTTCGGTTAAACTGGTTTTACTATTTTTTTCTCTATGCATCTTTTTTTTGAGTTGCAGAAAAGATCCTGCAATTTCTATTGTTGAGGAGGAAATTATCAGTATTCCTGTGGGCTTTCCCTCAGTTGATTTCCCTGCAGATAATGGATTCACAAACGAAAGATGGATACTTGGTAAACAACTTTTTTTTGATAAGCAACTTTCTAAAAATAACACTATAAGTTGTGCTTCTTGCCATAAACAAGAATTTGCTTTTAGCGATAATGTACCCTTAAGCAAAGGGGATAATAATAATGTTGGAACAAGCAATGCACCTAGCCTGGCAAATGTGTCTTATCATCCTTACTTCACAAGAGCTGGAGGGGTTCCTACTTTAGAAATGCAAATATTAGTTCCAATACAAGAGCACAATGAGTTTAATACCAATATGCTTGATGTGGTTGAAAAATTGAAACAGAATAGTATCTATGAGTCAATGGCTCAACTAGCATACAACCGATCCTTAGACGCTTTTGTAATTACCCGTGCATTAGCAACTTTTGAACGAAGTTTGATAAGTGGCAATAGTAAATTTGATGATTATTATTACAATGGAAATACCAGTATTTTGAATGAAAGCGAGCAAAGAGGTTTTTTGCTTTTTACGAGTAATAAAACCAATTGTAGCGAATGCCATAGTGGTTTTAATTTTACTAATTATGCTTTTGAAAACAATGGACTTTATATAAATTATGCGGACAGCGGAAGAATGCGACTAACACAATTGCCACAAGACAGAGCAAGATTTAAAGTGCCTTCACTTCGTAATATCGCACTAACTGCCCCATATATGCACGATGGTAGTTTCTATACTATAGCAGCTGTTATTGAACATTATAACAGTGGTGGACAAAACCATGTACATAAAAGTAATTTGATTCAACCATTAGCATTAACATCACAAGAAAAGCAGGATCTAATCAACTTTTTAAATTCACTCACGGACAATGAATTTGCAGTAAATAAAAAATTTAAAGAATGAAAAATAAAAAATTATTTATACTATTTTGCTTCACTTCAATAGTGTTACTTATACATAGTTGCAAAAAAGATCCAAAGGAAGAACCAGATGCTCCTTATATAATTGATATTGGGGTGTTTCCGCCTCCAAATATTGCAAGTGATAATCTACTTACACGAGAGGGTGTGAAGCTTGGAAAAATGTTATTTTATGACAAAATATTATCGCGAACCAGCACCCAAGCTTGTGCTAGTTGCCATATGCAACAATTTGCATTTAATGATACTTCAAAGTTTTCCACCGGTGTAAATGATTTACCAGGCAACCGAAATGCTATGTCAGTTTTTAATATGGCGTGGAATACGAATCAATTTTTTTGGGACGGTAGGGCCAATTTATTGCGTCATCAGTCGCTAATGCCGATTCAGGATAATTTAGAAATGGATGAAACATTGGCAAATGTGGTCAGTAAATTGCAAGCAAGTAGTAATTATCCTGATCAGTTTAGAAGAGCATTTGGTACAACACAAATTGATACTCTTTTAATTTCAAAAGCATTGGAACAGTTCATGAATTCAATTGTTTCTAATCAATCAAAATACGATGATTACTTAGCTGGTAATACTACATTAACCACTGACGAAGAGCGTGGGCGTTATTTGTTTTTTACAGAGTATAATGCTGGGTTTCCAGCTACAAGTGGGGCAGACTGCCAGCATTGCCATGGTGGAGCCAACTTTGAAAACGATAATTATATGAATAATGGTATTGATGATGATATAAGCGTAACTGATATTGGAAGACAAAAAGTAACAAGCAATATAAATGACAAAGCCAAGTTTAAGGTAGTTTCATTGCGAAATGTAGAACTTACTGCACCTTATATGCACGATGGACGATTTTCCACTTTAGAACAAGTGGTTGACCATTATAATTTAGTAAAAAACTCTAGTACATTGGATGCTTCGTTTCTACAACAATTGCCTAACGGTTTACTACTTTCTTCTGCAGATAAAAAAGCCTTAGTTGCCTTCTTAAAAACACTTACAGACCAAAAATTATTGACGAATCCTGAATATAAAAGTCCATTTTAACAACAAAATTGTCTGAGAAGATAAAATATTTCCAATCCGATGTAGGGGGCTCAGTCACCAAAGGAAAGCCTCTTATCAATCAGTTGATGGTAATTTTTGGTCGAAAAATTACTCGTAGCCCGGATCGCAGTGGCATCCTTTTTTTCTGTTCTAAAAAAAGATAGAACGAAGAGCCGGAATAGCTCCATTGAATATGCTGTAAGAAACCATTTCGGTGCCGACTCATCATTAAAAATTTAGTTCAATTATTCTTTTTTATTTAGATTGCAAAAGAAATGTAAAAGCATATAATAAATAATGAATCAGTATGAAAGAAGCATCTCAAGCGATTAATCAAATTCAATATGTCAGCAATTTTCAGGACCTTGTTTCCACGCCGTTTCAAGGAGACGTCAATGCGATATGTTGGACGCGGTCATTAAGTGGAGATTTTGCGGAGATTGTGAAAAAGCTTGCACCGAAAGAAAATATGTGCGAGCTGGAAGTAGAGAATTTGCTTGCCTTAGAGTTGAGTGAAGAAGGGAAATTGGCTCGTGACATTCTTATACAGGATATGAAGTTGTTGGAAGCGCATGGTGCATCTCCCATTCTTAATATTATCAAGTGTTACGAAAGAGAAGATGGTGATGCGTTTTTCCCCACCGATGTATATTCTTTTCATGTAGATCGTTCTCCTATACCAGCCGATACTTTTCTGTGCACTTATTATGGCGCGTCGAGTGATTTATTGGCGAATGCAGCTGCTGAGCAAAAAGTACTTGTTCCCGAGATACGCGAAGAACTCAAAAAAATATTTGATGGATCGGCGGAGGACTTTGAGTCTTTTTTAGTAGAGTCTTTTTTTGATTTACATTATAGAGCTAAAACGAATGTAGAACCCATCAACCTCGGTGTAGGTCAACTGTGGCGTCTGGCTGTTGATCATCCTGAAAGTAAAGTGCTTCCTTGTATTCACCGGGCACCAAAAGAGAAAGATGGCGAGCTTCGTTTGTTATTGATTTGTTAAATAGGAAGGAGATAGGGCATTCAAAAGTGTAAGTTTTCTTGACTGCGTAGCTTATTCTATGCCATTGGTCGTAATGCATATTGTGGTGGCTAGTGCATTATTGTTTTTTATCGAGAAGGCAAAGAATGGATTAGCGCTGATATAGGCAATGGATACGTTTCAATTTGATTATTTTTAATTATTATTAACATCATAATTGAGATGAATTTATTTTACGATAACAAAGATTATAGCCTTAATCTTTTGCCAAAAGATGGGGTGGTTCATTATTCAGGGAGGCTCATTCCCTTGCAGGAGGCAGATGCCTATTATCATGAATTGCTGCATCAGATTGAATGGAAAAATGACGAAGCAATCATTTTTGGAAAACATATTATTACCAAGCGCAAAGCAGCATGGTATGGCGATATGGCATATGAATATAAATATTCTAACATTGTGAAAAAAGCCTTGCCATGGACGAAAGAACTTTTAGAATTAAAGAAAATGGTAGAAAAGGAAACAAGAGAGTCCTTTAATTCGTGCCTTTTAAATTTATATCATGATGGTACAGAAGGCATGGCTTGGCATAGTGATGCGGAAAAAGATTTGAAGAAAAATGGAGCCATTGCATCATTGAGTTTTGGTGCTGAAAGAAAATTTTCTTTTAAACATAAGCTGACGAAAGAATTGGTCTCTCTTGTTTTAGAACATGGAAGTTTGTTGGTGATGAAGGATACAACTCAAAGTCATTGGTTGCATCGATTGCCTCCTTCTGCCAAGCATCATGAATCAAGGATTAATTTGACTTTTCGAACTATTGTTTAGAGATGTATCTCGAACTTTTCTAGTTGGTTAATGGTATATCAAGCCAAGATATAGAGATTTAAATTCCAAGCATAGCATTAATCATTAAACCGGCCTTCTGATAATCAGGTACTCGAATTCTAGCTTCTTGTAATTTGTCTGCGGGAGTTTTAACGATTTTCTCAAAGAGTTTTGAATAGAATTGATAGGCAAGCATTACCCCTTTGGAAGAAGAACTTGGAAGATTCTTGATGCCAATTAAAGCGTCTTCAAAATCTTGTTGAATGTCTTTTTCAATCAACCTCTTTTTTTCAAGCGTAAACTCATTCAAATCAACCCCAGGAAAATAAACACGTCCACGGTCAGCGAAATCGCTTTGAATATCTCTTAAAAAATTTACTTTCTGGAAAGCAGCTCCTAAAGAGCGTGCAGGTTTCTCAAGCGCGAGGTACATCGATTTATCGTTTTCAGTAAAAACTTTCAAACACATTAATCCAACCACTTCGGCAGATCCATAAATGTATTCGTTATAAGTTTTTAAATCGTGATTTTTCTGTTCTAAATCCATCTCCATGCTATTAAAAAAAGCAATGGTCAATGAATTATCTATCCCAAATTGGTGCACTGTTCTTTGAAAAGCATGCAATACTGGGTTCAAGCTAATGCCTTCTTCAATTGCCCTAAAAGTATCTTCTCTAAATCTTTGTAAGAGTATTTTTTTATCAAAATCATGAAAACTATCAACGATTTCGTCAGCATAGCGAACCATGCCATAGATTCCGAATATGGGATCATGAAATTTTTTGCTCAAGGTTCGTATTCCAAGCAT
>CAMBZT010000087.1 GCA_945872405.1 Chitinophaga pinensis | reverse complement strand
GCAAAACCTTTTCTTACCTTCTCAATATCTGGTGTATTGTACTCTGCTGGTATCGCACCACCATGATGACGTAGTGCACGAATGGTCGCTACTATCACTATCGTACTTGGTTTTAGTTTCGCATACCCACATTTAATATTCATAAATTTTTCTGCTCCTAAGTCAGCACCAAAACCTGCTTCCGTCACTACATAATCTCCTAAAGATAAACCCATTTTTGTCGCCAAAATGGAATTGGTTCCTTGTGCAATATTCGCAAATGGTCCACCGTGAATAATCGCAGGATTGCCTTCTAAAGTTTGTACTAGATTAGGTTGTATGGCATCTTTTAATAAAATGGCCATTGCATTTTGCACCTTCAAATCTTTGGCATAAACGGGTTCATTTTTATAAGTAAAGCCAACAAAAATATTTCCTAGTTTTTCTTTTAAGTCGGTTAAGCTATTCGACAAACATAAGATTGCCATAATCTCAGATGCAGCAGTGATATTGAATCCATCTTCACGCATCATACCATTGGCTTTGCCACCTACACCAATAATAATATTTCTGAGGGCTCTATCATTCATATCTATCACTCGTTTCCAAACCACTGTTCTAGGATCTATTTTAATAGCATGATCAGGTGTCTGAATCACATTATCAATAATCGCCGCCAAGAAATTATTTGCTTTTTCTATAGCAGAAAAATCGCCTGTAAAATGTAAATTGATATCTTCCATTGGTACTACCTGTGAGTAGCCACCACCTGCTGCGCCCCCTTTGATACCAAAGACGGGACCTAGAGAAGGTTCTCTCAACACCACAATACTTTTCTTACCAATTTTATTGAGCCCTTCGTTCAATCCAATAGAAACGGTTGTTTTTCCTTCACCAGCTGGAGTAGGCGTTAGGGCTGTTACCAAAATTAATTTTGCCTTTTTTACATTCTCGTCATTAATCAAATGAAGTGGAAGTTTGGCTTTATACTTACCGTACATCTCAATATCATCTTCACCGATGCCTAGTTTTTGAGCAATATTTTTAATGGGGGTCATTTTTCCGGCCTGAGCAATTTCTATGTCTGTCATTGAGCTTGTTTTTTGAGGTGATGAATAGATGTCAAACTTACACAGAAAATAGAAAATAAACGAAATTATTCTCGCTTAGCTAGACTTTCTTTTCAATACAAATCAGCAATTTGATGGCTATTCTAAACAATAAAAAAAGAGTGTACAACTTTGGATTAACTAAATAATTTCTGCCAGAAACTTTTTTTCTTGGCGTAATTGAAGTGTGCAGCAGGATCTGCTATTTGATGATTGAGTTCACCGCCGTCTGGATGTATGAGTTGCCATATATTCGACCAGCCGGGGAATCCGCCTACATTTCTGTCGTCGATAAACATATCGCAATCTATTTTTCTGCCAACACCTGGTCCGATTTCTTCTTCCGGGAAACTTCTATTAACGGAATAAAATGTGATGCCTTTTTCTTTGCAATAATCTACAGCGGCATCCAAATAACGGCCTTCGCGATAGGTCCACAAAATAAGTTGATGCCCTTTTCCTTCTAATGCTTTTAGTGTTTGAATAGCAAATAACATTTCTTTTCCAATGCTTGGATAAGCATGTTCTACAATGGTTCCGTCGAAATCAATCGCTATTTTCATGATGCTATTTTTTAGTGCTGCTTCTTACAAAAATTTCTTTTCAATTATCTGCATGCTTTCGTCAAAAGTATACAAACGTGGAACGGCTGTTGGAATTTCAAACTCAAGAATTTCATCTTTAGTCAATCGTTCAATATGCATGATCAAGGCTCTTAAACTATTACCATGTGCTGCTACAATTATTGATTTACCTTCGTTCAATAATGGTTCAATATTCTTCGTGAAATAAGGAATTACACGATCAGCAGTATCTTTTAAACTCTCGCCATTTGGTGGTTGTATATCAAAACTTCTTCGCCATATTCTTACTTGTTCAACACCAAATTTTTCCTCTGTTTCTGTTTTATCCAAGCCTTGTAAATCGCCATACATTCTTTCGTTTAATGCAATGTCTTGAAAAGTGGCTATTTCAGCTTGATGGCTTTCTTCCAATACAATTTTTAAGGTTTCTTGCGCCCTTTTTAGTCCAGACGTAAAGGCAAGATCAAATTGATAATCTCTTAATTTTATGCCTGCATTTTTTGCCTCTTCCATTCCTTTTGTTGTCAATTCTACATCTACCCAGCCAGTGAATTTATTTTCTAAATTCCAAGCTGATTGACCGTGTCTAATCAATACTAAAGTGGCATATACATTCATTGTTTTCATTTATTTTGATGAGGTTGTAAAGGTAAAGTTTTTTTTGAATTGTGCTTGTCGAAATACAAGGGGAATTGTAACATATTGTTAACAAATCGGGTCCTCTATGTGAGAAGTTGAGGTGCTACAATCTATTTCAAAAAGAGTTTATTATGATAGCCCTCAGCGCAGTGATTTCCTTTTTTTTCTACCTCTCAAAAAAAGATGAAACGAAGAGCAGGAAAAGCTTTAAAATTGTTTAAAAAGATTAATCTTCTTTGTTCCAAACTTTGAAAACATCTACCTGCTCTAGTGTATCCTTCCAGTCGCCCTTGAATGACAAGGCACGATCATCGATAAACAAATCAGCCATGGGCTTACCAAATGTCCATATTTTATCGTATGGTATTTCATGTTTTTTCATCCATTCTTCGATCATTACTTTTTGGTCGGGTTCGTCTTTTTTGCGAAACATAGTATTGGTTCTCGTTGTAAACAAATAAAGGGTATGACCCTTTGCTTTCAATGCTTCTAGTGCTTCTTTGGCACCTGCCACTGGTGGATCGTATATCTCACCGCCATTCCAACCTTTCGAGTATTCGTGTATCACACCATCAAAATCAATTGCTATTTTCATTTTATTTATTTTTTTGTTTCGAGGTAGCTAAAGTTTTTCTTTGCTTCATTGCCTCATATAAAATAATTCCTGTACTCACCGAAACGTTCAGAGAATCGAAGTTCGCGACCATTGGAATGCGAATATTCCTATCACACTTATCAAGCAATTCTTGCGATACGCCTTCGTCTTCTGAACCCATAATAACGGCACATGGTTCGCTAAAATCTACGCTACCTACCTCTTGGCCATCTTCTACATGTGTTGCATAAATTTTGAAGCCATTATACTTTAGAAATTCTACGGCGCGTCGCAAACTGAACTCGCGACAAACAGAAATTTTATTGAGCGCACCAGCACTAGCTTTCATCGCCACTTCATTAATTTGTGCCGAGTTTGAATGCGAAATCACCATGGTATCTACGCCCATACAAAAAGCACTTCTGGCAATGGCGCCAAAATTACCGACATCCGTAATGCCATCCAAAATCAATACCAACGGGCTTTTGCCTTGCTCATATAAATGTGGAATTTTATCTTCCAAATTATCGTATTCGATTAGGGACTGAAAGGCAACAATATGTTGATGATTCGCATTTTTAGCAATTTTATATTTGAACAATACATTGTCGAATTGCTTCTCTTGAATCACCTGCACATACACTTTCTGCTTCTGTGCTAATTCTTTAATCTGAGCGATAATTTCATCTTTCGACTCCTTGGTGGTAATGATTCTATCGAGTTTAGTAGCTCCTTTGAGGGCTTCAAGTATCGGTTGTTTACCGAAAATTAGTTGTTTGTTTACCAATTTATTTATTTAGTTTTTATAGGTTGAACCAATATGTTAATTTAATCTGAAATGCTCTTACACGCTTATTGAGCATGGCATCATAAATATCTGTGTATACGATGTAAAGATCCGACATTGGTTTAAATCGCCATTGCAATCGTGTATTAATATTAAAGAGATTTTGCTGCGTGTTATATTGCAATAAATTACTGAAAAACACATTGCGTGAGAAGGTGAGATCCAATCGGGAGCCTAATAAGGTGAGATGAATGTTCTGATCCTTTTTGAGTAATTCGTTTCTGTCTGCACTGAAACTGATGGTTCCGTATGGTTGGAATCGAAAACCAATACTGGCCCCATAACCAAGTCGATATCGCTCATAATAGCTACCATAATTGACAGATAAACTACCATAAATTTTCTTTCTGAAATTTGAACTAAAATTCATAGAAGCAAAGCGATAGAAATAATTTCCTGCTGCGATATTGAATTTATTTTTTCCAGAAATATTAAATGTATTTATAAGTCTTGTTTGTACATCGCTTACTGAGACGGCAAACACAGCAGAGCTTTTAAAGTTTAAGGTGTATGTCAATCGATTTAACCTATCGGTGCTTTGCTTGGTGAACATCGACCAATACTGGCTATAATACACATTTCCAACCATGCTAAACAGTTTTTTGCTTTTAGGATAGTGGGTGTAGGCAACATAGGGTTCAAGTCTGAAATACCCGATACGAGGCACAAATCCTACTTCGGCATTATATAATTTGCCCACATATTCATGATTCCAAGAGATGTTGATTCTAGAGGTATTATACTGTAACCAAGTAGCATTGGCATTGGCGTCGATATTCGCTTTGGTATTGAAAGTATGATGGTAAAAGATTTTACCTTGCCATTTATTATTTTTACTGTAGATATTGTAATCCGCACCAATTAAGGTATTGCTTTGTTTTTTTATTGACTGTCCTTTTTTAAAACTTTGTTTCGCCACAGCGATCAAGCCAATATTAGAACGATCAAACACGCGTCTTTGAAGGGCAAACACTACATAGTTTTGTGTCGGTAAGTTTAAATCATTTTGTTGGTTGGTCACCATATCCATGAAACCAATGCGCCAGTTTTTATTGATGCTACCACTCAGTCGAGCAGCACTAATTATGGGAATATTCTCGCCTTTATACAAGCCAATTCTTCGACTAAAAAATGGACGAATTTTACTAAATCCAAAGGCATCAAATAAGTCAGAGTTCTCAATAAAAAACTGTCTTTTTTCGGGAAAAAATAATTCAAAACGATCGAGGTTCACTACTTGGTCATCCACCTCAACCTGCGAAAAATCGGGGTTTACGGTAAGGTCTAAATTAAGAGAAGAGGTCACCCCAAGCTTTGCATCAAATCCAGCTGAGGCCAAATTATTAATTTTGGGGTTCGGTGCTTTTTGATAGTTGAAGCTAGCACCACCAGTTACGTAAGGAATAAATACCAAATTGGCACCACTCTTTTTTACCGGCTCATCAAAATGCATCTCCCCTAAAAAGCCTAGATGCGATAGATTAAAATTGAGTGGCACTTTCACCCAAGTGGAGTTTTCATTATTCTTTAAATCGAATCGAGCAAAATTGATGCCCCAGTTGTTACTTCCTTTTTTAAAACGCAGTGTTTTAAATGGTATTTTATATTCTGCATACCAACCATTGGCATCTCTACTAGTTTCGCAAAACCATTTATTATCCCAAGCTGTAGTAACACCGCCTGCTCCACTTAAGGCAATCAATCCTTCGCGTTGTGCGCCCACAGGACTTGTCCCGAAACTGAAGCCATTTATTTTGTCGTTCAGTGGCGAAATGGAAACTATAAATGCATCTGTATTTTTGATCGAAAAATCTCTTTTGTACGATTGAATCACATAATCTTTTTTGGTGGTATCGTGCATGTATGCCAATACATAGATATTCTTATTGTCATAGCACATTTTTACTTCAGTATCAAATTTGGCTTTTGCAGAATCTGTGGGGAAATTTTGTGTAAAGCCTTTTACACTCGGAATATCTTTCCAAACTTCATCATTCGCTTTGCCATTAATGTCAATGCTTCTATTGATTTTATGTACCCGGCATACAGATTGGGCATGACTGAAATGAATCATCAGTAAATTTAAAAAGACAAAGAATATTTTTTGTTTCAAGAAGAAGTCTGTTTAAAGTCTGTTAACAAATTTACCTAAAATATAATGGATTGAAAAAACGAATTTTATTGCTACAATCAAAAGCTACGAATCTTTACCTTGAAATAAAAAAATGGAACTTGTGATTAAACAAGTTCCATTCAAGAGTTTATTGGTTATAGCTCAATTATTTCAATCCAAAAGCTTTTTTTACTTTATCTAAATGGTCTAATTTTTCCCATGTAAATAATTCAACCACCTTTTTTAATACTTTACCATCAAGGGTTGCGAAGGTTTTAGTCACTGTTTTATTTTCTCTACCCATGTGACCATAAGAAGCTGTTTCTAAATAAATAGGGTTTCTCAATTTCAGACGCGTTTCAATACCATAAGGTGTCATGTCAAAAATTTTCTCCACTTTTTTAGCGATATCCCCATCAGTCATTTTCACTTTTGAAGTACCATAAGTATTGATATAAATACCCATTGGTTCTGCAACTCCGATAGCATACGAAACCTGAACCAATACTTCGGTACAAAGACCAGCGGCTACAAGATTCTTAGCGATATGTCTAGTAGCATATGCGGCCGAACGATCTACCTTACTTGGATCTTTACCAGAGAAAGCGCCACCACCGTGAGCACCCTTTCCACCATAAGTATCTACGATAATTTTTCTACCTGTTAAACCAGTATCGCCATGTGGACCACCAATCACAAACTTACCCGTTGGGTTCACATGATATTTGATTTTGTTATTGAATAAATGCTTGTACTTAGGATATTTTTTCATCACCCTTGGTACCAATAATTCAATCACATCTTTTTTAATCTTCGCTAACATTTTTGCTTCTGAATCGAAGTCGTCATGCTGCGTAGAAACAACAATTGCATCAATTCTTACCGGCTGGTTATTGTCGTTGTATTCTAATGTTACTTGACTTTTTGCATCAGGACGCAAATAAGTAATTGCTTTATTTTCGCGACGCATCGCAGCCAATTCGATCAATAATTTATGAGCGATATCTAAAGCCAATGGCAT
>CAMBZT010000086.1 GCA_945872405.1 Chitinophaga pinensis | reverse complement strand
GGAAGTGAAAGTTTATGCAACACAGTCCTATCTAAGTTTTCATTTTGCAATTCTAGAGGAACCGCATAAATAGAAGACTTATCAATTGCCTGAATGACGCAATCACGGTCAACATTACAAAAAAGTGACAATTTATTTCTAATATCCTCACCTAATTCATGCTCTGTTCTACAAATGATTAAGTCAGGCTTTAAACCATAGCCCATCATTTGATTCACACTATGCTGAGTCGGCTTTGTTTTTAACTCTTTGGCAGAGGCTAAGAATGGTATCAAAGTAAGATGACAGACTAAAGAGTTATAAGGACCTAACTCACGAACCAACTGACGGACTGCTTCTACAAAAGGCAAAGACTCGATATCACCAACAGTGCCACCAATTTCAGTAAGAACAATATGGTATTTACCAGTCTGGGCAAGCAACTGCATTCTTCGCTTTATTTCATCTGTGATATGAGGTATTACTTGAACCGTTTTCCCTAAGTACTTACCTTCTCTTTCTTGATTTATCACCGTCTGATAGATACGCCCTGTGGTCACATTGTTCATCTGAGAGGTAGGTACATTTAAAAACCTTTCGTAATGACCTAAATCCAAGTCTGTTTCAGCACCGTCTTCTGTAACATAGCATTCACCATGCTCATAGGGGTTAAGAGTCCCAGGATCAACATTAATATACGGATCAAATTTTTGAATGGTTACAGAATATCCTCTGCCTTGTAGGAGTTTTGCCAGAGATGCACCGAAAATTCCTTTACCTAATGAAGAAGAAACACCACCGGTGACGAAAATATACTTGACCATAATAATTGTGTGATTATGGAATGCAAAGTTAATAAAAATTCCGATTCTTCGTGTATGTGTGGAAATGTTCTTAATAAATAATTCTGAGCAAAGACAATCAATCAACTTTTAGCTGAAACAGTCACTTGTTTACTTAAACTATAAGCCAAAGAAAATTGATGTCTAATTATTTTTTAATTATCGCCTTTCATCAAATTTAAGCCAATTCTACACTTTAAACAGCCAAATCTATCACAATAATTGTTTTTAAGCTGAATCAAGGCTTGTGACTCAAAAGCACTTTTACTCCTCACTCCTAGCGAGTCCCACAATCTTGTAATATTGTTTTGCTCCCCTTTCATACTTTCTAAGATAGCAAGAGAGCGCTCACACATTTCTTGATTGTCAGTTTCTTTTCCATAATAAAATAATAATGGTACAATCGCATTTATCACGATGCTATCAATACTACTTTGACCTACAGATTTTGTCCTTTCTGCTTCCTTGATGTGTGCAAAATTATAGTGTCTCTTCCAATAGTCTGATGCCTCCACTGACAAGATTCTCTTCGCCTGTTCAAAATCAAAGTTCTTAACCAAATCATCAAATAAATTTCGATGCACAAACAAAATTTGTGCTAACTGTGCAATGCGTATAGTGGGAAAAGAAGCAGGCCTTAGTCGCGAAAATTTCCAAGTCGTAACTTGTAATGGAGTCAAATTATACAACAATTTTAAGTGTTTATATTCAGTAAATAATTGCTTCTGATAATCGTCCATAGCTGTTACCTCCTCAAGCATCCCGGCTTGTCCGAACAGAAGTGCCTCGGTCTTGAAAATGTTTTTACAATACTTTGATAATATCTTAAATTCGAAACTATACATTAACTGTAGCATTGAATCTTTATTCAAGTTCCCACCTAAAAAGCCTGCAACTAAGGATATTGCCGTTCTATTCCAATCCGAATTATTTTGTAAAAACAATTCATTGGTGGCATGTATCTTCTTTTCCAAACGTTCCAAAGCAAGCGTTTGTAACCACATTGATAATTCAATTTCATCAGGCTTTCTGAAAATATAAAAACAAGGAATTTTGACTCGATTATCAAACAACATTTGATAGGTATGAAGCAAGTTTTGGTCGATGAGCGATTGTAATTCTAACGTCTCAAAGTTACGTTTCACTGTATTATCAGCAATATATACCACATGAAGGATGATATTATCATATGCCTTATCCTCATCATGCTTATGTGCAATCCAATCGCGCTCTCTTACATGTATTTCCACATTGCCAGCAAAAAGGGTGTCTCCTATCTTCACCTTCGCATGAATAAAATCTGCGCCAGCGTTAAGATTCAATTTACCAGTGTCAATAATTTCTAGTGGTTCCCCTCGAATAGAATAGAGTTGTCTATTGACAAATAATTTATACTGCCAGATAAACTGGAGTAGTTCTTCTTTGAATTTCATTTCAATTTTCGTTAAAAGGTGTAAGTAAATAAGACAATAAAAATAGAAAAATTATAGATAAAAATATTTTTTATCTATAAACTTTTGGGGCGTGTCATGGCATAAGCATAAATAGAGAAGGTGCTCGCACTTCAACAATTAGTTAAGATGCCATGAACATGCTTTCTGCAGTATAAGATACTGCTGCCAATCATTCACGCGAATTTTATATGAGCGGATACTTCATCTAGAAGCGTAAATTACTTTTTTTCCGCCATCACAATAAATCGATCAGAGGTGTATTTATCAAAGGCGTCAAGATGATAACTTCCATAAATTTCTTTTACAGAAAACCCTTGTAAATCCAGCATGTGTAAAATTTCTTTGTCAGAGAACACATTCACTTGTTCTTCAAAATGATACTTTTTTCCTTCATCAGTGAAATTAATGGATTTAATGATCTTCCTATCCACAATATTTTTGCTCACATGAAAAACGATATTAGAAAGTACTTTTGTTTCCGACTCAACAAGATGGCTCACTACTTTGTAAGAATTAAAAAAATCTAACACAAAAACTCCCTTTTCAGACAACATTTTATGAACAGAGGAAAGCATCTTCAAATTATCTGATATATCTTCAAAATAGCCAAAACTAGTGAATAGATTAAATATAAAATCAAACTGCTTGCCAAGTATTACATCACGCATATCGTGTTCTTCAAATTGAAGTAAACTTGATTCAAATTGTTTCGCAAATTCTATGCTATTTTTTGAAAGATCTACTCCCATTGTTTGAAATCCTTTCTCAGATATATATAAGGCATGCCGACCTTTTCCACAAGCAAGGTCTAGAAATTGTTGACCTTCAATTGGCTGGAGTTGCTCTATTAGGTAGTCAATAAATATTTGTGCTTCTTTATCATCTCTATTTTGATATAAAATATGATAGTAAGGTGAGTCAAACCATGTCTCAAACCATTTTTCTTCGTTTGCTGCCTTCATTTATCTATTTGGATTCATTCTTTGTTAATAATTTATATCTCAAAACTGTAAAGTATGAAATAAATTTGTCCTACAAAATTAATATCAAGTTGAGTTTAATCAAATCTATTTCAGGAATTCGCGGCACGATTGGTGGCGAAATTGGCCAAGGGCTAACACCACATGACATTGTCAAGTTTACAGCAGCCTATGCCAGCTTTATCATTCAAACCACCGGAATAAAAAAAGTAGTGATTGGACGAGATGCCAGAATTTCTGGTGAAATGGTCAATCATTTGGTGGTAGGTACTTTGTTGGGAATGGGTATTGATGTTGTTGATATTGGCCTCAGTACCACACCCACTGTTGAAATTGCAGTTCCTATTGAATTAGCGGGTGGGGGAATCATTCTTACTGCTAGTCATAATCCAAAGCAATGGAATGCCTTGAAATTATTGAACCAGAAAGGCGAGTTTCTTTCTGCGAAAGATGGAGAAGAAATTTTGAAGCTAGCTGACTCCAACCAAATACATTTTGCGGAGGTCACTGAATTAGGAAAATATTCTACCAATGATTCATACATCGATAAGCATATTGATATTATCTGTGCCTTACCCTTGGTGGATATGGCCGCAATAAAGAATGCACATTTCAAAATTGTGGTTGATGCTGTCAATTCAACAGGGGGAATTGTAGTTCCTTTATTATTAAAAAAATTAGGTGTAGAAATCATTCATGAATTGTATTGTACACCAGATGGTAATTTTCCACACAATCCTGAGCCGCTTCCAGAAAATTTAGGTAAAATTTCAGGGGAAGTAAAGTTTCACAAAGCAGACCTTGGAATTGTAGTAGATCCTGATGTCGATAGACTTGCCTTGGTTTGTGAGGATGGGTCTATGTTTGGTGAAGAATACACATTAGTTGCTGTAGCAGATTATGTGCTAAAGCATACTAAAGGAAACACTGTATCTAATTTATCTAGTACGAGGGCACTTCGCGACGTCACTGAGTTACACGGCATGACCTATGAAGCTTCTGCAGTTGGCGAAGTAAACGTTGTTGAAAAAATGAAAGCTATAAATGCAATTATTGGAGGCGAAGGCAATGGTGGTATCATCTATCCAGAGGTTCACTATGGCAGAGATGCCTTAGTAGGTATTGCCTTGTTTCTAACCCACTTGGCACATAGCAATATGACTGCATCCATTCTTCGAAGAACCTATCCTGATTATTATATTTCAAAAAATAAAATTGAGCTAGATTCTAAGGTTGATTTGGATAAAGTGTTCAAAAAGATAAAGCAGAAATATAGTAATCAACCTATCAATGATATTGACGGATTAAAAATCGAGTTTGATAAGGAATGGGTACAACTGCGTAGATCGAATACTGAACCTATCGTTAGAATTTATGCTGAAAGTAGTCATCAAACAACCGCAGAAGGAATTGCTCGTCAATTGATGAGTGATATCAATGAAATTGTAAAAACCCTCTAATCTAGAAAGCTATCTATTGCCAATACGTAACTTTCGAGTCCGAACCCAGCAATCACTCCCTTGCAAACGCCTGTCATCAATGACTGGTGACGAAATTCTTCACGTGACATTGGATTGGAAATATGAACCTCAACAACGGGAGTTTTGATAGCAGCAATGGCATCTCTGATAGCAACCGAGGTATGTGTGTATCCACCAGCATTTAGAATAATTCCTTTCAATTTTTTTTTCTCCGCCTCTTGCAACTTATTTACTATTTCTCCCTCTACGTTACTTTGATAATAAGTAATTTCACAATCGAAATAAGCGTCCTTGATTTCTTCAATAAAATCAGTCATACTTGTTTCTCCATATATATCCTGCTCTCTAGTGCCCACAAGATTCAAATTTGGTCCATTGATAATTAAAATTTTCATAAGAATTAATGTTTTGTTTAATAAATTAGATAGCCCTTTGGATAATGCTTCTCTAAATGGATGAGCATTTCTTGTTTCACACTACGCTTCAAATTTTCCATGTCTTTTTCGATATCTATATAATTGGTCATTTCTATGGGTGTACTCCAATAAACATGAATTGTACCTGGCTTAAGCAAGTAGATATTCCTATTCCAAACTTCGCCAGCGCCAATGATTGTCATCACCATAATTGGCAATTTAGTAGGAATAGCCAATCTAAAAGCCCCATCATGAAAGTGTTTCAACAAGCTAGCAGTGTTATTGCTTGTCCCTTCGGGAAAGACTACGATACTCGCTCCTTCTTTTGCTTTAACGTAAAGTTGTTCCATACTCCAAGCCCTATGATTCTTATCCTCTCTATGTACCGGAATATATAAATTCTTTAATAAAAAACCTAAGACTGGCCATTTCAGAACCTCTGCTTTGCCAATATACTTTTTATAATTTTTAATCACTGAACCAGAAATTAAAGCATCTAAATAAGAGCGATGATTACCAACAAAAATCATTTGTCGATTGCTATCCACTTTTTCTTTATTATGTTCAATAATTGTTACGCCCCACAAAAAAAGTACAATTGTTGAAATATGAGGAGGAAGGAAATGTACCTTATATAATAAATTCTTGTTGCCTGAGGCCACAAAGAGGTAGATAACTGGAAAGGCCAAAAGAACTATCAACCAGAAAATAATCGCACACCAAATTGTCCATGCAACATAGAAGGGAAACAATAATATGTTTTTTAACTTTTTCAATTATTGATACTTTGGGAGATCTTGAATTTCTAACAACTTACCAGATTCATGGGTAGCCACTATAGTTGTTACACCATTGGTAAGCACAAAATATCTTGCCTGCAATGTTTGATTATATATCATTAATTGTTCAAGTGTTTTAAAATCAATTTTTACTTTTGAGGCTTTGCATTCACACAGAATAAGCACTTTCCCTTCTTTATCAAATACGATAATGTCAGATCTTTTAAAGGTTTCATTCACATGCAGTCCTTGCTCAGTTTTGATAAGACTAATTGGATATGATTTTTCTTGCAATAGATAATAAAGCAGATGTTGCCGCACAAACTCCTCTGGTGTCAACACAATAAATACTTTCCTACAAAGGTCAAAAACTTCATTTTTACCTTCTTGTTCTCTTATCCTAAAATGATACTTTCCTAAAGGTAAAGTCACAAATGATTCTTTTTTCTAAGTAAATGTATTTATTTTGCAGGAATAAGTTATATATTTCATTTAATGGAACTCAAATCGACCTGAAAGCAACAACTATGAAAACAAAAAATGACATCATTAACAATTGGCTGCCAAGATACACTGGCACTGCTTTAGATCAATTTGGCGAATATATTTTACTGACCAACTTCGACAAATATGTACAGATGTTTGCACGAATGCATAATGTACCTATTGTTGGAGAAGATAAACCAATGTCGAATGCTACATCAGATGGTATCACTATCATTAATTTTGGAATGGGTAGTCCCAATGCAGCTACAATTATGGACTTGTTAGGAGCCATCAAACCCAAAGGTGTGCTGTTTCTTGGCAAGTGTGGTAGCTTGAAGGATAGTATTGGCCTAGGTAATCTTATTCTGCCTATTGCGGCCATCAGAGGCGAAGGAACTTCAAATGATTACTTCCCACCTGAAGTACCTGCTATGCCTTCATTTGCGCTTCAAAAGGCTATTTCCACAACAATACGTGATTACAATCAAGACTACTGGACTGG
>CAMBZT010000085.1 GCA_945872405.1 Chitinophaga pinensis | reverse complement strand
ATTAAAGAACATACAGGCATTTTTAAAGCAGCCAATAATTATGACATTTTTGACATGGAAACCAAAGAGCCATTGATGGAATGTCGTGAGCCAAATTTAGGGTTTTTGACAAAGATTTTTCGCTTCACAAAGTATAAGTCGATGACACCTTTTGATATCTATATCACCGCGAATGGAGTGACTTTAGTGAATCTAAAAAGGGGTGTTACCTTTTTCAGATCAGTGGTGGTGGTGTATGATGAAACTGGTACACCGGTGGGTACATTGAGAAAGATTTTTAAATTATTCAAGCCCTCATTTGAGATGCTTTCACCTTCAGGTGAAAAATTGGGTGAATTGACTGGAAACTTTGTAGGATGGGAGTTTTCGTTGAAGACCAATGACGGTCAAGAGTTGGCACAGGTATCAAAAAAATGGGCAGGAATTGGCAAAGAATTATTTACCACCGCAGATAATTATGCATGTATTATTAATGAATCTGTGAAAGCAAATGATCCCATCCGAGTAATGATTCTTGCGTCGGTAATGAGCATTGATATGGTTTTGAAAGAGAGATAAAATAAAATATTCCTTTTGAAAAAGCTGTGAGAAATCACGGCTTTTTTTATTGGGGGGCAGCTGGCATTGCTGAGTACAAAAAGCAATGCCACCATGTGTTACGCTTGTAGGCTGTAAGGATATATCGCTATCGCTATTGCAGCGCTACCGTTGCACCCATTGCTGCGAGCATTTGTATCTGCTGACCACGATAAGCCGTGGTCTCTAGACTAATGTTGTCCGGAGACTATGCTTATCTTTTGGCCCCATAAAGCTATTATTTTTATTTTTTTATAAGTTGTTCAACAATACATTATACACCCATATTTTTGTATTTTTATCAAAATTAAATACCACATGATTCAAAATTTTACAAAATCAAGCTCTTTTTTATCTATCCTTTTGTTGTTTCAGTTAGCTGCCTTAGCTCAATTTGATGTGAATGGTCAACTAATTGAAAGGGCAGAATATAGAAATGGATATGGGAGAATAATTTCAACCACTACAAAACCTAGTGGTTTTATCGGTCAGCGATTGAGATTGCAAGTCGGTTATAAAATGAAGAAGCTTCAATTTTATGCCAGTATTCAAGATGTAAGAATATGGGGTAATACTTCACAAATCAAGATTACAGATGGCTTGTTGTCCTTACACGAAGGATGGGCGGAGCTGGCGGTTGACAGCTTTTGGTCTGTTAAAGTAGGTAGGCAAGAATTGAATTATGATAATGCTCGATTTTTAGGAAATTTAGATTGGGCCTTACAAGCCAGAGCTCATGATTTTGCATTACTAAAATTTGAAAAGAAGCGATCGAAACTGCATATCGGTATTGGTTATAATCAAAACGCAGAGTCATTGAGTGAGAGCCTTTATACAATAACTAATCAATATAAGACGGCACAAATGGCTTGGTATAATTATAAGCATAAAGAATTTGAGTTATCGGCTTTGTTTTGGAATAATGGGCGACAATTTATAAAGTATGATTCTTTAAATAAAGTCGTAGATAAGGATTTAAGATTTTCTCAAACCATAGGAATATCTGCATTGAAGTATAGTTTTTGGAAGAACGGTATTGTTTCAATGTTTGCCTATTATCAATTCGGAAAAGACGTTTCAAACCAAAATCTTCAAGCCTATGATTTAAGTCTGCAAGTTTCTCAGGTGTTTAGTCTAAACTCAGAGAAAAAATCTAGCTTTAAAATGACACTTGGTGCTGAGTTATTGAGCGGAACCAATAGTAACAATACTTCAAATCTAAATCGTTCTTTCAATCCGATGTATGGCACTAATCATGCGCACAATGGTTATATGGATTATTTTTATGTAGGTGGTCGATTCGAAAATTCGGTGGGGTTGACTGATATCTATATTCGTATGAAATATGACATCAATAAGAAGTGGTTCATAGCTGCTGATGTTCATAATTTTATGACAAATGCAACCATTTTTAAAGGCACTGAGTCATTGAGTAAACAACTTGGTTTGGAGATAGACTTAACTGCAGGTGTTATTATTACTGAAGATGTGTCGTTGCAGCTTGGTTATAGTCAATTCTTACCTTCCTATCCTTCGAAATACATGCAGACAAGTAATATAGCCATCAACCAAAACTGGGCTTACCTCATGCTTGTTGTTCGACCGAAGAGTCCTAAAAAGTTTATTGGAATACTCAGTTAATGCTGTTTAATGCAACTCAAAACTCATCGACTCAACATTTAAATTCAGCTTCTGATTATTGAGTGATAGATTTTTTTTCTTTCGATTCTAGCCCCTTTTTTAATGCCGTTTCATAATAGGCGATCCAATCTTTTACTGTCATTTTTTTCATCAGCTCAGCAATCAAATCAAAAGGAATTTGATCAGGTTTTTTAAAGCGGATACAGGCTTTACCCATGTCTAATTTGCTAGTGCTATGCTTTGGGTATTCAGCTACAAACCAATCTGTCAATGTTTGATTGCCATACAAACCCATGTGATGCATAGCAATAAAGTTTTTTTGACAAGCAATATTCACAAAGCATAAAGGTAATTTTGGATTGCAATGATAGCCTGCTGGATAGGTACTCAAAGGCACTACATAGCCGATCATTCCATAAGTCATCATCTCTTCAAAACCTTTGGGAATGGATCTTTTGATGGTCTCGCGTAGTTTGATAAATCCTTCTTTTTTATCCAAAGGTAATTCAGCTATATAAGCTTCTGGCGTGATGGCTGTTGATGGCATGCTCTTTGAATTTTAATAATGGAATACAAATAATTAAAATGCTATAAAATTAGTTTGCGCGAACCTCCTTCTTTTCTATATCGCTTGGTTGCATTATAGTTTTACCGTTCTTACAAAATCTAGGCTGCGTTGCATATCTTCATGTAAAAAACGATCCACGGTATTAGCGCTCACTACTTTTCTATAGGCTGCAACAAAGTCTTCAATAAATATTGAGCTTTTTAATGGTCGTCTGAATTCTAATGCCTGCACTGCATTCATCAATTCTATGGCAAGAATACTTTCCAAATTATTCACGACTTTCAAACATTTGGTGGCAGCATTCGCCCCCATACTTACATGATCTTCTTGTCCATTGGAAGAAGGAATTGAATCTACTGAAGCAGGACTGCATAATTGTTTATTTTGACTAACTATAGAGGCAGCAGTGTATTGAGGAATCATAAAGCCACTATTCAATCCTGCTTCCTTAGCAAGAAAAGGAGGGAGGCCCCTTTGTCCACTGATTAATAAGTAAGTTCTTCTTTCTGAAATGCTTCCCAATTCAGCTAATGCAATGGCTAGATAATCTAAGGCCATCGCTAAAGGTTGACCATGGAAATTGCCACCACTAATGATTAGATCCTCCTCTACAAAAATATTTGGATTGTCTGTAACACTATTGATTTCTGTTTCAAAAACCGATGTCACATGTTGAATCACATCCTTTGAAGCGCCATGCACTTGTGGAATACAACGAAATGAATATGGGTCTTGCACCTGTTTTTTTTCTTGTGCTAAAATCTCACTTCCATCCGTGAGTTCTAAAATTTTGGCAGCAGTGGCGATCTGTCCATCATGTGGACGAACCCCATGTATCAATGCATTGAATGGTTCTTTGCGACCATCGAATCCCTCTAGAGAAATGCTGGCGATAATATCTGCAAGCTCCGATAACCTTTTTGCTTTTTGTAAAATATAGACTCCGTAAGCACTCATAAATTGTGTGCCATTCAACAATGCTAAGCCTTCTTTAGATTTTAGTTTCAGCGGAGCATAATTGATTTCACTTGCCTCAATCTCACTTTTTTCTACTTTCACTTTTCCTAATCCTAATAGCGGCAAACAGAGATGTGCCAATGGTGATAAATCGCCGCTAGCGCCCAAGGAACCTTGTTCGTAGACGATTGGTAAAATATCATCATTATAAAAATCAATCAAACGATTTACAGTGCTTAATGCGACACCTGAATGACCATAATTTAAGGATTGTACTTTGAGTAGCAACATTATTTTTACAATCTCATCGGGCACTTTATCTCCCATACCACAGGCATGACTCACCAATAAATTATATTGTAATTGCTCTAAATCAGCATCAGAAATTTTCACATCACATAAGTAGCCAAAGCCTGTATTTACACCATAGATAGGCTTTTCAGCCAATGGAATTTTTTTATCTAAATAATATCTACAGGCTTTTATCTTGCTTTCACTTTCAGTAGAAAGTATTAGAGCTTGGTTATTGCTAATAATATGTTGAATGTCTGCAATCGTTAATCTACCGGATGAAATGGAATGCTTCATTATTTTTTAAATTTTGTGATAATGTCTATGATGCTTAATTTCTCTTCTTCCCTAGTATTCATATTTTTTATCCGGAAAATGCCACTGCTTTTTTCATCATCACCTACCTCAATGAAAAAGCCTATCTGCTTGGCTTCTGCATAATTGAATTTCTTTTTTGGATGACCAGTATAAATTTCGCAACTGATATTTGCTTCCCTTAATTGACTTACCTGTTCAAAAACAAAATCTATCAAACGCTCTTCACGCGCTACAAATAAAATATCTACACCTTTGCTGATGTCATCAGGAAATAAATTTAATTCTTCCATCACATCATAGATACGTTCGATGCCAAATGAAATACCTACACCACTCATGTTTTGTCCTCCAAACATTTCAGTGAGATTATCATAACGACCACCGCCTGTAATGCTTCCCATCACTACATTATTGGCCAATACCTCCCAAATAGTGCCCGTATAATAAGTGAGTCCACGTGCTAAGGTAATATCAAAACCTACATGCGAATCTTTAATTTTACTAAAGATATAATTGAGTTCTTCAATACCTTTTTGTCCAATAGTATCATTGGTAAATTTTATTGAAAGTGCTGATAAATCTTTACAATTTAATATCTCGTTTATTTTAGAAATTTGATCAGAAGTCAATGAAAGCTTTTGTAATTCATCATTCACACCTTCTGCACCTATCTTATCTAATTTATCAATTGCCACGGTTATCTCCATCAATTTATCAGGACAGCCAGCATAAATAGAGAGTGCTTCTAACAATTTTCTATTATTCATTTTGATGCTTACATCCATGCCTAAGCAATGATAAACTTCAAGTAAAATCATCGTCAACTCTACATCATTCAATAATGAATCTGCACCAATCACATCTGCATCAAATTGGAAAAATTCTTGGTATCTTCCTTTTTGTGGTTTGTCTGCACGCCATACGGGACCTACATGATAGCGTTTGAATGGGAACACCAATTCACTTTGATGTTGCACTACATATCTTGCCAAAGGCACTGTTAAATCGTATCGCAAACCCTTTTCAGCGATTTCTTTTAATACGCCTGCAGAATTTTTTGTCGTCAAATTTTCTGTAGAGACTTTCGATAAAAAATCACCACTGTTTAATATTTTAAAAAGCAATCGATCGCCTTCTTCACCGTACTTGCCCGTCAATGTTTCGAGGCGTTCAAAGGCCGGCGTCTCAATCTCCACAAAGCCGTATTTCTCGAATACATCTCTGATGGTATTGAAAATATATTTTCTTCGTGCCACTTGTTGCGGAAGAAAATCTCTGGTGCCTTTGGGTAAGGATGGTTTAATTTTTGTCATGAGCAAAGCATTCTACTACAAAGGTAATCAATATCGCTTTCTAATGAAGTCAATGCAGCTGATATTTTTTTTTGGGCGCGTGCTTGGTGAAGAAACCCAAGCACCATGCTTTCTGTTCCCATCTTTTTGTAGAGCCAAACAAAAAGGATGTCCACTGCAATCATTCACGCGGCATTCGATGTTATATGATATTACATAATTAATGAATCCAGTACTTTAATTAACGATAATGTTCAATGATTTTTGCACAAGCTTTATCGAGCATTTGAAAGACCTCCTCGAAGCCATTATCATCATAATAGGGATCGGGCACTACCTGGTTTTGATGTGGAGTCAATTCATTCATGATCAGCTTCACTTTATCCCTTTCTTCCTTGCTTTGGGCCAGCTTGATAATATCATTATAATTGCTGCTATCCATAGCAAAAATCAAGTCAAAATTTTCTAAATCATAACCATTGAGCTTACGCGCTTTTTGATAAGTGATATCTATCCCATGTTTCTTTGCCACCTCAATACTACGTCGGTCAGGCAATTCACCCGCATGCCAACCCCCGGTGCCAGCACTATCAATCTCCCAATCTAGTATACCCGCTTCTTCGAGTTGATGCCTCAGAATGCCCTCTGCTAAAGGCGAACGACAAATATTACCCAAACAAACCATCAATACCTTCATTTTATGCTTAATTTTGAGAAATAAAAATACGACAATGGCAAAGTTTATTTTGATCATTAGAGAAGATTTAAGCAAGTATCCATTGGCTGAAGAAAAGTTGAATGCCATCATTAAAGCGCATTCTAATTGGGCAAGAGAGCTATCAGCTCAAGGAAAATTTGTAGATGGGTATGGTATTCCATATGATGGTCATTTGGTGGAACGAATTGACAATAATATTGTGGTAAGTCCATTGCGCGATATCAAAGAAGGCGTTGGAGGTTTTTATATTTTGGAAGTGGCCGACATGGAGGAGGCGATTGCTATTGCTAAAAATTGTCCCACTTTCGACGAAGGAGATATCATTGAAGTTAGACCATTAATGTAAATTTTATTTTGAATACCTCAGATACCATTGTTGCAATTGCTACAGCACCAGGCCTTGGAGCCATTGGTGTGATTCGTCTTTCGGGCAATGATGCCATTTTAATTTGTCAGAAAGTGTTTAAAGGTGCTGATTTGACTTTACAAAAATCACATACTATTCATTATGGATTTGTGATGGATGGTGCTTTAGAGATTGATGAAGTGATGGTCAGTATTTTTCATGCACCGAAAAGTTTTACCACCGAAAATTCAATAGAGATCAGTTGCCATGGCTCGCCCTATATACAACAACAAATTGTGGAAGTGCTGA
>CAMBZT010000084.1 GCA_945872405.1 Chitinophaga pinensis | reverse complement strand
CATTAACAATGATATCATGTTTTTTAAACGGGATGTCATTGATATTTTTATTGAAAATGGAATTTCGCAATTTATTTTAATTGGAGAAAATGTTTTGAATTTCTTTTATGAAGACGATAGTTATTATCAGGAATGGTGGGAAGATATTGAAAACAACGTAGGTTGGATAGCAATGGTTAATTTACAAGAGCATGTTTTTAATGAAATGTTTGATTCTCCATTGCCATCTTATATCATACTCAATGAGAAACTACAAAAAATCAATTGGCGAATTCTAAAGCCAGATAAACTCTACGAGTTAATTGATAATTTTGTACTGAGAAAACTTACTTAAACTCTTATAATAACAATAATCACTTATTTTTGTCAATGACTTGTTTTCCTAACTTTAGCAAGTCTGGGGCGGCTAAGTAGCCTTCGGAGAACATGAGCGATTTTTCATTAGCATCTATAAAAACTAAGGTCGGAAAATTATTGATTCGATACTTCTTTGCAAGAGTAAGTCCTTCGCCATGTTCCGCATCTATTTCATAATTGATGTAATTCTTATTAAAAAAATTGGCGACATCTTTATCTACAAATGTAGTGGCTTTTAGTCTTTTACACCATCCACACCAACTTGTACTAGCATCTAAAAAAATGGGTTTATGTTCTTTCTTGGATTTAGCAAGAATGTCAGCCCATGTACCTTCTGTGAATTTAATTCCAACATCACTATTCGCTACTTGGGTGCCGAAATAAGGTTTTGCTGAAAGAAGAACAAATAGGAGAATGATAGGGATGACGAAAAGAACTTTTTTCATTTATCTTGATTTATAGAACAAAGTTAAAAGATAAAATTTAAAATCTTTTTTAATCATTTTCTCAAAATACTAGAAGCTTACGTTAAACCTCCTCGTCTTTGAAGCTAATAGTCTATCCTATTTGTTCAATAAGACTATTACACAGCTATAGTGAGCTATTTTCTATATAAACTAATCAGTTTTTCACGCTCCGTGTTCCAACAATAGTCAACCGAAGCAAGAGTACATGCTGAAGTCATTTTTTCATAATGATTTTCTACATAAGAAATAGCGCTCAGTATAGAAGAAATACCAAGTTCATCAATCAGAACAGCCACATTAAACTCCTGATTAACTTTTTTGTATTCGGGAAAGTTCATACAAATACTAGGAACACCAGCATGCATATAGTCGAAAAATTTATTCGCTAATGAATAATAGTAACTCAAACCTTTATTTTCAAGCAAGTTAAGTCCTATGCTGGCTCCATCTGTATAACTTCTGAGGTCATTGGGATTTATTTTTCCTAAAAACTCAATTCTATCTGATAAGTTTAAATTTATCGCTAATGCTCTCAAAGAGTTTGAAAGATCGCCCTCCCCAGCAATTTTTAGCGTGTAATTTTCTACTGAGGACATTGCCTGTATGATTTCTGGTAGCCCTCTTCCGTCATTCAAGGCACCTTGATAAAATAGGTATTTTTCAGTTTTATCTTTTTGTTTTTTTTTGTTGTCTTCAATTTTTATTGGCAAATTTCTAATCACTTCGAATTTGAGCTTATATTTCGCAAGATAAAAGTGAGCAATAGAGTACGAAACTGTATAACGAATTGGAAATTTTTTCATGTAATGTTTCTCAATGCATTGCCAAAAAAGTTTGATCCATTTCCTACCCACCAATTCAGGAACTTCTGGAAATAACTCGTGTGCATCAAAACTTCTCTTAGAGCCTTTGAGCAGAGAGGCATAATAGACAGGAAGTATGGTATCTAGGTCAATAGACCCAATGAGGTGAACCTTTTTAGAAAGAAGATATAAGAACAGTCTTATATTGAATTCTGCGTAAAACGATACACCTTTTTGAAAAAAACAACGAATCTTTTTTTGACTATATTTTTGGATTACAATTGTTGTTGAATCTGGTAAGACCCTTCCTACTATTTCAACATCATGGCCTTCATCAACTAGTGTTTCAGCAATGCGATGCATTCTTTGATCATAACTGATATCGTTGGTGACGCAAAAGATAAGTTTCAAGCTTTAAAATTCTAATTAATAAATAGGTCAATTGATTCATAAATATAGAATGAATTTTGTGATTTATCTCATTCTGCCAATTCCTCTCGACGCTTGACCAAAAAGCAATAATTATTTTCTATAGGTAAATAGCCATATTCATAACAATAATAGTATGTCATACCTTTTTTATTGGTATAAATATTCGTAAAATAATTAAAATTAAATCCCAATTCAAAGAGTCTATCCTTACTCAATTTAATTTTTTCATTTGGCATATCACGAACATTCAAAAGCATACTAGATAATACTTTGTGGTTTTTTTTTAGGATGCTATTTATCTGCCTCATTTTTGTGGTGACATCACTTTTTTGTCTATTGTTGAAATTATTTCTACATGCATCAGAACAAAATTTTTTGTCCGTGCGACCCTTAATTGGGTTAATACATTCTAGGCAAGTCTTCATCTGTTCAGATTTTCGGTAAGGAAATAAGAATCTACTGTTGCATTCAAAACTAAGAAATTTATAAAAGTTACAAAAAGCAACTTTGATAAGCGGGATTAGAATTTACAAGGCGTATAAATACCGAAATATAATTATAAACCTTGTCTTACAATGGTTTTGCAGCAATATTTTATTTTAGAATCAATAACATTAATCATTCGATAATCGACAACAAACGTTTACAAACGATTGCAGATGTTTATAAATGCTTAAAAACCGAGTAACCATTTTACATGTAGCAGTTTTGTTTTTATGCAAGGTTAAAGGGATAAAACAAGATATGCTAGCTATCTTTTAAAAATCCAATAGCATTGCTTAACCTATTACAATTATATTTTAAACCAAAATTAAAAAAAATGAACGCATTAAAAAACAAAGTTCAATTAATCGGAAATCTAGGCAATGACCCAGAAATTAAAACATTAGAAAATGGCAAAAAGTGGGCTAAATTTTCTATTGCAGTAAACGAAAGTTATCTAAATAGCAAAGGTGAAAAGGTGACTGAAACCCAGTGGGTTAATATTACAGCTTGGGCTGGACAAGCAAAAATGGTAGAGAAATTTTTACATAAAGGCATGGAAGTAATTATTGAAGGAAAACTAGTTTGTAGAAATTATACAGATAAGGAAGGCGTTAAAAAGTATGTGACAGAGATATTAGCTCAAGAATTGATGATGCTTGGCAAAAAACAATAATTGCTCAAATATCTTCCTTTTCGTCTTTTTAGATCATCAGTGTCAGTATAACTGGCACTGATTTTTTATTTAAAACTCTAATTTCTAAGCAAAGTTTTGATTTGCATACTGATTAATTTTGTTAAAATCAACAGCAACTTTCTTCTCTTGTATTCTTATGCTTACATTTATGCATGAATCAATTATTTTTTAATTAATGAAAAAGGTATTTCTCAGCATCCTTGTCTTCTTTCTTCTGTTAAAAGTGCAAGCGCAAAAAGATTTAAAGAATTCAGTGCCTAATGCTACCTTTTTTCATGTCAGTTATACTGCCTTATTTCCAGCTGCCGATCTTTCAAAGCGATATGGGTACATGAGTTCGATTGGTACCGCATTTGACTATAAGGTTAAATATTGGCTCATTGGTGTGGAGTATAATTTCCTGTTCGGAACAAAAATAAGAGAACCTGATGTGCTGAAATTTCTTCGAACATCAGATGGAACCTTAATCACAGTAGACGGGGATCTAAATGATGTCCCTTTATTCTCCCGAGGTTGGTCGTTTAAAGGAAGTGTTGGAAGAATTGTTCCTTTTAAAAAGCCGAACAAGAATAGTGGATTATTGTTTAAGCTCGGTCTGGGATATATGCAACATAAACTAATCATTGACGCCAATAAGGATAGAATTCCACAACTGAACAAAACCTATCGAAAAGGCTATGATAGGTTAACGGGGGGTGTGCTACTCTCACAGTTTTTCGGTTATCTTTTCCTAGACAATAGAAAGTTCGTTAATTTTTACATCGGTATAGAGTTACAAGAAGCATTTACTAAATCATTAAGAACCTGGCAATTCGATATAAATTCGGCCATTCCTGGTAATCGATTGGATATGACCTTTGGTATAAAAGCTGGTTGGATAATTCCTGTTTACGCTAAAGAAAAGGTGGACAAATTTTATTATAATTAAAACAGTCAAAGTGAGTTTGAGTATTTACAATTTAGCACTGTATTTTTATTATTTTGCTATCGTTTGTTATTCAATGTTTAACAAAAAAGCAAAACTTTGGATTTATGGGAGAAAGCAAACTCAGTATCTTGTTGATACTTATGGCTTAAATGAGTTTAAAGGTGCTATTTTATGCCATGCCTCCTCCTTGGGTGAATTTGAGCAACTCCGTCCACTTATCGAAAGAATTAAGACATCGCATCCACAAGAGAAAATTATTGTTTCTTTCTTCTCTCCTTCTGGTTTTGAGGTAAGAAAAAACTATGAGTTAGCCGATAAAGTTTTATACCTACCGTTTGATCAAAAAAAGCAAATTCAATCTTTTCTTGCACAACTTTTACCCAAGGTAATAATTATCGTCAGATATGAATTTTGGATTAATACCATCACCACTGCAAAACAATTGAATATTCCTATTTTCTTAATTGCTGCCTCTTTCAGGAAAGAACAAATATTCTTCAGATTTTATGGATCCATTTTCAAAAAACTACTCCTTTGTTATCAACAAATTTTCGTGGTACAAAGCAATAATATTGAACTACTTCAACAGATAGGAATTTCTACAGTTACCTTCGCACCCGATACTAGAATAGACAGGGTTGTTAGCATTGCCGTCCAACAAAAAGAAATACCTCTTATCACTCTATTTTTAGAAAATACTGAATGTAGTATAGTGGCAGGAAGTACATGGGATAGTGATTTAGCGGTAATTTTACCATACATACATCTATATCCTAACAAAAAATACATCATTGCACCACATCATATTGATGAAAAGTCTCTGATTGAGATTGAATCTAAATTAACAATTCCTAATATACGATATTCAAAGCTTTCAGACAACTTTACCAAAGGTACGAACGTTTTAATTATAGATAATTTTGGAATGTTAGCTTCATTGTATTCATATGGCAAGTTCGCATACATTGGCGGTGGTTTTGGCTCTAGCGTTCATAACGCTTTGGAAGCAGTAGTATATAAGAAACCCGTCTTTTTTGGACCACATTACAAAAAGGCAATAGAGTGTATCAATTTAATTGAATTACAGGCCGCCTATTGTGTTCTAACTTCAAGTTCGCTCTCTACAAAGATCGCTCTCTTAGAATCTTCTGAAATTGCATATAACGAAGTCTCTCATCGTGCCTATCATTATATAGAAACCAATAAAGGAGGCAGCGAAATCATTTATAAATATATCCTCCCATTTCTTGCATAAATTATTCAAATTTTACTTTATTTTTTTAATACTTTTCGCCCAATGGAGTTCAATGATTTTGACTGCGCAAAACATTGAAATAAGAGGAACAATTACTGGGGAAAATAACGAATCTGTCGTATTTCCGATAGTTGCCAATAGAACAACTAGTCATGGTATGGTAGCCAATAGCGATGGGAAGTTTGTGATGAAAGCTATGAAATCGGATACTATATTGATTAATGCGACAGGATATTCTGTCTTTAAATTTTGCGCGGCTGACTCGCTTGTAAAGGACTTCTATCTTCTTAATGTACACTTGACTAGAAATGTAATTACACTTAAAGAAATCATTATTCATGATATAAAAAGTATTACAGATATCAATAGAGATAAAGAGAAATTAGGCATTAAAAATACAGATGATTATCAAAATATAGACGGTTTAAGTAGTCCATTGACATGGCTATACGAGCGTTTTAGTAAAAAAGAGAAGGATAAAAGATTGGTGGCAACGCTTGAAAATAAAGATCGACAAGTAGCCCTTCTTAAAGACTTGTTTCGTAATTATATCAGCTACGACATCATGGATTTAGAAGAAAATGAATTCGAAAATTTCATCAACTATATGCAATTGCCTGAGAGCTTTATCAAAACTGCATCTGACTATGATCTTGCTACTGTAATTAAATCAAGATATCAGAAATTTAAAAAAGACCGCACAGAAAAATATTAATATACTAACTACGAAGATATTAAAACGAAAGACATGGCCATATGTCATTATAACAATTATTAAAAAAAAATTGACAATCAAAAATAAGTTCGTATATTTGCATTCCAATTTTGAAAGAGGGAGTTTAGCTCAGCTGGTTCAGAGCATCTGCCTTACAAGCAGAGGGTCACAGGTTCGAATCCTGTAACTCCCACTAAAAAGGACAAGCCTTTCAAGCAATTGAAAGGCTTTTTTATTTTTGGTATTTGCATACAATTTACCTTTGCTGGCGCGAGCTTGTAGCTCCTGTCCATTTCATTCAATCTTTTGCTAATGATTCCCCCACTTGCTAGCTCTGCTGGCGCGAGCATAGATTAACAAAGGTTAGCATTGCCTTTATGCATTCGGAATTAGTACTAATTAACTTTTAAGATTCAATCGTTTATCGTAATATTACAATATTAAATTTAATAATGAATGGGAGCGACCAAAACAGATCACTTTACTGATAAACAAAATGAGTTAGCAATCATTCTAAAGGCACTCGCACACCCTGCTAGAATCGCCATTGTAGAGTACTTACTTACTGTAAACACATGCATTTGTGGTGATATTGTAAACGAATTGCCCTTGGCACAACCTACCGTTTCACAACACCTAAAAGAGCTAAAAAACGCAGAACTCATACAAGGAAACATCGAAGGCAATGCTGTTTGTTATTGTATCAATCCAAAGACCTTTAAGAAGTTAGAAAAGTTGATGGATGTACTATTTAAAAGTATTAAAAAACAAAAAACCACTTGTTGCTAAACCAAAAAATCGAATACCGAAATTAATTTCATTTTGCCATGTGTATTCTTAGTTTGTTGGAATAATCCATATTTAATATCTTTGTAAGGCAAATGAAAAAAATATTCCGCTTCTTTAATCATCAGTATAATAACGCTTCAAATTTCGGCATAGATCCTGATGACACTTCTACTGATCAAGGTTATATAGTTATCAATAATAGGATAGTGATGCTTCTCTCCTGTGTTTGTTTAATATTTCTAATCTTCGCTCTCTTTTTTTTCAATGTATTTTCTGTAGTGATAATTCTTATTACTTTGGCGATTTACTTCTTGGCAATGCTACTGTCGTATTATAAACTTAACGATATTTCCAGATTGCTTAACATACACTTTTCTATTTTCGCTGTG
>CAMBZT010000083.1 GCA_945872405.1 Chitinophaga pinensis | reverse complement strand
AATTAATGCAAAACAGAACCACCATTGTCATTGCACACAGATTATCAACGATTAGAAAAGTGGATAAGATTTATGTGATCAAAGATGGAAGAATTGCAGAAGAAGGAAAGCACGAAACCCTTATTGCAGCTGAAGGAATCTATCATGCTTTGTTAAAAGCACAATATCAAGATCAGGACACCATTGCCTCAGAAAGCAAAATCGATTAATATCCCTTTTTTAAGGTCACCACAATTTTGGCTATCAGCAAGAGCACATTCAAAATAACGAGAAAGATCAACATAAGCTTCTATTGTGTTTGTTTAACATGGCGGCACATTTATTCATAGGACTATAGCACATCAGTGATGCTTCGCGCGACCTAACACGAGCGTCTAAAAAATGAGAGAAGCGTTCAGAATACCCGAAAATCATAGCATTCTATCCAAAACCTCGCTAAACATCATCCTTCACTCTATCATAGACCACTTTACCCGTCATCAATAAGAGATTTACAATCACTAACATTAACAGCATATGCGTAAATTTATTAAAAAAATGAATAAACAAATAAAAGAAGCCTATGTCATTAAAATTTTAAATTAGCGTTAACTTTGTGCTACCAATGAAAACAGTTCGTTAAGCATTCAAAACAAGCATTGGAAATTATTAAATTGCACGAATGAAAATTTCAGCATCACTATATTCAGATAAAAATCGAAGCATCGAAGCCTTAGTGCAGCAGTTGGATGCCTTTCAAATAGATGCTTTCCACATAGATTGCAATGACGATATCACCGTATTTGATGATATCAAAGTGATAAAATCTTTGAGTAAAACGATTATTGATTTGCATATCATCACCAAAACACCTGGAAAATATAAGGAATTATTGGATGAAACACCTTTAGATTGGGTAACCTATCAATTTGAAGAACTACCGTTAGACTTTGAAATTCCTGTGCTTGGCACCACAAAAATGGGATTAGCCATTACGAACAATACCTCCATCGATGTTTTCGAAAAGTATAAAAACCAATGTAGTTTTATCTTGCTGATGACCACGGTACCTGGCCAAAGTGGTGGTGCCTTTAATACAGATACTTTCAAAAAGATTAGACAATTCAAAGCCAAATATCCCAACAAAGATATTCATGTGGATGGTGGCGTCAACAACGAAGTCTCCTTCATTCTGAGAGACCTCGGCGTTTATTCGAGTGTATCGGGCTCCTATTTACTGAAAAACGAAAATTTGGGTTCTGCGCTCTATCAGCTAAAAGCAGCCACCAATACAGCGCATTTCCTTATCAAAGATTTCATGATAGAAGCCATCGACTTGCCGGTATTGAATATCCATAAAGCGGATTTCAAATCGATTGTAAGCACCATGGAACAATACAAACAAGGCTTTGTACTTTTAGTGGATGATTCCAATACATTAAGGGGAATTACAAGCAACGCTGATGTGAGAAGAGGTATTCTTAAAAACATTAACCACTTATCAAGCATTAGTGCTACCGATATTATCAACCCAAACCCGATCAGCACACAAGAAAGCAACAGCATCACACAAATGCTACAACAAATAAAATCATTGCCCTTCACCATTTTGTTTATTCCAGTAATCGACGAAAGTGGTATTCTGAAAGGAGCAGTCACATTTAATCATCTAATAAAAGGAGAATTATGATCATTCATTTAAAAAGCAATACCAGTGCGGAAGAGGCAGACAAACTAGGCGTACAATCACAATCTATTGTCCTGCATCAGAACGGAACCTATATTTTAATTACACCTTCTGCCCTCAAAGAAGTTCCTGACTATCTTCAAACACATGCGGAGAGCTCTTTCTATATGGATAGCGATATACAATTGGCTTCAAAAAAATACCTTCCCAACATCAGAGAAGTAAAATTAGGAGATGCCATTATTGGCGGTTCAACAAAAAACACGGTAATGATTACAGGGCCTTGCTCTGTAGAAAGCGAGGATCAAATTATTGCTTGTGCAGAATTATGTATTGAACTTGGCGTAAAAGTGTTACGTGCTGGATGTTACAAACCACGCACATCGCCCTATAGCTTTCAAGGAATGGGATTAGATGGCTTGAAATTATTGGCAAGAATGCGCGAAAAATATGGCTTAGCCATCATCACAGAAGTGCGAGATTCGACACATATCGACGAAGTAATCGAGTACAGCGATATCATTCAGATAGGCGCAAAAGCTATGTACGACCAAGGAATTTTAAGAAAATGTGGTGCCATTAAAAAACCAATATTAATCAAAAGAGGCTTTGGTACTACATTACAAGAATTTGTGCAAGCATCTGAGTTTGTTTTGAGTGGTGGCAATCCAAATGTGGTCCTCTGCGAAAGAGGCATTAGAACTTTCGAAACAAAAACTAGATTTACCTTAGACTTATGTGGTGTCGCCTTCCTTAAAGAATATACCAATTTGCCAATCATTCTTGACCCTAGTCATGCCATGGGCTATGCTTACGGTATTGCTGACTTAACAAGAGCTTGTACCGCCATGGGCGTTGATGGTTTATTAATCGAAACACATCCTAATCCCAAAGTAGCTAAAAGTGATGCAGCGCAACAACTCAATTTCGAAGAGTTCAGAAATCTCTATCATTCAGTTGAGCCAGTAGCGAAAGCGGTAGGTTATAATCTCATTTAAACTGTAGTTCTATGATAAAAAATACAAAAATTAAATTATTGGTACTCGATGTGGACGGCACCCTCACCGACGGTGGCATCTACATTACAGAGAGTGGCGATCAATTCAAAAAGTTCAATGCTAAGGACGGAACTGGCATTCGTTACCTGATTAAAAATGGTATCGAAGTAGGAATTATTAGTGCGAGTATCAAGAAACAAATTGTGTATACAAGAGCAGAGATGCTGGGTATTAAATATTGTTATGTGGGAGATGATGACAAGGCAATAGTGCTAGAAGGCTGGCTAAAAAAACTGAACATCGGTTTCGAGAATGTAGCATTTGTTGGCGACGATGTCAACGACACTTCTATCATCAAAAAGGTAGGTTTGAGTGCCTGTCCTTCAGATGCGGTAGATGCCATCAAAAGTTTAGTAGACGTCATTTTGACGAAGACTGGAGGGGAAGCATGTGTCCGTGAATTTATAGAAGATCAACTAGCCGATATTTCATAAATTAGATATACTTTTTTGGGCGTATCCCTTCAAAAAATCCGCAGGGTCGGGCAGTCCGCTTGTAGTGAGGGCATAGCCCACAGCTACCGCTTCCTTCCCATACGCTAATGCGCGTCCACTATAAATCTATCTTTTAGTTGATTACTTTAATAAAGTCCAAGTCATAAGAATTCTTGATGCTATTAGAAGACAATAAATACAAGTCTTATGAATCTTTTAACATTTTAAAGATATATTGCAAAAGAAAAAACAGAATACTAAACAATGGTAAAGGCAAAAGTAACCAGTACTGTATCGCTTTTCCAAAATGTAAGTTTTCTATACTTATCGTACCACCTTGAGCTGTAAGAAAGATACAAATAGGATAAGTCACTAAAGAGGTAAGACTCATAAAAATAACATAATTTCTAAGCATAGATAAACTCATCTCTAACTATTTTTTAAGGTATAAAGGTACCTCCCAATTTAAAAAATACAAGGGATGAAATATTACCTGACCTAAGGTATTTACTTCGAGCGCAGGTGCTGGTAACTTAAAGATATTAAGCAACCCCAAAAAGAGTTTACCCGTTTTTGTTCTAGATGGTATTTTTGTAAAATCGCAATCAAGTGAAAGAAAAAAACTTCTATACCTTTTTAAATCGTTTCTATTAAATGTATTACCCTTGCTGTCTACCCATGTATTATCAAATCCTCCATATAAATTTCCTGCTCCATATCCGAATGAAATATTAATCCATCGTGCATGCCTTTGTTTTTTATTGAATGACGCTGGATTAATAGATAACCAATAGGTTTGTGCATTATAATCTTTTAAAAAACTCTGGGCGAAGTTGGCGCCATACAACTCTTTTGCTCTATCAGACAATACCCCTTTTTTGTAGTTTTCAATATGTGGTGAAAATTTAATTTGAAATCGTTGCTCATGCCAAGCCAATTCCTGCCAAAGAAACATCAACGAACCTAAGGCATTGAAAGCTATATCGCTACCACTTGCTCCCCATTGCTCAGAAAAACCGTCAAAAACTTCTATAGTCGACTGAAGTACTAATCCAGTAATTGCTCCACCTATAGCCGCTTTGTTGGGCTTAGCACCTGACCATTTAAACAATTGATAAGAAAAAAAACTTTCTATATAGGCGGTTTGGCAATGCCCAATTTTATCCATTTGATTCCATTCCCCAAAATCATTTAACCAATGAAATTTTGATCTTGGATACCCTGCATACCAAAGATAATTGAGACCTGTAAAAGCAGCTGCATAGGTGGCAGTGGTTCCACCAAGAACAGTTGCAAATCGCTTCTTATTAAAGGAGGGAGCTGGCTCTAAAAAAGTGATCTTCTTATGAATGCTAGTATCTTGTCCTACTGCTTTGTCGAGTGTAAGGCATAAGACGATTAAAATGAAAAAATGCTGCTTTCTCTGAATAGAAAAAAACAGCATTCGGAAGATATGTTGCAGCTGATTCAATTATATTAATTCAAAAGCGTGTCTCTTGTTTCCTTTAGTACTTTTTCTACCTCTTCAGGTGTTGCGGCCTCCGCATATACACGAAGTACTGGTTCAGTTCCAGAGGCTCGTATCATCACGTTGCTTTCATTATTGAGGTAATATTTAAAACCATCGATATTTTCAATTTTATCAATGTCGTAAGACCCAAATTTTTTGTAATAACCTGCCTTACAATTCTCAACAATTTTTTGTTTTACGGCTTCCGTTAAATGTAAATCATTTCTATTGTAAGAGAAAGCACCTACAACTTCGTATACTTCTTCTATCAATTGTTCTATAGTCTTTCCACTTAATGCCATATATTCTAGCACTACCAATGCATCCCAAATACCGTCTCTCTCTGGAATATGGCCTTTCACAGCAATGCCGCCACTTTCCTCCCCACCTACTAATACATCTGTATCAATCATAATTTCACTGATGTATTTAAAACCAATTTTAGTGATTTGAATTTTGATGCCATAAGCATCACACATTTTTTTAATTTTTGGCGAAGCAGAGAAAGCAACTACCACCTCACCTCTCATGTTTTTATATTTATATAAAATATGAATCAATAATAGTAAGATATGATGAGCATCAATAAATTTACCACTGCTATCATACAATCCTATCCTATCTGCATCTCCATCATTAGCAATACCTAATTTAATAGAGCCTTCGGCTTTGGCAATCGCCTCAGAAAGTTCTAACAAATTTTTATGAATGGGCTCAGGGGCTTGCCCGTAAAACGAAGGATTATATTCACAGTGAAGATGCAAGGCCTCAGGTACTAATCGTTTAAAAATTCTTTGTCCTGCACCATACATGGCATCATAAGCTACATTTAAACCGCTATTTTTTATCGCATCCAAATCAAAAGCCGCACTAACATGGTCGAAATAAATATCTTCAAAATTATGATATTCTAATAAACCACTTTTCACAAAACTCTCGATGTCAACATTTGGAACAGTACAAACTTCTGGAATCAAATCTTCTACCTCCTGAATCACTTTTGGAGTGGCAGGTCCACCGTAAAAAGCTTTAAGTTTAAAACCATTGTATGTCGGTGGATTATGACTTGCCGTAATTATTACACCTAGCAGACAGTCATACTTTTTGGTAACAAGTGAAATCATGGGAGTAGAAACAAAAGCTCTATCGTAATATACTTTCACCCCCTCACTACAAACAACTTTAATCACTGTTTCAGAAAACAACACACCGCCAAATCGACAATCATAACCCAAGGTCATGCTAGGATTTTCTTTATTTTTTTTCAACCAGATAGCAGTTGCTTTAGCTACTCGCGCTACGTTTGCAACTGTATAATCATCTGCTATAATAGCACGCCATCCATCAGTCCCGAACTTTAATTCCATAAATTGATTTGTCTTATTTTAAATTGCAAATTAAAAAAAATAATATGAGATGATTGTGATAGTTATAAACCAAAATTAAATCCAATCATTGGCTGTATCTGATAAGTATTATTATACAACTGATTCTTAATAATATTGGAGGTCAACCCCAACGACAGAAATGAGTTATTACCTACCTTCACATTGTATCCAATTCCAACAATAACATTACCATAGGTTAAACTACCATAGGGCTGTTTCGGTCCACTAACATACTTTTCTCGGAATCGGAAATTATAAATCTGTGGGGAAATATAAAAAAATATTTCTTTATAAGGATACACTTTAACATACACATTTGCACCAAGCGTATGTGCTTGACTAGTGATGCCACTATATGTCTGATTTTGAAATTGATACGAAACACCAATACCTGGTTCAAAATACTTGATGAGACGATAACCCACTACTGGCGCTAAAGAAATTGAAGTATAGCCTGTGGTAAATCCAACTCCAAAATTTGGACCTATACGTAATTTACTTTTATCGAATCCACTTTTCTTAGGTGCAAACTCTTCTGTGATAGGAGTCTCGTTAGTGGTTGAGTTATTTTCTTTTCTTTTGTCACTACCAGCAAAAGGCTTATCGTCCTCTGTTTGTGCTAGAAGCGAAAAGGAAGTTGCTGAAAATAACAGCACGGCAAGTAGTATTTTGCAAATTTTATTATTCATTAAGTTAAAATTTAGGACAATAAATTTTTTTGAAATTATTTTTAGATTTAAATTTCCCAGTATGGGTCAAAGATACTTCAAAACCGCCTAACCCTTTATTCGCTGACGATAATTTTGAGGTTGTAAAATCATAGCTAACTAACAATCGTGTATTGTGCACTTGACCACCAAGTGTTGTAATAAAGGCATCTCTAATTCGATAGTAGGCACCCACATAAAACATAGAGTTAACTTTTTTTCTATAGTTTTCTGGCGTATAACCTAGAAGAAATCCAAGACTAGTTTCAATGGCCTGCTTTTGATAATTGAAAATAAAATTCGCATTTAAATTCCAATTTTTATTTGGATTCATATCGAAAGAAACATTAAACACTGGGCGCATTCCTATTCTATTTTCGCCTTTATAAAAACTATCTTTCGGTCTATTAATGTGATAAAGAGATGCCCCAACTCCTATTGCATATTTCTCGTTAATACCAATATGAAATTGCAAACCAGCACTCAAATCAAAATAAGAGGACTTTATATTCGTGTAATTTTCGTTAGTGACTAAACTTTGATCAAAACCTCTTCCATTCCATTGGTTGTTAAAATACAAATTCTTAAAATCAATTCGCCTTTGAACATAGGTAGCTCCAAATCCAGCACTTAGGATGTATTTTCCTTTTTTATCAAAGCCTTTATGGTAAGCAGCGGATAGATTGTATTTCGTGGTTCGCAAGTTTCCATCACCTGCCTCATCATTCCATACATAGCCACCTATTCCCATAAAATCTCTCTTGTTGGTATGAAAAGAAAAATCACTGAAAGCACT
>CAMBZT010000082.1 GCA_945872405.1 Chitinophaga pinensis | reverse complement strand
GTACTCAACTTTAATACCTCAACAGATACCACTTGTTCACTCACATCTTTTTCATACTTAGTGCCTGTAACTACCATCAATCCAAGTTCCTTGGTTACTTCAGTCAGTTGAAAATTCTGACCAATCGTATCATTCGCTTTTAACGAAATTGTTTTAGTGATTTCTTCATAACCCGATAATTTATACACTAAAAAATAAGTGCCGCTATCCAACGTTAAAAAATACTTTCCATCAAAATCGGTCACAGTTCCTTTCGATGTACCCTTAATCATTACGGTAACACCGATGAGCGGATCTTCGGTTTTTGCATCAGTGATGAGCCCCTTTAATAAAGCACTTTGCGCTTTTGTGTATGGCGAAAAGCAAAAAATGAAAATGAAAATTGATAGTAATTTTTTAAGTTTCATAGTTCGTGTTTAAATGAACGATAAAGTTAAGAAAAGTTAATGAATAAATTATTCTATGTTTATTTTATTGACGCTTACACACAGTGAATGAACATTAATGAAGATCATGAACGTAATCAACTCATAATAAGTTTTTGGGCGTGTCAGCGCTG
Source organism: Chitinophaga pinensis (assembly GCA_945872405.1). Classification (GTDB taxonomy): domain Bacteria; phylum Bacteroidota; class Bacteroidia; order Chitinophagales; family CAMDFR01; genus CAMDFR01. Next base: position 7,052 of record CAMBZT010000082.1, on the reverse strand, counting down.
TAGAAACTTTTCTTCATACGAATACACAATAAAGCGCTGTCGGGCATTCCGCACTAAAGGATAGTGCTTCCATTCCCTCACGCAATAAAACGTTTCATAATAATGCTTTGAATAAAATGAGAGATTGAATATCACATGCTGAAAGATCAAGCATCCGCTTTTATCATGTCATTGTGCAAGATGCCTGTATCCAAATAAGCTTCTGACATGCTTTTAAAACCAAAGCTTTCATAGAACTGAAGTAGATAACTTTGAGCCTGAATCTTCACCGCTTGTCTCCCTAGTTTTTGATACAATGCTTCTAAGGCTAATCGAAAAACTTCTCTTCCTAAACCTGTTTGCCTATAGGCTTTTGTGGTAAGTACTCGACCAATCGTAGCCTTATCATAAATAGTATCTTTCGCTAAAATCCTAGCATAGCCAGCTATCTGACCGCCCTCATCAAAAAGAATAAAATGAAAAGCTAACAAATCGTAACCATCACTATCTACAAAAACACAATCTTGTTCTACCACAAAAACCTCTTGGCGTATTTTCGTAAGTAGATACAATTCTTCACTGCTTAGTTCAGAGAAAGATTTCACTGTATAAGTAAAATCTTTACCCTTATGTGATAAGGTGTGTACTTCAATCATAGTAAGCAAATCTAGTAAATTAATAATCATCAGCAAGAAAATCTAATGGAAGATAGAGATTTAGCAACCGATTCAAAAAAGCTTAGGTGACAGACCAATAAAGTAAATTTAGTTAAAAAACGTCTTCACTATAACTTAAGTCCTCAATTAATTCTATACTTTTGCCTTATGTCGTCTTATATCAAATGGATAGTTGCCTTCGGTATTTTTTACTTTACTAAAAGTCCGGCCACTGCCTTAGTGACGCTAACCATTTTTTACATTATTGAACTCATACAAGAAGATAGTCCTAAATCTAAGTCCCTGAACAATAGTGCCCAAACAGAAAGCAATGCCGACATTGGCTTAGTAATTCTATGCGCCGCTATCATGAATATAGATCGACAATATCATATCAATCAATATGCTTTTGTCAGAACCTTTTTATCGCAAAATTTTAGTCCCCTTCATGTTGACAAACGCATGACTTTATTAGATCGCTTACTGATAAAAAGTAATAATATAGACGATGCTTGTAGAAGAATAATGTACTATACACCATTAGAATCTAGACATCATGTAGTGAACTTTCTATTTGGATTGGCGGCTGCTGATGGCAATGTTTCCTATATGGAAATGATGACAATAAAAAAAATTGCTGAGTTTTTATATGTCGATTATGAAACTTTTTTGAAACTGAAAAATAGATATTATAAAGAGCAAAGAAGGGAATCTCAAACACAGGATACAAGAAATATCTATACTTATGTGGATGATTTTTATTCCGTTTTACAAATCAAAAAAGAAGTGAGTAATCTCGAAGTAAAAACGGCTTATAGAAAATTAGTATTGGTTTATCATCCAGATCGATGGATAAGTAAAACAATGAAGGAACAGGAACTCGCTCGTAAAAAATTTCAGGAACTACAACATGCATACGATAAGATAAAAGCTTTGCGTGGAATGAACTAATTAAAATTCAGCCACTTCTTATGCAACAAAATGTAAACTTCATCAGAGGCATAGTGCTGCAAAAATTCTTTTTCAAAGGCTTTGATACTAGCGTGGTTATTGGCTCTGGCTCCAGTACTAAAACGAATGCCCCCTAGTGCTTCAGCTCTACGAAAAGTGAAACGACCAATATCACTAAAGATTCCTAATTGACGATAAGCAGGTAATATTCCAGACAAAGGACAATTCAATGTCTTCCTTACTTCATCATATTCATGTGCAATAAAAGCACAAAATTGCGATTGATATTGCAATAACCAAATTACCTTATTGTGGTCCTCATCCTCTAAAAAATGCGCATAATATTGCTTCAATACTTGAAGCTCTTGTATGGGGTTCACATATGATTTTAATAATGTTGTTTTAAAATATCCAATGGGTTCTTCGCTCATGGATTCATCAATCAACTTGTCTAGAATGGCTTTATCAGCAAAAGTTGCAGCAACAAATTCAATATCTTCATGGTTCAAACTTAGATGATACTGCATCGGAAAATTCATCTCAAAATTTTTTATCTCTACCATTTTTTCTAATGCATAATCTGTCAATTGATTAAGTACAGAAATATCTTCGCCTTTCCTGATACGCACATTTAGCAAATCGAAATGATGCGCTTGTAGCTCAGTCTTAAAAATGTCGGCATCGATTCTGTTGGCATGATATCTACCTGTCTTTAATTGAAAGATGTCTGATTCATAAATAGATAAATGAATATGCGGACTATTATTTACCATTTAATAATTTGTATTCGTAGAGAGATAAGAGTCCGTAGAGCGTTGCTAAATCATCACTTGCTTCATCACTTGTCATTGACCATGAGCCATTTGCCAACTGATTGCTAATGATTTTTCTGATATTTGTAGCATCGACATAACTGCTATTCTTAGTGTGAAGCAATACATAAGTTGTAAAGTTAAAATTGAGTCCCTCTGTGCATCCTATCAAATCTGGATACTCATGCTGAATAATTAAATCGTTGAGCATTTTTTTCCATAAGCGATTATTATATTCATCACTTGGAATACAATGTTGTTGTTGCACCTGATAAAATTGCAACATCGAATAATATAAATAATAACCACCAGGCTGCGCATAATTATACAAATCGGTAGAATAATCAACTGGGAGAATAGTGCGCGTACATAAAGCACTATAGGCTTCATTTCTTAACAACTTATTATAGTGCGACAAATTTTCGAACTCCTCGGCAGTGATTGTCAGATTGGTGAATAATTTATCTTTAGACAGCAAATCAAAAAATGCAATATTGCCATTCGACAATTCTTTGAAGGCATTATAATCAGGCAGTTTTGTAGGTAAGCCATAGTGCAGCTGATAGTGGTTCAACTTATAAATAACATCTGGATTGCTAATAGAAACTCCTTTTAAATTAAAATGATTCGAAGCATTATTGATAGCTATGTCAATAGAATCTATTGCTACTGCCTGCGCAGTCATCATCAACTTAAGGCCAACTAATAAAAAAATAAGTGCATTTTTTTTCTTCATACTATTGAAACAAATATTCGCATAAAAACCATAATGCCAAAACAGAGGTGTGCTCATTTGTTTGTGTATCTGTAATACTGGCTTTCCATCCTCCATTTTCTGCTTGTGAATGTAACAAATAATTGATGGATTCTTCCTTGATTCTACTTTTTTCATTTAAAAAGGCAAGCATCACCATCGCTTCGATTCTGATGTCATTTTCATATTTTGTTAAAGAAGAATCCACTACTACTTTTTCCAACGCTGGAATCAAATTTAATTTCAAAGTATTTAAACGATGATATTGCGAGCTACTTAGCCGTGCATTACTTAACAAAACCTGCGTTTGAAAAGCTTTATGTGTAATGGCATAGGGATCTATGCTTCCTTCTTCTAGCAAATCGACAAAACTATCACTGATAGGATATCTATCGGCATACATACTCCATGCGGTTCGCATATCTAATTTGGATAACTGAGCACGAAAAGTTTGCAAAACTGTGATTGAATCGGCTTCCTCAATTTTTTGACAATTTCTATAGGCAATATCATACATCTTGAAATAGCAATGTGCAAATTTATTATCCTTTGCTACGAAAGCACTGTCGCTAGGGGTGTTCATTTGCAATTGAAATCTTCTGCTTAAAATACTCTGTATCATCACCACATCTGTTCTTTGCAAGGACAATCCTTTCATCTCAAAATAATGCATGCTTTTCTCTAAGGCATGCTTCATAGCCAAGCGATCTATCGAAGCATGTACCAAGCCTGATGATAATAGCAAGAGCAGTAGCCCAAAAAAATTATTTCTCATGTCGCGATTCATAGTATTCTATCAATTGTTCTGCTTCCACATTTTTTAAATTTCTAGCTCTTGCCTGTTTAAAAAATTGTATTGCATTGACCGTATCTTTTTCTGATAAGTAAAGATAGGCTTTTGTATTATAAGGTTGAGGCATTTCAGGCATGAGTTCTAATGCCTTATCGGTATAGATAGTACATTGGACATAATCTTTCTTTTTAAAATAATAATTAATCAATGCAATCAATGATTTATCATGACTTGGATTGATGTTAAGCACCTTTTTATAATAGTTTGAGGCAGCAGCATCCATGTCTTTTTCTTTATAATATTTGGCGATATTATAAGCACTTTTCCATTGAGTACTGTCGGCAGAAAATGCTTTTACAAAATATTGATTGCCTTCATCGATGCGATACCTATCAATGGTCTCAATCATGCCCATGCCTTCCCAAGCTTCTGCATAGGCTGGATACACTTCTGTGGCTTGTTTAAAATAATCAAATGATTGATTCAACATCTCTTGAATTTCTGCTGGACTATAATCAGCGCCTTTCATTTTTGCTTCATCACGCAATGCTTTGGCAATAATAAAATTGGCCTTTGCAGAATTTTGAAGATGAGTGATATCCGCTCTATATAAGCTTAATTTGTCCTCCCAATCGGTATTTCGGCTGACAGTTCTTACAAAATACAAAACTGAAATGAGTGCGATAACATAAAATAATGTTTGTGGAATATGATATTTTTTTTGTGTGATATATTGTTGAACATACTTTTTAAATAGCACATCCAATGCAAAAACCAACATCAACAAAAAACCAACGCCAGCTGCAAACATTGATCTGTCACCAACAATGCCATAATAGGGCAATACAATATTTGAAAACAAAAAGATTTGAATAAAATAATAGAGTATGGCAAAGAAAAATAATTTTTTACCTTGACGATAGAGCCAAATCGCCCACACCAACAAGGCAGTATGAATGGCAAAAGAGAGCAAGGATAGCCATTGAAAAAAGGATATTAAGGCGATTTGATTATACCCATAATAATAAGAGAATCGATAAGGAAATAATAATTTACTAAAATAAAATAGCAGGCTATTCATCGCAGTTCCCAAATGAATACTCATGCTCTTCACCTCTTCCAGTGGGGTTTCTAGATAATAGCCTGTACGTGCTAAATTGCCCAATAATAGTTTGGTGGCTAGTAAATAAAAAGCGAGTAGAGCAGCAAGACTCAAAAAATAAAAAAGCGATTTTTTAAAATTTGCATTCTTAATAAATAAAATCAATGGGATAGAAAAAATATAAGGGGCAGCAGAAATTTTAGATAATAAGGCCAGTATAAAAAACACTAAGGCAAAGACTATATACTTTTTGAGTGGGCCAGATTCATATTTTAAAAAGAAAATGGCAGTCGCCATACAACATATAAAAGCCATCAATTCGTCTCTATTTTTCAGGCTATTGACCACCTCCGTATTGGCAGGTGTCAGCACAAACAAAACACAAGCCACATATAATAGATACAAATTATCCTTATCAAACAGTGGTTCCAAGGCCCTAAAGAGCAGCACACAACAGAAGGCAAACAACAAAGTATTGATGATATGTGAGACACAAGGATTGTAGCCAAACAAGGCATATTCGATAGCATAAGATGTCTTGACCAATGGTCTATAATCTACTTTTACAGGGCCTTCTTCAACATAATGTGTGCTAAATATTTCGGGTATGGCAGCAAAGCCTTTTTCAATCAAAGGATTATTTTCAGTCACCAAATAATCATCCAAATTATAGCCATTCAGAAAAGTATTGGCATAAGTGAGACAAGCCAAAAAAAACAATAGATAGACAAAGGATTGATTACGCTTTGTTACATCATTGACCTTTGCTTGCTTTTCTGTTTGAGCCATATTGCGAAAATACAATTAAATATCAAATTCAATCTCCCGCATTTCGATAAATGCGTTTTATAAAAGGCGTTTGTGAAATGACAAAAATCAGGAAACGATTGAGAAAGTTAAATGGAAACAAAAGTGGTCTTTCGAAGTCGATAAATAAAACCACACGGGGCTCTGATGTTCGGTTATAGGCTTCATGTTCGTAGCCATCGTCGAATACATAAGCGCTTCCCTCCTGCCAACTTATTTTTTGATGATCTACTATCAATGCACAGTCCGCTGCATTTTGTTTGGGCACCATCAATGCCAAATGATAACGCAAGACACCTCTATAAGGACCACGATGTGGAATGAGTACAGTACCCGGTGCTAAGACAGAAAACATGGCGCTTTTAATTGCTGGAATTTCTTTCAATAATTGTGTAGTTTGGGGACAAAGCTTCGAATTTTTATCCACCCAGTTTCCATAAGCCAGCAGCACAAAGGCTTTCCAGTCTTGCTTTTCGTTGATGCGTTCTTGTTCTGGTGAGAGTGTGGCAAAGGATGGAATTTGGGTGCTTTGTAATGCTAAAAATTCATCTCTAATGATCAGATAATTATCTTCCATTTTTTTTGTCCATACAAATGCTGCAGCATCAAAAAATGCAGCTTTAGAAGAACCTATCAAGAGAAAAGATTCTAGCAATGAAATCAGAAATTTAAGTATCGCATTAATCATAAAAAGATAGCATGAGGCCCACAAATATTGATAAAATAAAATTATAGAAGCACAATTATTTAGGTATATAAGATGCCGCGTGAAGGACAGTAGCGTTATCCCTTTTATAATCGATGCAAGATGCGAGATATAAAAAGATTGAAGCGAATGGCCTGACCCCAATATGGAGATTGCTTTGATTAGAAGATGAACATCTGAAAACGAATCTTTAAAAGCGTTGAAAATGTGGCACCGGGGACACGCCCCGCCCCTACTTATAACTACAAAGGTTGCTGTGTATATAGATGAAAATAATGATTGATGCTGTTTCATTTAAACTAAAATTGTAGTAAATTTGAATATTAATAATATGTGTTAAATACCACACCCAATGAAAAGATTATTTACGATTATTGCCATTTGTATGCTTTCTATTTTTGCCAAATCGGCGAATACTATCGACAAATGGTTCGAACTGATTCAATATGCAGGTCTTAGTCAAGATGAAGTAAAAACCGCTTGCCCCCATTT
>CAMBZT010000081.1 GCA_945872405.1 Chitinophaga pinensis | reverse complement strand
CCGATTTTAAAGCCATATTCTTTAGCAAATTTCTCTTGCACAGCTCCAAACTCTTTATCTACCTTTACTACGCGGTCAATGTTAGAATCGAATAATTTATCGATGGCAGCTTGATCTTCATCCGTAAAATCCTCAATTGGCTTTTTAGAAAGTCTAATAATCGGTTTCATTTCTACTTTCATACCTTCTCTTACAGCATTAAAGTATTTAATGGTTACATCTTTAAAATCATGTTTGCCATCAAAATTTTTTAGCGATTCAACCTTTTTAACTGAAATATCAAGTTGATCATTTAAAGCCGCATATGCAGCATCCATCTTGTTACCTTCATACGTCGTGATTGCTTCATCAAGGCCATCCACAGCGCCCATCACTGCCACTTGTTCAGCAATAATTTCATCGTTATATTTGATGCCTTCCTCTGGAGTAGGTTTGCAAGCCGCTAAAAAAAGTACCGCGAAACTAGCTAACAGATAAAAAAAATTTTTCATTTTTTTGTTTTTTTAATATTAATAATGAATAAATGTAAAAATAAAAATTAAAATTCTCTATTTAATTTCATACTTAGCAGCAAACTTATGGAATAAGTCTAACTGTTTATTGCCTAGACTGATTTCCCTGCCTTCTATAAAAGCGAATTCTATTTTATTAGTTCTCATGTCCATAATATCACCCTCACACACTAATAAGGTAGCATTTTTACCTATTTCTATTGTTCCTATTTTATTATCCATTTTCAAAATCTTGGCTGGGTTACTTGTTATCGTGGCAAGTGCCTCTTCTTTTGTAAGTCCAAAAGCTGCAGCCGTACCAGCCTCAAACGCTAGATTGCGTGTCTGCCAACTACCACTGATGCTTATGCAAAAAAGCACTCCTGCTTTTTGTAAAATGGTAGGAGTCTTATAGTTTTGTTGAATATCATCATCAGTTCTAGATGGTAAGGAATGACATTTATCTAAAATTACTGATATCTTTTTTGACGCCAATTCATCTGCCATCAAATAAGCATCGTCAGCTCCTACAAGCACTGGCTTAATCCCTAATTCTTCACACATAGAAATGGCCGATTTCATCTCCTTAATACCACCAGCACGAATATAAAGATTCATAGCACCAGAAAAAACACCTCTCATGGCTCCATATTTTAGGTTGATGGGTAAAGGATCTTTTTTTTCACAATAAGCTTTGCTCTCCAATAAGAAACTTTTCAACTCATTCAATTGATTATCATACTCCTTGTTTTTTTCAAAACTACCTGGCTCTGCCCACCAGCCTGTATACGAAAATAAATTTGGAAAATCTATCCAAACGCCATCATCCTTCATAAGGGCATCTTCCCAGTTCCATGCATCCATCTGCATCACAGAAGAGGTGCCAGAAATTCGTCCGCTATTAGGTGTTACTTGAGAAGTTAGAACACCATTAAATCTAACTGTAGGAGTAGTTCTGGAATCCGTATTATAGGCAATCGAAGCACGCACATTAGAATTGATAAGTCCTACTTCATTTACATCTCTAGTCGAACGAACGGCCTCTATCTCTACCAGACCCAACTCAGAAGAGGTCGCAATTAAACCTGGATAGATATCCTTTCCACTTACATCAATTACTCTACCTTTTGTATTGGAATTAAAGTTGCTTGCACCTATAATTTTCCCACTCTCAAAAATGATTGTACTTTTCTCAATAACAAGTCCATTGCCGACATGTAGTCGTCCACCTTGTAAGGTAATGGCTTCTTTTTGTGCAGGTGCTGGCATAGGAACATCTTGTGCATTTACAAACTTAAATGCTGCCGTCATTATGATGACTAATCCAATAATTTTTATCCTTTTCATTTCTTAATTTTTAAAAATTCTCCGCTAAATCGATCTTTGAAATTGCAACGTAACAATTCTAATCTGTTTCAAAACCCATACATCCATTATGTTCAGGGATCTTTTTAACAGGCTTTTGCGTAGGAACACCTCCTTTTTTTGCCTCTAACATTTTTTGTAACAGCCTCGTTCTTTCATCATTTATTTCTTCTCTCTTTTGGGCATCTAGTATTTTATCATAATAGATAACGCCATCAATCATCGTTTTCTCTACCTGTGCGTATACACTTAATGGATTTTCGCTCCAAACCACCAAATCAGCATCCTTTCCTGCTTTTATACTTCCCATATGGGCATCTAAATGAAGCGCTATTGCAGGATTCAGAGTCACCATCTTCCATGCTTCTTCTTCGCTCATTCCTCCATATTTAATACTCTTAGCTGCTTCTTGATTTAACCTTCTTCCCATTTCTGCATCATCTGAATTGATGCAAGTGTTGACACCCATTTTCTGTAAAATATACGCATTATATGGAATGGCATCTATCACCTCATATTTGTACCCCCACCAATCTGCAAACGTCGAGGCACTCACTCCATGTGCTTTCATTTTATCTGCTACTTTATAACCTTCCAAAATATGAGTGAACGTATTGACTTTAAATCCGAAAGTATCGGCTACATGCATCAACATATTTATCTCAGATTGTACGTAGGAATGACAAGAAATAAAGCGCTTCTTATTTACAATCTCAGCTAATGCCTCTAACTCTAAATCTCTTCTAAAGTTGATCAATGCGCCCATTGCCTTCTTCTTTGCCATTAAATCATACTGAACTGCTTTGGTAAAATAGTTTATATATACTTGCTCAACGCCCATTCTTGTCTGTGGGAATCGAGTAACGCTTCTATCGCCCCAATTACTTTGCTTCACATTTTCACCTAAAGCAAATTTTATGAAACCAACTGCTCCAGTTATTTTCATCTGTTCAGGAGCTAATCCCCATCTTAATTTAATCAAGGCGGATTGTCCTCCTATTGGATTTGCCGAACCATGCAATAACTGAGCAGCAACCACCCCACCTGACAATTGCCTGTACATATTAATATCCTCAGAATTTACTTGATCGCCTATTTGCACTTCTGAAGAACTAGCCTGGCCACCTTCATTGACCCCATTACTTATACAAATATGTGAGTGCTCATCAATAATGCCACAAGTAATATATTTGCCTGTTGCATCAATCACTTTAGCACCGACAGGACTTATTGCTACTCCAACTTTCATCACTTTCCCGTTCATCACAAGCACATCAGCATTCTTTAAAACACCTTCCTTCTCATTGGTCCAAATCGTGGCATTTTTGAATAATACATTCTCAGATTGTGGGAGGTTCTCATTTCCATAAGCCACAAAAGGATAAAGCATTTTCCCCCATTCAATCTTCGGAACAATTGGCTTCTTATCGCTTTTGTCATCATAAGGAAATATTTTTGTTGCACTCCAGGTAAACCATTTACCTGTCTTACTCTGAGCAGTCCCAGTCCAATTATTCAAATCGCTGGATAGAGTAGCCATAAGCAAATAAAAATTACTTACAGTGTCCTCTTTATATGGCAAGTTAAAATTCAATGAAATTAGATTTCCGGTTCGAAGATAGGTTGCTTTTATTTTTGTTGAATCAGCGCTCATCAACTCTACTACCGGCAACTCAGCAGTTCCATTCGAAAGCAAATAATAGGTTTCTCCATTCATTGCTAATTTATAAGTTCCTCTTAAATCTTTAAAATCATAATTGTTAATCAGATGCTTTTCGCCCTGTACCCAATTCTGGTAAATAATACAATCTTTGTCAAAAATACTTTTTGATGTGATAATAAAATTGGCTTGCTTTCCTCTTTCCAAAGTACCAACGATATCCAAGGCTTTAATAAACATGGATGGATTAAAAGTTAATGCTTTCAATGCATACTCCTCTGGCAAACCATATTCAACAGCCTTTCTTAAATTGGTTAAGAACTCTTCCCTCTTTTCTAAATCGCTACTTGTAAAACAGAAGTCGACTAACTCTTTCTGCAATAAAAAAGGATTTGCTGGTGCCATTTCCCAATTTTTCATGTCTGCTAAAGAAACCATCATTGCATCGTAGGGATCTTCTACGTCGTATGGTTTTGGAAAATTTAAAGGCAATATAAATTTGCCGTTGGTCTCTTTTATTTCCTTCACACGTTGATATTCGTCGCCTGAACTCTTAAACAAAAACTGTATACCAAACTCATCACCAATTTTATCTGCACGAAGAACATCTAGTTTGTCATTTGTTTCAAAAATCTGAACTAAATTTTGGTTCTTATTCCAACTCTCTAGGCTTAAATTATACTCCCTTTTTTCATTATCACTTTTATACCAAAGCGCATCATAAAAAGTCTGACGAATCAAAGCAATTGTTCCCATCTGTGAACTTGGATAGCTCTGTTCTGAACTTCCTTTTTTAAAGGAAAACTGATTTGAAGCAATGTCTTTTAAAACAACTTCATTTTCTCGCTTATCATTAAGGTTAACCAACGTTCCTGTTCCTCTAGCAATACCATCATTCATGTGAGTTAAAACAACTCCAAAACCTAATTTTAAATACTCTTCCGCCTTTTTCCTATCTACGGCAAAATTCTCGACACCTTGAATCTCTGGTTTTATAGATTCATTCCATCCGAAAGCTCCTTTTTTATTACTAATATATTCGTTAGAACCAGTATTCTTTTTCGAGATTGGTTCTTCTCCATAACTGCTATACAAATCGATAAAGGAGGGATAGATAAACTGGCCAGTAGCATCCACTTTTATGGCATCTGAAGGAATCTCAAAAACACCTCCACAATTCATTACCTTACCATCTTTGATTAATAAGTTAGCATGTTCCAATTTTGTCTTATAATCAAGAAAAATGGTGGCATTCATAAAGACATATAAACCACTTTTGGGCTCATCTACACCATTCTTTGGAAAGGTAATCATCTGCTGTCCCCATAAAAAGGTACAGCTAATTAAAAGTAAACAGAATAGAATATTTTTTCTCATAGCTTCTTTTTTGCAATACGAAAGTAATATATTTTATATAAAAGCATCTTCAGATGACTGCTTTACTATAATTTGATGAGCTTGTTGAAACGAGTGAAAAGGAAGTTTATGCATGCATTTGTTATAAATTAGCTAGCTCTTTTTGATAATCATATTGCAAATCTTCGTGCAATGAAGCAATGAGTGTGCTAACTTTTTTTAATTGCGTTTGATATAAATTATGAAGTGTTTTACTCTTTTCGTAAAGAATTCCGGAAAATCTTAACTTCTTTAAAAAATAGAGGAGCAATTCTACTTCAATCTCTTTTTCACCAATATATTTACTGTACTTATTAACCAAGCGAAGTATTTTACGAATACTTTTTTTTACAAAATATAAATTCAATTCAGTATTGATGGCCTCATATAGTTCATCTATTTCCGTTTTTATTTGCTGCACAAATGCTCTCTTGTTGCCAGAGTCGAACAACAAATAAGTAAGTAACTCCTTATTTTCCTTTTTATATTTTATTAGCTCAATACACAATTCAACCAACCTCTTTTCTGGTTGTTCAATAAGTTCTTTTTTTAACTCGCTGATGGTTGCTGCTTTCATTAAAATCTAATGTTCAAAAATAGTCAATTCATCTCAATAACATTTTTAATGTTTTTGGGCGTATCATTGGCAAACAACAGCCGCTGCCAATGTCGTGCTGTCCACTTGTAGGCCACTAAACCAGGTGGCGCTACCGTTTCCATCACTCACGCTTTTTCAATCCAAGCATACCATGGCGCACCAAGCTACATATATAAAAGTTTAAAAGTAGAGCAGGATAAGTAACCTATTTCCTCCCTACTTTCAGTTTTAGAATCGAACAAAAAAAACTAGTTTTACAGAATGGAAAAACAACTCAAATACAAAGACATCAATGTTAACTATAGAATCTGTGGAGAAGGAGAATTTGTTTTTTTGATACATGGTTTTTGTGAAGATCAATCAATGTGGGGGGAGCTGGTCGAAAAATTAAGTACCCAATATACTGTCGTTACACCCGACTTACCAGGATTTGGGAAAAGCAGCTTAAGTCAAGAAGATTTGACAATTATTTGGATGGCAGAAATGATGAATGCGATTATGAATACAGAAAAAATTGAGAAATGCACCATGATGGGACATTCATTAGGAGGCTATGTAAGTATTCATTTTGCTGAATTATTTCCACATAAAGTACATGCATTAGGATTTATTAATTCTCATGTTTTTGAGGATGGGGAGGAAAAAAAAATGAATAGGAAGAAAAGCATTGATTTCATTAAAAGACATACTGCCAAGCTCTTTATCCGCGAATTAATAAATAATTTATTTTCTGAAACCTTTAAATTAGAACAAAAAGAACTCGTACTTTCCTTGATTTCAAATGCTCAACAGAACATTAGTGATCAAGCAGTTATTGCAAGTCTAAATGCAATGGCAGGAAGAGCAAACAAAAAAAATGTATTAAAAAAATTTAACAAACCTGTTCTTTTTCTGATTGGAGAAATAGATGCCACAATTCCAATTGAACAGAGTATGCAACAAGTTAGTTTGCCATCACAGAGCGATATTCATATCCGAAAGCATATTGCGCATATGAGTATTTATGAAGATAGCATGTATTCTACAAATGCCATTTTAGCTTTTCTAGAAAGAAATCGCCAATTTATTTAGCCTATTAATTAATATTGCATACTTTAGCACTAGCTAGAAAACAAAATCAATACAGATTGAAAAATTGGATTTATATATTAGTAATGTCCTTTTTACTCTACTCCTCGAATGTGCTTGCCACACATATCGTAGGAGGCGTTATGTACTACAGATATTTGGGAACTAATCGTTATGAGGTAACGATGAAAATTTACAGAGATTGTGGTGATCTAATCAATACGGGCTTCGATGGTGGTTTAAATAGAGATGGATCTCCTGCACCAGCCCTAATTGTTTCCTTGTTTAGAGAAAGTGATAATTCGCTTCAGCAAGAAATCACTGGAGTTACACCAGTTATTACTCGTGTCGAGCCAGTTATAATTAATCCTTGCCTAGTAGCAACAGATATTTGTGTAGAAGAGGGGGTTTATACCTTTACCATAACGGTACCAAACAATAGCGATGCCTTTTATATTTCATATTTAAGATGTTGTAGAAACAACTCTATTGATAATCTCGTGACTCCTGGTGATATCGGCTCAACGGTTACAGTTAGACTGCCTCCCATCAATACTCAGCTAAACAATAATGCAATTTATAGAAATTTCCCTCCAATTTATATTTGCCAAAACTCACCACTTATCTTTGATCATTCGGCAACGGATATTGATGGTGATTCTCTGTATTACGAATTATGCAATCCTTTAAATGGGTTAGATAATATTATACCAGTAGCAAGCTCTGTAGATCCTAGATCAGTAGGTCCTTATACGCCAATCACTTTTCTCGCTCCCTACACAGCTTCCAACCCTCTTGGTACTCCAGTCATACCTGCCACCCCTATTGACATTGATCCAATCACAGGTTTAATAACCGGTTCAGCTCCTAACCTTGGACAATATGTAGTCGGAGTATGCGTTCATGAATTTCGCGGTGGCGTTGAAATATGCAACACATTACGAGACTTTCAATTCAATGTAGTGACTTGCCCTATTCCTGTCTCAAGTATACCAAGTTCTCGAATTGACCCTTCTACTGGCATAGGTGATTTTGTAATCAATTGCGATAACTACACAATTACTTTTATCAACCGAAGTGTGAGAGCCACAAGATATCATTGGGATTTTGGAGTTG
>CAMBZT010000080.1 GCA_945872405.1 Chitinophaga pinensis | reverse complement strand
GCCTTTGCTGTTGAATATATCAAGCTCTTTTATTACAAGCTAAAGTATTAATTCGATGCTTTAAACAATTCTACGTAAATTTGCATTGTTACTAGAGATTAATAAAACGTTAAGGTGCCGGGATTTCCCGTTTGCACCCAAATTTATTTTTAGGAAAAGCAGAAATGGAATTAGATAACATTATTGAATACTATCAAAAGGATAGTAAAACGAAGATGATTGTGGAGCATTTGAAAGAGCCACAACCTATCATATACTTAAAAGGATTGAATGGAGCGGCTGAAGCTTTTGTGGCAGCATCTTTGTTCCGGGCTACTTCTTATCATCATCTTTTTATAATGAGCGATAAGGAGGAAGCTGCTTATATATTGGAGAATATCAGCCACATTCTTCCCACTAAAGAAGTTTTGTTTTTACCCGATTCTTTTAAAAAATCTAGAAAGTACGACGAGATCAATAATCATTCTATTTTGCAAAGAACAGAAGTGATTAATAAAATTAGTCATCCTTATTCGAAAGCTGAAATCATCGTCACCTACCCAGAGGCATTATTCGAGAAGGTGGTAAGCGCTGAGGCATTACACAAATCCTCTATCTACATCAAAACAGGTGAAAAATTAGATGTAGAAACCATTACTGAATTGCTGACCGATTACGATTTTGAGTTTGTAGATTTTGTGTATGAACCAGGTCAATTCTCTATTAGAGGTGGTATCATCGACATTTTTTCCTATGCCAATGAATATCCTTATCGTATCGAATTATTTGATGTGGAAGTAGAGTCAATCAGAACCTTTCATCCAGATACTCAATTGAGTGAGAAAAAAATATCTAGTATTTCCATCGTTCCAAATTTAAGAACTCAGTTCAGCAGTTTGGAAAAGAATTCTTTTTTTAGAACCTTAAACCCTGCTCAAACTATTGTCTGGACAAAGAGTATCGACATTACGATGGAGGTTATTAATCAATGTTTTAACGATGCGGTGGATGCACGCGAACTCATGTTACAAAATGCAGATGACTTTGCAGAGCATCCCTTTGTAAGTGCCGAATTGATCGATTTATTTGTGCCTAGCAAAATAATTCTCGAAGAACTAATGCAATGTAAAATTATAGGTTTTGGACATAATAAAGAGCAAAATACTAGTTTAGAAGTGGTATATAATATCAGTCCACAGCCATCGTTTAACAAAAACTTCGAACTGTTAATTAAAGATTTGAAATCGAATATTGCTGACAAATATTTGAATTTTATTTTCAGTGATAATATCAAACAGATAGAGCGCTTCTACCATATTTTTTCTGACTTACAAGCAGAGGTAGAGTTCTATCCAATTTATACTTCATTGCATGCAGGCTTTATCGACCACGATTTAAAATTGGCATGTTATACCGATCATCAAATCTTTAATCGTTTTCATAAGTATAGTGTTAAGCAAGGCTATACCAAAGACAAAGCCATGCTCTTGAAGAGCTTGAGGGAATTGCAAGTGGGCGATTTTGTAACGCATATCGATCATGGAGTTGGGAGATATTCTGGTTTAGAAAAGATAGAGGTGAATGGACAATTGCAAGAGGCGGTTCGATTGATCTATGCTAGTAATGATATTTTATATGTGTCCATCAACTCCTTGCATAAAATTTCTAAGTATAGCGGTAAAGAGGGCCAAGTGCCTAAGATTCATAAACTAGGCTCAGATACCTGGAATAACCTGAAAGCACGTACCAAAGCCAAGATAAAAGATATCGCAGAAGATTTAATTCAACTCTACGCCAAAAGAAAAATCCAAAAAGGATTTCAATTTTCGCCAGATTCTTATCTGCAGACAGAGCTCGAAGCATCTTTTGAATACGAAGATACACCTGACCAATTGAAGGCAACCAATGATGTGAAAGCCGATATGGAAAAAGGCATCACTATGGATAGATTGGTTTGTGGCGATGTGGGCTTTGGTAAAACAGAGGTAGCGATTCGTGCTGCTTTTAAAGCAGTCTGCGACGGTAAGCAAGTGGCAATACTAGTACCCACCACCATCCTAGCTCAACAGCATTATCAATCTTTTAAGGAGCGACTGGATGAATTTCGTGTAAGCATCGATTATGTGAATAGATTCAGAACGGCTAAAGAGAAAAAAGATATTGCTGCTAGATTAGAAGATGGAAAAATAGATATCATCATCGGCACACATTCAATTGTAAGCAAGAAAATAAAATTTAAAAATTTAGGCTTATTGGTCATTGATGAAGAGCATAAATTCGGAGTGTCAGTGAAAGAAAAATTAAAAGAGATTAAAGCCAATGTGGATGCCTTAACGCTTACAGCCACGCCCATTCCACGCACGCTGCAATTTTCATTGATGGGAGCCCGTGATTTAAGTGTCATTAATACACCACCACCAAACAGACAGCCAGTAACCACAGAAGTAAAAGCATTCAATAGCGATGTGATTAAAGAGGCGATAGAATACGAAGTGTATCGTGGTGGTCAAGTTTTCTTTGTGCATAATAAAGTAAAAGATATCATGGAGGTGAAGGCAATGATCAACAAAATTTGTCCAGATGTGAGCGTGGAAGTAGCGCATGGTCAAATGGAAGGCGATAAACTAGAACATGCTATGATGCGCTTTATCAATAAAGAGTCTGACGTTTTATTGTCGACCAATATTATCGAATCGGGACTGAATGTACCTAATGCCAATACCATCATCATCAATAGTGCTCATTGGTTTGGTTTGAGCGATTTACATCAGCTGCGAGGGCGAGTAGGAAGAGGAAATAAAAAAGCATTCTGCTATTTGATTGCACCTTCTTTTGTGAATCTAACACAAGAGGCGAGACAACGCCTGCGAACTATAGAAGAGTTTTCAGACCTCGGTTCTGGTTTAAATATTTCCATGCGCGATTTAGATATTCGTGGTGCTGGAAATATTTTGGGCGGTGAACAAAGTGGTTTTATTTCTGAAATTGGATACGATATGTATCATAAAATTTTAGATGAAGCTATTCGTGAATTAAAGGAGAATAAATTTAAAGACTTATATAAAGATGAATTGGCTAAAGAGACCGACAAACAATATGTTCGCGATTGTCAGATTGATACCGATTTAGAGATGTTGATTCCAGATAGATATATCAAAAATATAAGCGAAAGAATGAGTATCTATACAGAACTGAACAATACTGAAGACGAAGAACAGTTGCTAAAGTTCACTGAAAAACTGGTCGATCGATTTGGTAAAATACCCCATCAGGTAGAGGAGTTATTCAACGCTATCAGAATGAAATGGTGCGCCAAGAGACTAGGCATGGAAAGAATTGTTTTTAAAAATAAACAATTGAAATGTTATTTTACAGCCAATGAAAACTCTGCATTTTTCCAATCCGCCATTTTCGGCAATATCATGAAGTATATTCAGGAAAATCATCGAGGTGCTTCGCTCAAGCAAGCCAATGCAAATTTAGTGTTGACTTTCGAAGGCATCACTTCTATGAGTTTCGCTTATAGAAAACTCACCGATTTACTGGCTTAGAATAATGCACTCCTTTTTTTGAAAATTATTTATATTTGCATAGGTAGTCAAGTCGCAGATGTTGTTTGCTGAACAAACAAGACAGTATCTCATTTTTAATTTATCATTGCTTTTCGTTTAAACTATGAAATCTCTTTTCACGAATACCCTCCATCATCTGTCGATTTATATTTACTTCATTATTTTTGGGTTTTTGTGCTTAGGTGTTTTTAGTATCTCTAATTTTGATTTCTTCCCCTCCTTATTTCTTTTCTTTTCGGTGCTCAGCGTTTCTTATTTTTTGTTGGTGTATTATAAACCATTAATGAATCCAACCTTAAAGTTTCTGACTGAGTTCACAATTTCTGATAATGTTCAGAAGCTTGTAATTTATTTTTTGGTGGTCATTACCCCAATTTTTATCATTTATCACTGGTATGTTTTAGGCGGTGTGCCTACGTTAAGAGGCTTTGCTAGTCATAATTCGTTCGAAATTTATCAGTTACGAAATTCAGTCACTAAAGCAAGTCCCTTTGTCAATTATATGTACAGCTTTGAAAGCAAGGCTATACTTCCTTTTCTGATTATGTATCTCTATAAGACAAGAAGCAAGTTGTTTTATCCTATGCTTATTATTGGCTCTGCCTATGGTCTTTCTTTGGTAATGAAGAGTATTGTGATTTCTATTTTATTGCCAGTAGGTGTTTACTGTGTTTTTGATCGAAAATTTATTACCGCCGCGATTATTTTATTGATTACCATTTTGGGCTTATTTATGCTTACTTTTTGTGCCAATCCAGCATTACGCGGCGGCGACACCTATCAACCGAATGGAAAGAAAACTGAAATGCAACAGCCGACTTCTGTTTTTACTTCTGCGAATAATAGTTTTAAAGGACTAAAAAACAGAGTGATTTATATTCCCGGAAAGACCGTTGCCTATTGGTTTCTGTGCATTCCGAAGCATGCGCCTTTCTTACATGGCGACGGTTATAAACCGATTGCAAAATTAAAAGGAAGACCTTTTCGCGACTATTCAACAGAGTTGTATCAATATATTTATCCAACTTGGTATGCCCAAGGTTTTAGGGGTACCGTCAACTGTGCATCATTCATGTACGATTTTGCCAATTTTGCCAACTGGGGTATGGTAATGAGTGGTATTATTTTAGCTATTTTGTTTTATGTAATGTATCTTTTGAATCGATATAATTTACCTGCTTCTACATCAATGAATGTCATTCATTACTTAATGATTTCTTCATCTTCATTAACAACGATGATGTTTTCAGGTGGATGGGGCATTTTTTTGGCACTCTTTCTTCTGACTAAAGATAAATTTAAAGAAGATATTGAAGTCTAGTACAAACTATTGTTTTAGATGTCTTTTGAGCACACACATAATAAGCAATAAAGAGACTATGAAGGGATATACGATTTTTAGAAAAGAAAATGATAAACTAAATTCACCCACCGTATGAAGCGAGTTTATGCAATTATTGTTTGTTTTATTCTTGTTGCATTATTATGGGCACGAGGAGCCTCGAGCATTCCAATTATTTTATTCGCCGTGGTTTGGTTGCTGCGGGGAGAATGGAGGGAAAAGTGGGCAGAAATAAAGAAACAATTTTTGCTCTTCATCCCTTTTACCATCTATTTCTTGGTGCATATTCTTGGTATGTTCTATACACCCAATTTATCAAGTGCAGAGGCAGATGTTTCCAAGAAGTTGAATCTACTATTTTTACCAATCTTACTTTTTAGCATTGGTCCAAAGTTAGTACCCTATCGAAAGCAAATATTTCAAGTTTTCATTGCAACAATCATTGTGTTTTTTCTTACATCAATTTATTATGCCATTCCAAATTACAGAGGAGGTAATCAACTCGCCTTTTTTTATGTGCATCTAGTGAGTTTTAGTAATATGCATCCTAGTTATCTTGCGATGTATGCCTTGCTTGGTATCGCGCTCAGTTATGACCTCGCCGTACAGCACAGCAAAAAATATTTGATACTTATCTTGCCACTATTCGTATTTATCATTCTGTTAGTTGCAAGAACCGAGTTGATTATTTTATTTACACTACTCATTTTTATCTGGTTATATCATTTTGTAAAACGCAAAAAGTATGTGATAGGTATCGGCGGTGTTGCTTTCATTATAATCGTCTCACTGCTTTCAGTTTGGAAGATTCCAGAGTTGAATGCCCGTTTTTTTGATGTACTCACCGACAAAAAACAAGTCAAAAATACTTGGTCGATAAAAAACGAAAGAGAATCTATCTGGGATGTGGCATGGGATCGTATCAAACAGAAGCCAATGCTAGGTGTCGGTACAGGCGCTGGGGCTGCTATTCTGACAGAAGATTTTAAAAAAGATGGCTATATTTTATTGGCCAAAAAAACATCTTTAAATAATGTACACAATCAATTTATACAACAGTGGTTTATCTTGGGCATCTTAGGTTTGCTCTCTTGTTTGTATTTATATGCCAATCTTTTTTGGCAAGCCTATGTTTCAAAAAGCTTTATACTCTTCGTCCTGTCGATGATTCTGACAATAGCTTCCCTCACTGAATGCATCTTAGAATCGCAAAGCGGCATCGTCTTCTTTGTTCTTTTTTATGCGTTTTTTTTGGTCGAGCAGAAGGAAGAACCAATTACAAATACTTAATTTTTTTAGGACGTGCCCCCTGCAAAAAGCACAGGGGTCATACTCTCCGCAGTACCCCGATAACTTAACGGGGGAGCATTTACAAATTTAGCAGACTTTGGCGAAGGAATATTTTCTTTTTGTAGAGTCAGTGATGCAAAAAAACTGCCTCAATATTGAGGCAGTTTTAAAATTTATTTTAAAGGAGAATCTATTAATCTTTTACACAACGAACAGAATAGCCAAAGCCTTTTGTGGCACCGTTTCTAAATGAAGAAGCATAGTCGTTATCTAAACTTGTATATTCTCCTTGTGTGGAATTCCTTTCACTATTCGCCCACCAATATCCTATTTTTCCTAACAACTGATAACCTCCGGTATAACTTCTGTAACCACCTGGCAAGCCTTTAAAATCACTCATATCTGTGGCTCCTGTGTTTGGTGCATCCCATAATGAACTTTTAATTTTCATTTTCCCCCCCGCTATACTGCTTCCTCCTAGGTCTTCTATTAAGGTGTTGTATTCGGTCTCTGTTGCCACATGCCAGCCTGTAGGGGCCAGTATACCTGTGTGTACAGCATGCCAATTATATAGCTTTCCATAAGTAGTATTGTTTCCCGAAACATCATCATAAATGGAGTACGCGCCTGTCGTATTGCTTGTCCAATCAGCATCATTTAATCCTGTGGTAATAGCACTGCCGTCATTATACCTAGTCGTTCGTAGGTTTTCAGCCATCCACACTTTTCCGCCTATACTAAAAGTTGAATAAACGTTACCATCAATATCGCTAACAGTGATTGGCTCGTCTGGAGATGTTGGATCGCAACCTTGGGCAATAGCGACAACAACAATTAAGAGAAACAGATACTTAAATTTGTCTTTCATGATTTTTGTTTTATTACGTAAAATTATTGTTTTTATTGAGAATAACCTAATCATTTAAAAAATATTTTCTTACTTGTGTATACCTATTTTTCTATCATTATCTCCATGCAACCTATTTATATGTTATAACAAACATGTTGTAACATCTAAATCAATAATCACCTGCCCTTTAACAAAGCCCATCTGTTGTCTGCTTCTAGTACCATCAAAGCACTTATACACGGCTTTCACTCCTCAACTTGCTACTTTGTCGTTTCGCTTCCAAGTTCTTGCCCCATTCTTTCATACACGATATCATTGGCTTCCCACAATTCAATTTTGTTTCCCTCAATATCCATGATATGAACAAACTTACCATAGTCGTAGGTTTCAATAGTATCTGTCAAGCTAACGCCTTCTTTTTTTAGTTGCTCGACTAAGGCTGTTAAATTATCAACCCTATAATTAATCATGAATTCTTTAGTGGATGGTTCAAAATATTTTGTCTTTTCAGAAAATGGACTCCATTGTGAAAAACCTTTTTTAGTCGAGTCCTCAGCTTGTCGCCATTCAAACACGGTACCGTATGGATTGGTATTTAAGCCTAAGTGCGTTTTGTACCACTCTCTCACTTTTTTTGGGTCCTTGCATTTAAAAAAAATACCACCAATGCTAGTCACCCTTTTTAGTTTGCTATT
>CAMBZT010000079.1 GCA_945872405.1 Chitinophaga pinensis | reverse complement strand
GGAACAACAGTAGGTGATTTTATTGATGGCTCTGTTAGCATCGCACAATTGAATGTGCCAACGGAACTTTGTTGGACAGCAAGTAAAGGAATTTTTATTGGAGATACTTATAATGATGCACTTCGATTGCTTGACTTCGATGGCTTTGTTAGTACCATGGCAGGAGCAGGTATTCCTGGCTACAAAGATTCATGTGCCACTACCTTGGCTTTGATGAATCATCCACGAGGGCTTGTTGCATCGCCTAATGCCGATTCTATTTTTATTATCGATGGCAATAATCACGCAATACGTTTATTGTATAAAGAAATGTTGCCCTCAACAATATTTAATTTGCGTGACAATAATTTAATCTACCTGACACAAGACAGAAATATATTGTTCTTGCATTTACCAGTTAGTAATCAAGAGATCGTAAAATATAATATTTCCAATGTCTTGGGACAATACAATTATTTGAATAAGATCAATTCAAATCGTTGCGAAAATGGTATAGAACTCAATATTGAGTCCTTGCAAAATGGTATTTATTTTATGAATCTAGAATTAGAAGGACAACGAAAAACAATTAAGTTTCTCCGATAAGCTTATCCTTTTAAATAAATTTATTTCTTCAAGCCAGGTAACTGTATCAAAAAAATCTTACTCATCTATATCAATATAAGTTGTAAATTCTTCATCTGAAATCATTCCTACGTCGAATAAATCATCACTTGCTACTTCAGTTTTCCACATCTTTTGTACATCAGGCTTGACAAACGAAATTTTCAATCCGGGTATTCTCTCCAACTCATCCAATAACTCGTTACTTAAATTAATTTTTGATTTTTTATAGTTCATATCAACCATAAATTGATTCCCTTTGTCGACTAGTGTCATTTTTACAAACTTTGTTCCATTATATTTTGTAAACAATGCTTGTAAATTTTCTATCATTAAGGGGTTTACTAAATCATATTCTATGCTAATAAAAAGTTCTTTCGTAAGTTTCTCTTTTACTTCACTCAACAATTCCATACTTAGTATATCAATCTCATGTTCGCCTTCTTTCCATTTTTTAAGTATATAATTACAACTTATAAATATTAAGTTTCCTGGCTCATCGATAAAGTTTTTGAAGTCGAGATATTTCTTTTTAAACAACATAAATTCTCTACTGCCAGAAAAATCTTCTATCACAAATCGACCATATTTATTTCCTGATTTATCAAATTTTGTTGTTGCAGAGGTAACAATACCTGCGATTTTAAATTGTTTATCTTTTTTACTTTCTATTTCACTGATTTTGCAGCTGGTGTATGTATCAATTTCACGGGTATAATCATCTAACGGATGTCCACTAAGATAGATGCCTGTCACTTCTTTTTCTTTATTTAATTTATCCATCAAAGTCCACTCGTCACATTTTGGAATAGCCGGCTCTGATGTAGAATCCATAACGCTTTCACCAAACAACGAATTTTGCATGGAGTTAGAAGATGCTTGTATTTGATTGCCATATTTTATAGCTCTTTCAATAACAGAATCTCCAGTACTAACTTCAAAGAAATATTGTGCGCGATGCATATTACTGAAGCAATCAAAGCCCCCACCATAGGCTAATCCTTCATAAGCTTTTTTATTAACGCTACGTGTATTCACTCTCTTGGCAACGTCGAAAATGCTCTTAAATGGACCGTTTTCTGTTCTTTCTTTTATAAGTTCTTCCACAGCAGCACCTCCTAAACCTTTTAGTGCACTCAATGCAAATCGAACCGCACCTTGCCTATTTACTGCAAAATTCACATGGCTTTCATTCACATCTGGACCCAATACATTTAAACCCATACGTTTACATTCTTGTAAAAAGAATTTCACATTTGCAATATCATGCATGTTATTTGTCAAAACAGAGGACATAAATTCTGCTGGATAATGCGCTTTTAAATAAGCTGTTTGAAATGCTAAGAAAGCATAACAGGTAGAATGCGATTTGTTGAAGGCATAGGATGCAAAGGCTTCCCAGTCTGTCCAAACTTTATCGCAAGTTTTTTCTTCATGACCATTGCTTTTGCAACCTTCCATAAATTTTGCCTTCATCTTGTCGAGCACCTCTTTCTGCTTTTTACCCATCGCCTTTCTCAATACATCAGCTTCCCCTTTTGTAAAGTTGGCAAGCTTCTGAGAGAGCAACATCACCTGTTCTTGATACACAGTAATACCGTAGGTCTCAGCCAAAAACTCATCCATTCCTTCTAAGTCATACTTGATGGTTTGCCGGCCATGTCGACGATTAACAAACTCAGGAATGTACTTCATAGGTCCTGGGCGATATAAGGCGTTCATCGCAATTAAATCTTCAAACTTATCAGGTTTTAGGTCACGTAAATGTTTCTGCATGCCTAGACTTTCATACTGAAAAATACCCACCGTTTCTCCGCGTTGAAACAGCTCATAGGTCTTTTCATCATCTAATGGAATTTCGTCCGCTTCTATAGAAATACCATGGCCCTTTTCGACCAATTTAATAGCATCTTTAATAATCGTTAATGTTCGAAGGCCGAGGAAATCCATCTTTAATAATCCTGATTTTTCAATTACACTATTATCAAATTGAGTCACCAATAAATCAGAATCCTTAGCTCTAGTAACAGGTATATATTTAGTGATATCATCCGGTGTGATGATAATCCCACAAGCATGAATACCTGTATTTCTAACAGAACCTTCAAGCTTAACAGCGATGTTAATCATCTCGGCAATATCATCTGTGCCTTCCGCCAATTTTCTAAAATCATTAGCAGCCTTAAGTTGTTCGCTATTTAATTCGCCTTTTAATTTTTCGTCAATACCGCCTTTCTTCAATACTTTTCGCAAAGAAGCACCGAGATGATCTGGGAATGCTTTAGTCACCGCGGTTACTTCGGGCAATGGAATATTCAATACTCTCCCCACATCTTTGATGGAAGATTTCGCAGCCATACTACCATACGTAATAATTTGCGCCACTTGATTTTGACCATATTTTTTTACCACATAGTCAATCACTTTTTCTCTTCCCTTATCATCAAAATCGATATCAATATCGGGCATAGATACCCTCTCTGGATTTAAGAAACGCTCAAATAGTAAGTTGTATTTAATAGGATCAACATTGGTGATTCCTAATGCATAGGCCACCGCAGAACCTGCTGCAGAGCCTCTTCCTGGGCCTACTGAAATATGTTGTCTTCTTGCTTCAGTAGTAAAATCTTGAACAATCAAAAAGTAACCTTCATAACCCGAAGAGAGAATAACTTTTAATTCAAAATTTAATCGTTCTTCTACCTCAGCTATAATAACTCCATATTTTTTCTTCGCTCCTTCAAAAGTCAAAAAGGTCAAATAATCACCTTGTGTAGCAAAGCCTTCTGGCATTACATAATTGGGTAATAAAATATCTCTACTAAGTTTAGGAGTCGTTATCGAATCAACAATAATATTCGTATTGTCTAATGCCTGTGGAATATCATGGAAAATTTTTTCCATCTCCGCAGTAGTCTTAAAGAAATACTGATTATTCGGAAAAGCAAATCGAAATCCTTTGCCTTCCCCTTTTGGGGTGCTGCGTTGGTCACCAGTATTTACGCAAAGCAATATATCATGAGCATCAGCGTCATCCATATTGATGTAATGCGAATCATTGGTGGCGATTACCGGAATTCCATACTTATTGGAGAAACCTAATAAAACCTGATTTACATCTTCTTGCGACATCCCAGTTCCATCGAGATTAACCAGATTATGCCTTTGCAATTCTATAAAATAATTTCCTTCACCAAAAATTTCTAACCATTCTCGAAAAATAAGTTCCGCTTCTTCCACTCCTTTTTTAAGAATCGCTTGTGGCACTTCTGCACCAATGCAACAAGTTGTAGCAATTAATCCTTCGCTATACTGTCTAATCAGTTCTTTGTCTATTCGAGGATACTTCCCATACAATCCTTCCAAAAAGCCCAATGAACAAAGCTTAGAAAGATTTTCATAGCCTTTCTGATTTTTTGCTAAAATCAATTGATGATAACGAACATCTTTTTCTGCTTTTGTGAAACTTTGAATTCTTCTGTCTTTGGTTACATAAAATTCGCAACCTATGATAGGCATAATCCCTGCCTTCTCCGCTTCATTCACAAATTGAAAGGCACCAAACATGTTGCCATGATCTGTTAATGCCACTGCTCTCATCCCGTCTGCCTTCGCCTTTGCCATCATACCAGGAATACTAGCAGCACCATCGAGTAATGAAAATTGGGAATGACAGTGTAGATGGGTGAATTGCATGTGTTTTTTTACTGACTAAGGTGACAATGAAATCTTGTATCAGAAAAGATTGTAAATCTTTTTTCCTCTACAAAGGAACAAAATATCCCTATCTTTATTCTTTATTTAAAGGGTGATTTTTCAACATAAATGTGGATTACTTTTTAATAATTTTAAAATAAAACTTATGAAAATTCTTTCAACATTACTGCTACTCTCTTCCTTATTTATTCAGGCAAAATCACAGTCAAATATTACAAAATCGTTTATGTTTGATGGATTGACGCGCGACTACATTATTCATCTTCCTACAGGTTATTCAACAGCAACTAAATATCCTATTGTATTTAATCTACACGGCTATACTTCTAATGCGATACAAGAACAATTTTATTCAAAAATGGACATCGTTTCAAATACAGATCCTGAAAGATTTATCATTGTTTATCCCAATGGTGTTGCCAATGCATGGAACTCATGGACAGCTAGTGGGGTGGATGATGTAGGATTTATCTCTGAATTGATAGATTCTATGAATGCTCAATACAACGTTGACCTCAATCGAGTGTATTCATGTGGCATGAGCAATGGTGGCTTTCAAAGTTATCGTTTGGCTTGCGAATTGAGCAATCGAATTGTTGCCATCGCAAGTGTTACTGGTAGTATGTCTAGTTATGTATATTCAAATTGCAATCCTTCGCGTCCAGTACCTGTTCTAGAAATTCACGGTACTGCTGATGCCACAGTGCCTTATGCTGGTCAAGCTGGAATGGAAAGTATCGACCAAGTAATTCAGTTTTGGCAGGAACACAATGCTTGTGGCATTTCTGACACCACAGCCGTTGCAAATATATCTACCACAGATAATTGTACAGTGGATGAAATTAAATTTAATGATTGTGATAATGGAAGCAAAACGTGGTTATTTAAAGTGTGGGATGGAGGCCATTCGTGGCCAGATGCAGCTATAGACTTAATGGGACTTAACACCAATCGTGATATCAATGCTAGTCAAGAAATATGGGATTTCTTTAAGCAATTCACCATGTTTAGCAGTGTTAATGTACCAATATTAGAATCGAATAAAACGTCTATTTCACTTGCACCCAACCCAAGCAATGACATATTAAACATAAGTCTAGCACACCCATTTCAAAGAATTGTACTTTCGGATATGATGGGAAATATAAAGCTAGTAACCCCAATAGACAACACCTTAGATTTCACACTTTCGTTGAAATCTTTATCAAATGGAATGTACCATCTACAATTTCTGAATAGTGATAATACCTCTGAGAGTCGCAGAGTGATCGTTATTCACTAATTTTGGGCGTATCAGCGCATGATTATTTTGACATCAATAAAAATGTGGATGCGCTGCCGGGTGTTTCGTTTCTATCTTTTCAGCAAGAGCGTTGATGGAGTAAAATAATGGATGAAAAGGATAGCACTACACCCCCTTACGCAATGCCGTTACCTCGTATATCTTGTCGAATAAAAAAGTTCAACCTTTCTTCTTTACTTTATATTTTCTACCAATCAGTAAATCAAAAATTTTATCCTTCAATTCTCCTTGTATCAGAATCGCACCATCTTTTACCGCACCACCTGTTCCGCACTTATTTTTTAACTCTTTGCCTAATACTTCCAAGTCTTCATTGCTTCCAATAAATCCTTCTACAATGGTCACAGACTTTCCAGCTCTTTGTTTTCTATCTATCGATACATACAAGTTTTGTTGCTGAGGTGGCAATGTTTCCGCTTCAGACTCCTGTTCAATTTCGTACTTGAAATCCGGATTAGTCGAATACACAATTCCTTTTATATCCTTCTGCTTTTTTGACATTCTTCTCTTGAATTTCTTGGTTTGTTAGAATAATTCAAATATAAATAAAAATAGGACTGAATACTTCTTTCAATGAACTAAAAAAAAACAACCTGTGAAATTAGACTCCACAGGTTGTTTCTATATTGATTTAATTTTTAATTTCCTTTTCTCAATCTACTATTCTTGTAGCCCCAACTGAAATAAATGACCATGCCTAGAGCCATCCAAACTACGAACCGTAACCAAGTTGCTGCTGGTAAGCAAAGCATCAAGGCAATACAAAATATAATAGCCAAAATAGGTACATAAGGTACGAATGGTGTTCTGAAAGCAGCAATTCTTTCTGGTTGGTTTTTACGAAGATAAAGAATACCCGCTGCCACCAATACAAAGGCAAAAAGAGTTCCGATATTCGCCATTTCAGCGATAGTTTCTAAAGAAACAAATCCTGCTACTAAAGAAACAAGGATTCCTGTAATGGCTGTGCCAATATAGGGTGTTTTAAATCGTGGATGAATTTTCGCAATCCACATTGGTAATAAGCCATCTCTCGACATGGAATAAAATACACGAGATTGACCAAGCAAAGTCACTAACAATACAGAAGTGATTCCACATAAGCCTCCAATATCGATTAATATCGCCGCCCATTTATTCACTAAGGTATTTGGTACTTGCTTGAAAGCATAGACCATTGGCGCCCCTTTATCTACACCAAGGGTTTCTATTTTGAGTGTGCCGTCGCAACGAACCAAGCCTGTAAACACAGCTGCCATTAAAATGTATAAAACAGTACAGATTAATAAGCTCCAGATTATCGCACGAGGTACGTCTCTAGATGGATTGATGGCTTCTTCACTAGTGGTAGATACGGCATCAAATCCAATGTAAGCAAAGAAAATGATGGACGCACCCATTAATATTCCTTGGATACCTCCAAATCCATCCGCTAAATTTTTACCAAAGACATGTAGGATGACCTTCCAAAATTCTGTCGTGTTTAGGTTTACCGCATCCGACACAGCGGCGACTTCTTTAAAATCAGGAATAAAGGGATGCCAGTTAGCAGGATTGACAAAAGCTAATCCGACACCAATAAAAAAGATAGCGACAGATAATTTAATGACTACAATAATATTATTTACTTTGGCACTTTCCTTAATGCCCACAATTAGTAATACTGTAATTAATAAAGAAATAAACATTGCAGGAATATTCACCAATCCATGTCCTATAATGGTGGTGTTTCCAGCCGCATCTCTAATTAAAGTCCCGGCCGCATCTCTGAGAAGGATCGGGTCAAAAGGAGTGAGGGCGAGCTTTTCGGGCCAATCTGCGATATGTAACATAGATAGAAAGTTCACAAAGTGACTACTCCAACCAGCAGCAACAGCACTTGTCGATAAACCATATTCAAGAATTAAATCCCACCCAATAATCCATGCAATCATTTCCCCCATAGATGCATAACTATAGGTGTAGGCACTTCCAGCAATAGGAATAAAGGAAGCAAACTCAGCATAACATAAAGCTGCAAATATGCAGGCAAAACCACAAATCACAAAAGAAATCATGACTCCAGGCCCTGCATTTTCAATGGCTACCTTGCCTGTCAACACAAAAATACCTGTTCCGATAATACAACCGATACCAATTGCAATCAATGACCAGATATTCAAAGAACGATGTAGCTTATGTTCACCTTCTTGGCTCTCTTGGATTATTTTTTCAACACTTTTCTTTTCAAAGTAATTACTCATAGGTTGCTATTATTTTGGTTTGGATTTTAAAATTAGGGTAATAATTAAGATTCAGTACTTTTTTTACCAAAAAATTCTTTG
>CAMBZT010000078.1 GCA_945872405.1 Chitinophaga pinensis | reverse complement strand
CACCATCTTTGTTCCATTTTCTAGCTCGAGAATAGCATTGGCAGCGTATAAACAAGTATCTGAAATATTCGCAAGTGGGTTGTAATTTAATGCATTAGAATCAAGACATCCGTAGACTTTTACAATACATGAACCATCATTGGTATTTGCCAGCGGATTATAGTTGATTGAGCCTGTATCTGTGCATCCAAAGACTTTAGCGACACAAGTATAATCTTCAATATTAGCTAATGGATTGTAGTTGAAAGCAGAAGTATCTTTGCATCCAAACACAGCAGGAAAAATGAGTGCCTGAAAAGTATTCAATTTTCCATAACCATATGTATTGTTCACACTAGGGGTTGTAAACGTATCTTTTTTTACAGTATTGAATAAGAGTTCTTTTATTTGAGCATAATTTAAATTGGGGTATTTTTCTAATAAAAGAGCAACTGCGCCTGCCACCATCGGTGAAGACATTGAGGTTCCAGTATTTCTTACATAGCGGCCTCCATATGCTACCTTATGAGTCTGTCCAGAAGAAATGAGACGTCCACTCCAATACAAATTCCCACATGAAATAACAAAGCCACCTGGCGCAGAAATATCTGGTTTGGTTCGACCGTCTCTAGTTGGTCCTAAGCTAGATCCAGCGTCAATCATACCTGGTATGCTACCACTGAAACTATAGGCAGAATCATAGTTTAAAAAGGCTGCTCGATTAGTATAATTGCCTACAGCAATTACCTTGTTAGAACATTGCCAATTAGAAACTAGCGTTTGGTTAATATCTGGATAAACATAATGAATAATGGAGGGGACAATGGTATCTGCTGGCAAACCAACCGTTACAATATTTGAGGTTCCAATAAATGAAGAAGATGCCCACAAATCTAATTTGCCTATACCATAAGCAGACAGCGTATAATATTTATTAGTTGAGTCTGGGAGAATTTCAAATTCGAAATGATAGGAGCCTTCTTCTAGTGTGGCAGAAACTTTTACTTGTCCCATAAATCGCCCAGCACTATTGATAATGTTGCGTGTCAAGGTAGCATTCCCAGTTACAAGTAAAATAGGTAAATCCCTCTTCACATTGATGTAACCAATACTTCCTTCTTGAGAGAAAGAGAATTTTTCAATAGCGCCAGTAGTAAAAAACACATTATTCAGTTGTTGTGTATCAGCCCAAAAATCATAATATAATTTGCCAGAATAGGCAATATCCTTGAAACAAATAAAGGAAGTATCTGGGGTGCTCAGATTAAATTGTGCATGATATGGAATGTTTCCTGCATTGCCAGCTGCTGCTACAACAGCCCGTCCTGGACGCTCATCTAATAAAAATTCTATCGCTCGTGAAGTCACATCTTTACCATCTCGAGATCCATAGTATTCGCCAACGCTGGTATTTATAACACATGGCTTCCCAAGGGCATCTGCCTTCTTAAAAATATAATCAATAGCATCCACTAAATTGGTTAAAAAATCACTTCCGTATTTTACTGAAACAATAATCATATCTGCTTCTGGAGCGTTTCCTCTATAGGCAGAATTATCATTGCCGTTTCCAGCAGCAATTCCTGCAACATGTGATCCATGTCCGGCGCTGCCTTGTTCAGCATGAGAGCACAAGCCTGCATCGATCTCCATAAAATTCCACTCTTTTCCATAAGTGTACGGCAATGGATTGAGCGAAGAAAGAAGATTTTGATCCCACAGAAACTTAATTCTTGTGGTACCGTCAGCATGTTGAAAGTCATGATGATTAGGATCTATTCCATCGTCAACAAGACCCATAATAACCCCAGCGCCTGTATAAGATTTGGTCAATGGTGCAATTCCCAAAAAAACACTATCCACATTTACTAAGATTCTAGAAGTATCCAACAGTGCCTGACCACCTTTGCTAAAACTCCCCATTCGCTGAACATTATTTTCTGCGGCAAAGAGGCCAATATTTTTAACTGGAATACTAATTCTTTGAAAGGGTCCGATGCTATATAAATAATGGGCATCGTACTTCGAACAAAGGGTTTGAATATCGCTTTTAGTGCCTTTCACAATAATCTGTGATACACTATTTTGATCTTGAATGGTGGACAATAAATGAGTGTTCCAAAGTCCAATATCCAGATTGTTTTGCTGAGAAAATAGACAGCTTGAAAAGAAAGCAAGACAAGAAATGAGAAGTATAGGTAGCTTCATAGCGTTGAAATGTATTTAATTATAAAAATACACAAATTATCTTTCATCCGACTGAATTTCATGTTAATTTTGTTGACTTTATTTTATGCAATATGAATCCTTTTATTCTTGGACAAATTACACTTTTTACATTTATCACGATTGTCTCTTTCTTTTTCGTTTATAAAAGAGCAAAGGCGATTTATAGAAATATAAAGCTCGGGAGAAAAGAGATAATTTCTGATCGAAAGGGTATACGTTTCAAAAACATGTTATTGATAGCTTTTGGTCAGCAGAAGATGTTTAAAAATCCTTTGGTAGCCATTCTTCACTTTGCTATTTATGTTGCTTTTATTATCACTCAAATTGAGTTGATTGAAATTTTTATTGACGGGTATACTGGTCATCATCGTATAATTTATCATGCAATAGAATCTATTTATGGTCTGAAATTATTGTATGTGATTGGTGTTAATGCAATAGAATTTTTATCTGTGCTTGCGTTTATTGCGACGCTTATTTTCTTATCAAGAAGAAATTTAGTTAAAGTTCCACGTTTAAATATGGCTGAATTAAAAGGTTGGGCAAGAATGGA
The DNA here is from genome assembly GCA_945872405.1 of Chitinophaga pinensis. Lineage (GTDB taxonomy): Bacteria > Bacteroidota > Bacteroidia > Chitinophagales > CAMDFR01 > CAMDFR01. Next base: position 5,485 of record CAMBZT010000078.1, on the reverse strand, counting down.
TGCTAATTTGATTCTATTTTTTGAAATTTATTTGATCACATGTATTTTTAGCATGAATGCGACAGACAGTGCCATGCACTATAATGAAACAGCTATCGGATATGGCTTTATTTTAAGTGGCATGATTGCAAGATTCATTCATGAACTTCCACATACAGTATTGATGATTTGGGAGCGTTTAGGTTGGTGGGGTCATCTTATCGGCGTGCTCGGCTTTATGCTCTATCTTCCTTCTTCGAAGCATTTACATATTTTACTTGCTTTTCCGAATACTTTTTTTGCAAGACTTCAACCTAAAGGGGAGCTAAGTAATTTAGCATCAGTTACCAAAGAAATTAAGTTGATGATGAATCCTGAAACAGCATATGCAGCAACTGATTCAACAGCTGAGTCAGAACGTTTCGGTGCGAAAGATGTTCAAGATTTAAGCTGGAAAAGTTTACTCGATGCTATGAGTTGTACAGAATGTGGCCGTTGCACAGCAGCTTGTCCGGCCAATATTACTGGTAAGTTATTATCTCCACGAAAAATTATGATGGATACTCGTGATCGATTAGAGGAGGTTGGAAGAAATATAGACGCCAATGCGGGTAAATTTGTTGATGATGGTAAATCACTCATAGAAAATGGATACATCTCTGTAGAAGAGTTACGTGCCTGTACCACTTGTAATGCTTGCGTGGAGGAGTGTCCAATCATGATTAATCCACTAGATATCATTATTGAATTGAGAAGAAGTTTGATTTTAGAAGATTCAAACTCGCCTGAGGAGTGGAACGGAATGTTTGCCAATATTGAAAACAATGCAGCACCATGGCAATTTTCTCAACAGGATAGATTGAATTGGGCTGAAGAGAAATAAATTAGACACCTCTATATAAAATATAAATAGAAAAGTATGGAAGACTTGAAAAGGGTTAAAACGATGGCTGAGATGATGGCAGAAGGAATAAGTCCTGAGATATTATTTTGGGTGGGCTGTGCAGGTAGTTTTGATGCACGAGCAATAAAGGTAACTAAAGCATTCACAAAAATTTTGCAACATCTGAACATCAATTTTGCAGTACTAGGGAAGGAAGAAGGCTGCACAGGAGATCCAGCAAAACGTGCAGGGAACGAACTTGCTTATCAGATGGCGGCTGCCACAAATATTGAAATCTTAAATGCATATGAGGTAAAAAAAATTGTGACAACTTGTCCTCATTGTTTTAATATTTTGAAAAATGAATATCCAGAATTAGGTGGCAAATATGAAGTCATTCATCACTCTCAATATTTACAAGAGCTCATTGATGCGGGTAAAGTGACATTAAAGGATGGTGGTGCTTTTAAGGGTAAGCGAATTACTTTCCATGATTCATGCTACATGGGTAGAGCCAATGATGTTTATGAAGCACCAAGAGAGGTGATTGAAATACTGGATGCGGAGTTGGTAGAAATGAAGAAGAGTAAAAAGAACGGAATGTGCTGTGGAGCGGGTGGTGCACAGATGTTTAAAGAAGATGAACCAGGTAAGCAACGAATCAATACTTTACGTACTGAGCAAGCGCTAGAAACCAATCCCGATATCATTGCCGTGAGTTGCCCTTTTTGTATGACAATGATGACAGATGGTGTGAAGGGAAAAGATAAGCAAGACAGCATTAAGGTTTTTGACCTAGCAGAAATGATTGCTCATGGACAGGGTTTGGATAGTATTCTTTAGCTTAATTTTGTGAGAATAAATAAGAAGTAAATTAATGTATGATGGAAAATTTATTAGAAACTTTTAGTGATGAATGTAAGGTATGGATTTACCTCGCAAATCGAGATTTTATAGAGAGTGAAGCAAATAGTATTAATCATATGTTGCATGATTTTTCTACTATTTGGACATCCCACGGTCATCAAGTTTATGGCAAGGCATTGCTTTTTGAAAATCGATTCATCATTTTTTTAGCTGATGAATCTAAAAGTGGTGTGAGTGGTTGTTCAATCGATAAAACTGTTGCTATCGTTCGTGAAATTACTACTACTTATAAGGTAAATTTGATGGACAGAAGTCTGGTGGCAATCAGAAGAAATGATAAGCTAGAAGTCTTGTCATTGGCAAGTCTACAAGAACAGATAAAACAAAATATCATTGCTGCTAATGTCCGTATTTATAATACATTAGTTCAGAATAAAGCGGAACTTCTAAAGTGGTTAACACCTTATAATGAAAGTAAATTTGTGAATGTTACTCCAATCGAAACAATTCAATTTTCTCTATTATAAGTCATTCATTAGTTATAGCAGTTGGAGACAGGAATGATTAAATTTTTTCAAAGGTCAAATAATCGATACCTCCATTTCTTCCACTGATATCTCTTAACCCTATATTAGTACTACTAAGAGTCAGCCACCATGGATTATGTGAAAAAAATAAAGGAGAGAGATAATCTTTACATCGTTGATTTCTCTTCAGATACTTCGATGATAGAAAAAGCACCTTATTTCTATAACATGACTCACATGAATCAAGAAGGGGCAAAGGTATATTCAAAAAATATGTCGGATTGGCTGAAGCTTCATACAAAACTTTTTTAAATGAAATAAGCAGTAAAAATGTGGTTTGTGACTAATGAATGAGCATGGCTCTGATGATTAAGCCGCTTTAAGTTGTTGTAAACTAGATTTGCTTACCTTTTCTTCAGCATAAGATTTCTCAACTAAATACTCTTTAATATTTGGTGTAGATGGTACCTCATACATAATATCTGTCATAATCACTTCGCAGATAGAACGCAATCCTCTAGCACCTAATTTGTATTGTAAGGCTTTTTCTACAATATAATCAAGGGTTTCGTCTGGGAACGTAATGGTTACGCCCTCCATTTTCATCAATTTTTTATATTGCTTTGCCAAAGAATTTTTTGGTTCGGTTAGTATGGCACGTAATGTTGCCTTGTCTAATGGATTCAAATGCGAAATAACCGGTAAACGACCAATCAATTCAGGTATCAATCCAAACTGACGTAAGTCAAGTGGACTCACATATTGCAACATATTGCTTTCGTCTATACTCTGCCCCTTGATGCCTTTATTAAATCCAATAACACCTGTATTCAATCGATTAGAAATGATTCTCTCTATACCTTCGAAGGCACCACCACAGATAAACAAAATATTGGAAGTATCAATCTTCACCATCTTTTGATCTGGATGCTTACGTCCTCCTTGAGGTGGAACCATCACTTCAGATCCTTCTAACAATTTTAACATGGCTTGTTGAACCCCTTCTCCACTCACATCTCTAGTGATGCTAGGGTTATCGCTCTTACGAGAAATTTTATCAATTTCATCGATATAAATAATTCCTTTTTGCGCTGCTGCTACATCAAAATTACATACTTGCAACAAACGACTTAAAATACTCTCCACATCTTCTCCAACATATCCAGCCTCTGTAAATACCGTAGCATCTACAATAGAGAAAGGCACATTTAAAAATTTAGCAATCGTACGTGCTAATAAAGTTTTACCTGTACCCGTATGACCCATCAAAATAATATTCGATTTTTCAATCTCAACGCCATCATCTTCACTTATCTGATTTAACCTTTTGTAGTGATTATACACCGCTACCGATAACACTTTCTTCGCTTCATTCTGACCAATCACGTACTGATCTAAAAAGCTTACAATTTCTTTAGGCTTGGTGGCTTTGGAAAGACCAAATTTAAACTTGCCTGATTTTTGTGTCAGCTCTTCGTCAATAATCGTTTGTGCTTGCGCCACACAATGCTCACATATATGGCCATCGATGCCTGCAATTAAAATACTTGTCTCCGATTTTTTGCGATGACAAAAGGAGCAAATATGTTCATTATTTTTAGCCACTATTCGTCGTCTTTACTTTTTCTTGCACTCTTTATCAATACCTCATCAATCAAACCATATTCTTTCGCTTCAGCGGCAATCATCCAAAAATCTCTTTCAGAATCTGCCTCTACTTTTTCGAATGACTTACCAGAATGGTGACTAATAATATCGTACAATTCTTTTTTTAATTTTTTAATCTCTCTTACCGTAATATGAATGTCGGTAGCTTGTCCACCAACACCACCCAAAGGCTGATGTATCATCACCCTGCTATGAGGCAATGCGGTTCTTTTCCCTTCAGCACCACCACATAATAATACAGCAGCCATGGATGCTGCAATACCTGTGCAAATAGTTGCAACATCTGGATTGATATAATGCATGGTATCATAAATACCTAAACCTGCATATACTTCACCCCCTGGACTGTTTACATAAATTTGTATATCACTACTAGAATCAACACTTTCTAAAAACAATAGTTGTGCTTCAATGATATTGGCAATATAATCATCAATAGGAGTTCCTAAAAATATAATTCTATCCATCATCAAACGCGAAAACACATCTACTTCTCTAAAGTTTACAGGTCTTTCTTCAATAACAGTACGTGTCATATTAGAAATGCCAGAAGCATATTTTTCGAAATGCATACTGCTGATGCCCCTATCTAAACGAGCGTATGCTTTAAATTCTTTACCGATGTTGCTTGTCATAAATTGGTTTTTTAATGTTCATGATCATGCCCTTCGTGGTCATGATGAGCGTGCTCCGTTTGTGCACGCTTGCTATACTCTTCCAAAGATATAGGCTTTTCATTAATTACAATAAATTGTTTCAAATGGTTCAATACTTTTTCTTCCAACAAAGTTTCATGTGTCTTTTGTATGTGACGTTTGTCATCCATATATCGTTTGCCGAAATTATCTAATTGCTCATTTGGCATCGCACCCATACCGTATTGTATCAATTGATTTTGTACAATTTCACGGGTACGTTGTTGAATTTCTTCCATTTCAACTTTAAATTCCTGCTCCTTGCTTACTTTACCAACAATCAAACTCCATTTCAATTCTTTTTCAAATGCAGGGAAATCTTTCTCCAATTGCTCATCGGTAATTTCCTTTTCATTACTTACTTTAATCCAACGCTTTAAAAAGTCAGATGGCATGTCCATCTCCGTTTTATCTATCAAGTCTTTAGCTAATTCTTGCAATACTTTCACTTCTGTTTGTTTTGCAAAATAAGCTTTTAATTCTTCTGTAATTCTAGCGCGCATTTCGTCTTCGCTATTGATGATGCCAGGTCCATATACTTTATCAAAAAATGCTTGATCTAAAGAGGCATTCACCAATCTATTCACATTACTTAAAGTTACTTTAAAGGTATCGCCTAAGTCTGCTGCTTCCTCTTCTTTAACATTCAAGATATGTTTCAATACCGATTCTCTTTCTCTTTCAAAAGCTTCAAAAATATTCAATACCACAGAATCACCTTTTTTCAAGCCCATGATTTTATTTTTGTCATCACCAGCTTTTAAAATATCTACATTAAAAGAAGTGCTATTCGTCACACCAGCTTCTTTGGTAGAACCATCAGCATTTACCTCCACTAATTCAACATAGATGATGTCATTTTCTGC
>CAMBZT010000077.1 GCA_945872405.1 Chitinophaga pinensis | reverse complement strand
CCATCAAATGATAGGATTTTGGTGGTTTTTGATAGGCTCAATCTAAGAACCAACAAGGTTGTAAAAGTCATCTATTCAAAAGATGTAAGTCATCCAAGTGATTTAATCAATTAAATTCATAAACTTTAGTGGAATTTGAATCATTGATTTGAATAGGTTGCCAGTGGCACATAATGATTGGCATTATTAAATAATATAAGATGAATTACGAAGAACTAATAAAAAGATTACCCAAGCATCCTAATGATGCCATGCAAAATAGTTTCGGTAAAACAGCCAATGAGAGTTGTTTTTATCTTTATGAAATCCATCAAATGCATCATGATTTTTACGAAAGCCATGTATGTATTTTCAATAGCATCCAAGAATTTATTGAATTTCTGCCAGTAATAGTTTTCACTGATATAGCCATTAACTGTGAAAACGAAGATTTTATAGAAGAATATGGTGAATTAGATTATGCTGACAGGTTCAAGTATTATGAATCACTTTTAGCCAAAGAATGGAATGCACAAGAATGTAAGAAATTCATTGCTGATTATAAAGGAACTGGTGAAATGGAATTTATAGAGTTTGGGGAAGTGTCGGATTTGCTTAATATTTCTCAAGAACAATTTTATAAATGTGAAAAGTATCATTCTACTTTAGATGAAATAGAAAATAATGGTTTAACAGAAGGTATCTATAAAATCATGCATAAATTTCACAGCATTTCAAACGTATTACCAGCTGAAAACCAAGAAGCGTTTTTGAAGATGCTTGAGCAATAAGAAAACTTATCAAGAATGTTATTTCTGTTTTTGTATTAATTGATGAATAATAATAAAAAAAATCCCTCATTATGAGTGTTACAAACCATACTCTTTCTCAATTGAGAATCGGATTACTTATTGCTGAGTTTGAGTCCACTTACTCAACTTCCTTTCAACATACTGCCAGAGTAAAATACGGAGTGGATTTTGACACAAGTAATGTTGACTCTCTGGGTACAAAGCTCTCCGAACTGAAACAAAAAGTGGAGGCAAAAGAAGGTAAGAATGTTCATGTAGGATTTGAAATCACACTGGAGCATGTAGAATATGTTATTTCTTTGCTCAATCAGATTCTGGAAAGGTATAAAGCGGCATTTCATGTCCTCCCAATCAACAGAAAAATATATACGGTCAATCAGAAGCTTCGTGATGCGGACGCTCCTAATACAAAAGAAATCGCCAAAGAAATTATTGGTGAGATATTTAAACCTAATACAGATAAGAAACTAAGCAAAAAAGAGCAGATAAAAGAGGAAGCAAAAGCACTTAGTACTAGACGTGCGTTTGATATTGTCAAGAATAATATTGCTAAAAAAAAGTAGAATCGCCTGTTTTTACCTATAAAAAAGCAAAAAAAACAGTGCTAAAACAGTGCTTAATACCCCCTAACGTAGAGAATTCCTAAAATACTAACTTGCTGATAATTAATTAAAAAAGCCCCGAATATTCGGGGCTTTTTACTGTGCGGAGAGAAAGGGATTCGAACCCCTGGACCTGTAACAGTCAACGGTTTTCAAGACCGCCGCATTCGACCGCTCTGCCATCTCTCCGGGGTAAAAATAGAACTTTTGAAATAAATAACAAAATGAAAATTTACAATTCTTCGGAATCCTTCTCTTTCAAGCCTTTGTGGTAGTATATACTTGCGTTCAACTCAAAGCCGATTAATAAAACTAGTGAATTGATATAGAACCAGATTTGTAGGATAATCACGGTACCAAGTGAACCGTAAATCTGGTTATAGTTGGCGAAATTCTTGAGATAATATGAAAAAATGAGAGAAATAAGAATAGATAAGAAGGTGGCAAGTATGGATCCTGGTGTGATAAATTTCCATTTCTTTTTTACTGCTGGACCATAATAATAGATCACAGAAATAGTATACAAGAATAGGAAGAAAACAACGATATACTTAAATCCTAGCACTAAGACGGTACTTGCAAAGGATAAAAAACCAAAGATATGTAGTAGCCAATTCGTAAAGATTCCCCCAACGATGATTACGATTAAACTGGCTGTAAAAATAAAAAATAGCAAAAAGGTTAGTTTCAAGGCCACCCATCGCTGATGAAAGAAATTGCGACGTCCATAATTGTGATATGCCTTATCAAAAGACCGCATCATGGTGATTACGCCATTACTAGCTAAATAAATGGCTGTAATGAATCCAAAAGATAAGAGTCCAAAACGAGGATTATTAATGACATCAAAAATATTCGTTTTGATAAATTCCATACTTTGTTGATTCGGTAAGAGATCACTCAGTAGAAGGATTAAGTTCTTTTGGAAGTTAGGTATCGGTAAGTAGGGGATAAGTGTAAAGGCAAAAAGAATAAAAGGAAAAACAGCCAAGAAGAAACTAAATGCAATCGCTTGAGCTCTTGTTACAATAGTATTATTTTTCATCTCCTTCACAAAAAAGAGTAATACATCATAAAATGGGATACCATCAAAACCAGGCAAGGTAAAGACTCTGAAACGACTTTCAAATTTCCTTGCTAGCGGTACATCAATAAATTCTGGTAATTTCCACATGTTGTTATTTTCAGAAAAACACTTTCATTTTGTCCCAAAGAAAGGAAGGAATGTCAACCACCTTCTTTGTTTCAGTCTCAAGAAAAACGAGCGTGACCTCACCAAAATTAATTAGCTCCTCGTTCATATTATAAATTTCTGTTCTAAAACTAATTCTTTTATCTGGTTTTTCTTTCACAATGGTCACAATTTTCAACAAATCATCATATTTAGCTGGAAGCACATACTTGATATTCATCTTGGTAACAGGCATCAAAATACCATTCGACTCTATCTCTTTATAAGAAATACCAAGTGATCGAATAGCCTCTACTCTTCCTACTTCATAGTATTGCGAATAATTGCCATAGTAAACAATACCCATTTGGTCTGTCTCCGCATATCTCACTCTCAGTGATGTTTCGTGTATAAACATTATCTATTTTTTATTTCAGACTTCTTTAAAATCTTTCAGTCATTCTTATTTGTAAATGTTTTTTTTGTCTAAGGCAGAGGTATAAAGGTTTGCATTTTTTTGATGTGTAACATAGTCTGCTGCAAAATTATGATAGCCTGAAAAATCTTCCTTGGCACAAAGAAAAAGATAGTCATTCTTTTCGTAGTTTAAAACCGCATCAAGACTTGAAATTTCTGGAAGATTGATTGGACCAGGAGTCAGTCCGATATTTTTGTAGGTATTATAAGGCGACTCGATTTCCTTATGTATGTTTAATACTCTTTTGATACTGAAGTCGCCTAATGCAAAGATAAGTGTGGCATCGTTTTGCATGGGCATTCCCAAATGTAGTCTATTCATGTAAAGACCAGCAATTCTTGGACGTTCAGAAGCAAACTTAAGTTGTTCTGCCTGCACTAAAGATGCCATAATAGATACTTCAATGGTTGACAGGCTAATATTCTTCGCTTTTTCTAAACGAGAGGCATTCCAGAAAATTTTATATTCCTTTTGCATTCTTTCCATAAATTTTTCCTGCGAAATATTCCAATACATTTCATAAGAATTAGGAATAAAGAGGCAAATAATGGTGTTGGTATCTAGATTTTGTTTCTTCAGAAAACTGGTATCATAAAACAGTTTCATCAATTTCAATGAGTCTAATTCTAAGCAACGTGATAGTTTTCCTGCCAAATCTGCTTTGGTTCGTACATTGTTAAATGTAACCTTTACGGGTGTTTGATGTCCACCAATCAGCATTCGGAGGATATCTTTATTGCTCATTCCAGGTTTAAAAACATAATTCCCTGGATGGACTTTATGCGGATAATTCATCTTGCTGGACAATAGCTCAAAACTATAATAGTTGTTTAATAGCTTCTCAGCTTTCATTTCTGTGAGGACTTCTGCATAGGTTGCCGCTGTATGAATTTTAAATGATACATTTTTTTTGCCTTGTACATTATTGACTAATACAAATTGATAAGCAATACATGCGAGTAGCATTGAAGAAACAAGAAGTATGAAAAGGATGTATTTGGAATTGATTTTCACTAAAAAATTCAGTTTTTCAAAGATAATTAATAAGATTGAAATGCAAAGCTTAGAACTTTTTCTGAATAGGAAAGGACTATTAACTTCTTAAAAGCATATTATCTTTGAAGCATGGAAAATGAAATGGAAAGGAATCCATGGCAAATCATGGATAGTAATGTGAAATATGAGAATGCATGGATTCGTGTCATTGAACATGAGGTGATGACACCAGCACAGAAGGAGGGTATTTATGGAGTAGTAGAGTTTAAGAATAAAGCGATAGCAATCCTTCCTTTAGACGAAGATTATAATACTTGGTTGGTTGGTCAGTACAGATTCCCTATGCAACAGTATGAATGGGAGGTACCAGAAGGGGGCAGCCCAGTAAATGAGACTCCATTAGAAACAGCAAAAAGAGAGTTGGCCGAAGAAGTTGGATTGGTAGCAACAGAATATATATTCATTCAGGAGGTGCAGTTATCTAATTGCACGACCAATGAAATCGGATTTATTTTTGTGGCGAAAGGACTTAGTGAGGTTACAACATCGTTTGATGACACAGAGGTCTTGCAGGGTAAAAAGTTGGCTTTTGAAGAGGTATATCAAATGGCTGTGAGAGGAGAAATTAGAGATAATTTTTCTTTAACAGCTATTTATAGAGTGAAATTGATGATTCAACAAGGCTTGTTATGATATTACTCTTGCACCTTGTGTAGTTTCCAAAGGAGATTTTCGTTATCAGGTCGGCTTCCTTTTAAAATAATCATTTTCAATTGAGGAGAATCTTGATGTTTATTCACCTCAAGAATTTCTAGTTTGAACAGTTAGTAATACTTGAATGTAACTTAGTCAAGTTGTTGTTAAACAGATATATCTATTTTGTTTTGTCATATCATGAAGCCAGGATAAGAAGCCACAATTACCAAGGTTTAGTATTTGAAGGGAACGGGCACTCAACAGATTTTGAAGCATATAATTATCGCTTACGAAGTCTTCTTGGTTAAATGTAATGCTACTGGTGCTCTTAATGTGATGATAAACAATAAAGGAGAAAAGCCATTGCTACGCCCAAATATCAGAAGACAAGCACCTTTACTTGTCGAGTTTGTCGAGATGAAGCTTCATTACTTCATTGATTTTTAGGGCTTCTTTGCGTGCTTCTTTTGCAAAATCTGTGCCCTTGCTAGCGTAGATGATTCCTCTCGATGAATTGACTAACAAACCGGCATCTTTGATTAATCCATGTTTGGAGACTGCTGATAAGTCACCGCCCTGTGCTCCGATGCCTGGAACAAGTAAAAAATGATTTGGAATGAGGGTTCTGATATGCGCAAAATCCTCTGCTTGTGTGGCACCTACCACAAACATGATGTTGTCTGGTGTTCCCCAATGACTTACTTTTAATAGGACTTCTTCGTAAAGCATGCTGCCACCTAGACTCAATTTTTGAAAATCGCTACTCCCTTCATTAGAGGTAAGTCCTAGGACGATCGCCCATTTATCTTCATAGCTAAGAAAAGGTTGTACACTATCGCTACCCATATAAGGTGCAATGGTGAGGGCATCAAATTGTAGGGTGTCAAAAAATGCTTTTGCATACATTTTAGAGGTATTTCCAATATCGCCTCTTTTCGCATCTGCAATCGTGAATAGATCTGAAGGAATATATGCTTTTGTCGATTCTAAACTTTGCCAACCGCTTATTCCGTCGCATTCATAGAAGGCGGTGTTTGGTTTATAGGCGACACAAACATCGTGTGTGGCGTCAATAATTTGCTTATTAAATTCAAAAACAGGGTCCTTTTCTTTTAGCAGATGAGGTGGCAACTTTGTCAGCTCAGGATCTAGACCAATGCATAAATAAGAGCTTTTTTGAAAAATGTTTTTGACAAGTGTTTTTCTGTTCATAAGGATTTATAACTGATCTTCTATATTAGTGAGGTAGGGATGAGGCGTGATGTTGAGTGCTTCTACACTTGCAATTTGAGGCACTGCCTTTTTGATGGCTTCTTCAATTCCCGCTTTCATAGTCATAAAGCTCTGCGGACAAGTGCTACAAGCACCTAGAAGCTGAACTTTGACAACATTATCTTTTGTGATTTCTATGACCTCTACATTACCTCCGTCATTAGCAAGATAAGGTCGCATTGTATCGAGGGCATCTTCGACTTTTTGTAAAAGTTCTTTATGATTCATTGATTATTAAAGATAAGTTATTCCTTGGTATTTTAATGTTCCTATATTTTTAAGCTTCGATACTATCTACTGTTTGCTTTTTTTCATTGCTAATGGCAATATATCTTGCTGCATTTTCTGCAATTTTTTTGTACACTTCAATAATTTGTTGATCGCTCGAGTTTACGGGTGGTAAACCATCTTCGGCACTTTGCATTATATTTTGGATGAGAGGTACTTCGCCTAGAAAAGGAATTTCGTATTCTTCTGCTAACTTTTTCCCACCATCTTTTCCAAATAGATAATATTTATTTTCTGGCAATTCAGAAGGACTGAAGTAAGCCATATTCTCAACAAGTCCTATAATAGGTACTTTCATGCTATCGAGTCGATACATCGAAATTGCTTTTCTGGCGTCGGCCACTGCTACTTGTTGAGGGGTTGTTACAATAATGGCACCTGTCATAGGTACTGTTTGTGTCATGGTAATATGTACATCACCAGTTCCAGGAGGCATATCAAGTATTAAGTAATCGAGTTTACCCCAGATAGTATCTGTGATGAATTGTTTGAGAGCGCTAGTTACCATGGGTCCTCTCCAAACAATAGCCTGACGGGCATCTACGACCAATCCTATGGATAATACTTTTACCCCATCTTTTTCAATGGGTACCATATAATGCTTTCCTTTGATCTCTCTAATTTCTGGTTTGATGTCTTGGATACCGAGCATTTGAGGAATGGAAGGTCCATGAATATCGGCATCGAGCAGCCCTACTTTTGCGCCCATTTTAGCAAGGCTATAAGCTAAGTTGACTGATACGGTTGATTTACCGACGCCTCCTTTTCCAGAAGCAACGCAGATAATGTTTTTGACACTAGGAAGAATATTGATTTCATTGCTTCTGACAGAGGTGACTTCTGAAGTGATATTGATATCGACAAGCAGGTTTTTATCAAGTATTGCGATGTTTTTTAGACATTCGTTTCTGAGTAATTCTTTCAAAGGACATGCTGGTGTGGTGAGCACCAAATCGAATGAAAGTTGATGGTTCTCAAGCTTTATATTTCTTACCATGTTTAAAGTAACGATATCCTTTTTAAGATCTGGATCAATTACGTTTTTGAGGGCTTCGAGAATTGCGGTACTATCGATATGCTGCATGATAAACATTATAAATTTGAATAACAAAAGTATGTTTTAAAATTTCGAAAACAGAGATTTCTATCAAATTTTTAAATTGCAATTTTAATAATCACCTTGTGAAAGAAATTGTTGCGAATGCCTTGAGGAGAAACCGCTGTTTCTTAGACAATCTTTTTTTGTGAGACGGCTAGCATAAAACATGCTAGTGATTTGGTAAACAAAAGCCTAGAATATTATGTTTAAAAAGAAATTGTAACGAAGCTAAGAAATCTATAACACGTTAAAAAAATATGAACAACGGGTGCATATGTATTGAACATTTAAAGCTTGGAGATGTTCTCTTTAAAGTTAAAATACCGTACTTTTGCACCTAAAAATAACCAAAAATATTGTTTATGAGTCAACAAGGAATTTTAAAGAATGGGGTCGGGAAAAAGTTAATCATGGGTCTCACTGGTATTTTTTTGGTGAGTTTTTTGATGGTACATTTAGGTATTAATTTGTGTGCACTTGTGAATGATAACGGCGAGACTTTTAATAGCGCTGCTGAATTTATGTCACAGAATTTTTTTATACGAACAGCTGAATGGGGTTTGTTTCTTGGTTTTATCATTCACATACTTGATGCAGCAGTACTAACATGGAATAATAGAAAATCTCGCCCCGTTAATTATGCCAAAGTAGATGGAGCTGCGAATAGTACTTGGTATAGTCGTTCAATGGGTATCTTAGGAACCCTTCTGCTCATATTTTTAATTCTGCATTTGGGTCATTTTTGGGTCAAAAGTAGATTTACAGGAATTGAAAATCCATTCACACAACACGATGATCTTTATTTTATTATGTTGTACACTTTTCAAGATTTATGGGTTGTGATAGTTTATGTTTTAGCACAAGTTTCCTTGGCATATCATCTATTACATGGCTTTCAAAGTGCATTTAAGACTTTAGGATTGCAACATCCAAAATACGATCCATTGATCAAAATCAGTGGAATTGTCTATTCAATTGTTGTCCCTGCTTTGTTTGCTCTTATTCCAGTGGTCTTATACCTGAGATTTAATCATTTAATAACTTTCTAAATAATATATATATGAGTCAAGTATTAGATTCTAGGATACCAGAAGGCGCATTAGCAGAAAAGTGGACAAAGTATAAATCTTCGGTTGCCTTGGTCAATCCAGCCAACAAAAGAAATTTAGAAATTATTGTTGTTGGTTCTGGCTTAGCTGGATCATCAGCAGCAAGCACTCTTGCTGAAATGGGATA
>CAMBZT010000076.1 GCA_945872405.1 Chitinophaga pinensis | reverse complement strand
TGGGTATTCGAAAGATGTAAAGTTTGTAATTAGCAGATAAGAGTTGTTGTGAAAAGATTTCTTTTTTTTGTGATGGTAAGTCTAATATCTGTGAGTAAAAGTTACTCTCAGCTATACGATAGTAAATGGTTAGCAGGCTATAACGATGTCCGCTACATTGATTTTAATATGGATACAACTCAAGTGACTATGATTTATAGAGTTAGTTCTCTCGGAGGATTGAGTGATTCATTTATCTCACATTACTCAAAATCTAATATTTGTAATCCAGAAGGCAAGATGCTTATTCTAGCCAATGGCAACGGTATTGCGAATAGTACAGGATTATATATAGAAAATGGCCAGCATTTTTATGACTCTATCGCCGAAACCTATGCTCCTTTTGGTGATCTAGTTTATCAGCAATGCCTTCTCTTGCCAAAGCAAGATAATCAATATTATTACATCAATTCGAGCCTAACAGATTCGACCTATATTCAGGCTGCACTTGGTTATCCAGATCCATCATATGTCAGATTTCCCAACCGTTTAAATATTTATTATTCAGTAGTTGATATGGATAAAAATAATGGACTAGGCAAGGTAATTAGCAAAAAAAATGAATTGTTTCATGATTCTCGAATTAGTGACGGCTTGTTAACTGCTGTTCGGCATGCAAATGGTATTGACTGGTGGGTGGTATTTGCCCATATGGATACAGCAAGGTTGTATACTTTCTTATTTACACCCGATGGTGTTGAGGGTCCACTGATTCAGGATATTGGCCAACCTATGAAAAGAAACTATGGAGAGGGTACTGCTGTTTTTTCCCCTGACGGTACCATGTTAGCTATCGCAACACCTTATACCACAATTTCTTTACTGAATTTTGACCGTTGCACTGGGCATTACTCCAATCACAGGACCATCATATCGGACACCATCGGGGGCGCATTCAGTGTGCCTGCTGCCAGTTTGATGGGTCTTTCTTTTTCTGCGAATAACAAATATTTGTATATGAGCGGTGGTATGTATTTTAAAGCAATTGCTCAATATTGTATAGATAGTTCAGATATCAGTTCTTCCTTTAAATTAATATTTAGGAAAAATGACAGTATAGATCCGCCTGACATGAGCATCTTTAATATGGCATTAGCTACTGATAATAATATATACATATCAAACATAGGAGGAAGCAATAAATATTATCATGCAATCACCAGACCTGACGAAGGAGATACCGCTTGTCAGTTCCGAACCAATTACCTACAAACATCAGAATATGGAGCTGATTATTGCCCCACAAATATGGCAAACTACAGAGCCAAGGCAAGCCCCATATATACGCTTGATGCAGGTATTGATACAACCATCTGTAGCGGTGATACTTTAGTTCTAGGCATTGAACCATTTAAATATTTAAGAGAAACAGGAGTGCTAGATTCCTTATTGCACATTGCTTGGAGCAGTAGCAGTATGATGGTACAATTCGATACCACCAACAAGTACCATCCAGTTTTTAAAACAAAAAAATCTGGCAACTACCAGCTTTACCTCAGTCTTCACGATACCATTAGCACACATACATGTAATGACAGAATAGATACGATAAATATTAAAGTTATCAATTGTGATACAAGCACCGAACAACCTATATTTCTGATTCCAACAATATGGAGTAGGTCAAATGAGTATTATACTATTAGTGCATTGCCCAGCAATAGTAGCTTTGAAGTATATAACACCATCGGGCAGTTAATCTATAATAACAAAAATTATAATAATAACTGGAACACAAATCAGGTCAGCAATGGCATATATATTTATCACTTAAGTCTGCAGATCGGAAAGGTCTACAATGGAAAAATATTTGTGTATTAAGAGTTTTTATGAAGTGTTATATGTCTTGTCCGGAAAAGGTTTACACAAAACAACCAATTCCCAACAAGTTCTTATCTTAACGAGATACTTTGCTTATATTTGATAAAAGCAATATCGAGAAATTGAATTTTGATACAATGAACCATAAGCGGAAACTTGAGATAGATATGCGTTTTGTGGATATTTATAAACTTAAAATTTCCTTTGAAAAATATAAATTTAAAAATGCTTGAAATCAGTCAGCTGATAACACCAGACTGGGTGAAACGCATGCAATCAAAAGCATATCCATTCATTTTTTAGCAATTAGTATTATTGCTTTATGCACCTCATGTCGCAAGGAAGGCTACGCAAATTTTGATTTTCGAGAACATTTTGTTGGTAGCTATCAAACCCATATTGATGAAGTTGAATTTGGAAATAGTGGTTGGGATGATACCATTCAGAAATATGATGTAATACTTAAAGTTGATAGGATAGGAGTAATTGAACTTTCACTCGATTATGGCAAAAGAGATACAGTAAAATGTAGCCAATATGTTGATCATAACATTTCTTTCTCCTATCCCATTAAGAAGTCTTCCTGGTCGCCATTTGTGTTTCCTCTTATCAGTATAGATGGAAGTATTCACGATGATGCATTCGACTGCTTAAAAATCTATGATTATTCAAGCAAAGGCCATATTGAAATGACGAAGATTTATTTTCATGGCATTAAACTATAGACAATACTTTGAACGAAATGCCGCATGAGGGAATGAAGCGAGTGCCATGCACTGCGGAATGCCCGACCCTGTGGCAGGGTTTTTAGCCACAGGGGCATGCCCAAAGCTTTATCTATTCATTATTCTATAGATTAGTACCTCAGTTGTATCTATATTGTACAATAGTCATTGTACTTGTTGAAATGTCAAAAACATTTAGGCTCACACAATATTTTTTATTGCAATTTCGTATGTGGTAAATTAGCTATCACCAACCTATGGCAGAAATTAAAGAGAAAAAACAGACCGTGAAGGCGAAAAGCCCAGCGAGTGCAACCGGCAAAGGCATCGGTGAAATGATTACAGATAGACGCATTCCGATTGTTTTAGGAATTTTGCTATTGCTTTGGTCCTTTGTATTGGCCATGTCGCTCACTTCCTATCTCTCTTCTTATAAAGTAGACGAATCGGCGATTGTTGCTACAGGTTTGCCAAATCTAGCCAACGATAGCGTGGATAATAGTGCTGGTCCATTGGGCGCAGAGGTGGGTGCTTTTTTCTTCGATAAATTATTCGGTTTTGGCTCCTTACTTTTTGTACTCATTTTTAGCTCTCTCGGTTTCAATTTATTATTGCGCAAAAAAATATTTAGAGTCACCAAAATTTTGGTCTATTGTGTATTGACCATGGTTTGGTTCTCCATCATGGCTACTTATATTCAATCGGCATTTGAGATTGACAATGGACTGAGTTGGGGTGGTGCTTTTGGCGAATTCTTTACCGGTATGGATGGCATCATCATGAAAAATTTAAAGAAGTATGCCACAGGGGCATTGTTGATTTCGACCTCTGTGATTATTGCGGTGGTGTTGTTTGGACTCACTTTCGATTTTCTATTGCGTTGGATAGAATCGCTCAAAAACATGACCTCAAAGAAAGCGTTTTTGGATGAATCGATAGATGAGGATGAAAAAAAGGTAGTGCCAGGCTCGGATATTTCAATATTCGAAAAAGATAAGCTTGATGATAACGTCGTTGCTCCTATAGTATCGGACCCTGTGAAAAAAGAAAATGAATATGTCTATAAGATGATGATGGAAGAAGAGGATGAGGAGGATGAAGAAGAGGAAACAATGAGTGATTTGACATTGACCAATCCCTCAACTAATTTGGGCAATAGTCCCGATTTTGAAATCAATATTCCTGAAGATACGATTGATTCTTTTCCTGATGAGCAACTGACGGATAGTGAAATTGATGCCGAGGAAGAAGCATTGATGGATGATAGTGAACCCGATAGTGCAGAAGATTTTGCAGAGATGGATCCTTATATCAATGCCCGTGGCGAATATGATCCTACTTTATCATTGAGCAAATATAAATTGCCAGATGTGAATCTCTTGGAAGAGCATGGTTCTGATAAAATAAAAATTGACAAAGCAGAGCTCGAGAAAAATAAAAATCAGATTATTCAAACGCTGATCAATTATAAAATCGAGATTTCTAAAATCATGGCGACGGTGGGTCCAACGGTTACTTTATATGAAATTGTACCAGCACCAGGCGTTCGTATTTCTAAGATAAAAAGTTTGGAAGATGATATCGCTTTGAGTCTTGCAGCGCTTGGTATTCGTATCATTGCGCCTATACCGGGTAAAGGTACTATTGGTATTGAAGTACCGAATGTAAACAAAGAAATCGTGTCGATGAAGTCGATGATTGCTTCAGAGAAATTTAGAAATTCGACCATGGAATTGCCTATCTGTTTGGGTAAAACCATTTCGAATGAAATTTATATCGCCGATTTAGCAAAGATGCCGCATTTGTTGATGGCGGGTGCCACGGGACAAGGAAAATCGGTGGGGATTAATTCTATTCTAATTTCCTTATTATATAAGAAACATCCTTCTGAATTAAAATTTGTATTGGTGGATCCAAAGAAGGTGGAATTGTCTATCTATTCAGCGATTGAAAAACATTTCTTGGCGAAATTGCCAGGAGAGGAAGATGCGATTATCACCGATACCAGAAAGGTGGTGAGTACGCTGAATGCCTTATGTATAGAGATGGATCAGCGTTATGATTTATTGAAGAAAGCGAATGTTCGTAATCTAAAAGAATACAATGCAAAATTTGTGGCGCGTAAATTAAATCCACATAAAGGACATAAATACATGCCTTTGATTGTTGTGATAGTGGATGAGTTTGCCGATTTGATTATGACGGCAGGTAAGGAGGTAGAGATGCCGATTGCTCGTATTGCACAGTTGGCCCGTGCCATTGGTATTCATTTGATTTTAGCCACGCAAAGACCATCAGTGAATATTATTACAGGAACCATAAAAGCCAATTTCCCAGCACGTATTTCATTTAAGGTGGCTTCTAAAATAGATTCACGGACCATCTTAGATATGGGCGGTGCCGATCAATTGATTGGTCGTGGAGACATGCTCTTAAGTCTTGGTAGTGATTTAATTCGCTTGCAATGTGGCTTTGTGGATACGCCAGAGGTGGACAAAATTGTGCACGCAGTGAGTAGTCAGCAAGGCTTTGGTGAGGCTTTCTTATTACCAGAGGTGGCAGAAGAAGCTAATCTAGATGGTGGAGTTAAGGGGGGCTTTAGTGCTGGCGACCGAGACGAAATGTTTGAAGATGCCGCCAGAGTGATTGTCCAAAATCAAATGGGGTCTACTTCATTGATTCAACGACGTCTCAAGCTAGGATATAATCGTGCCGGTCGTTTGATGGATCAATTGGAGGATGCAGGAATCGTTGGTCCAAACCTTGGCAGCAAAGCCAGAGAGGTGCTTTACAATAACGAGCAAGAATTGGAACGATATTTGGATAGTATGAAATAGACTGCAGAATTGGCGTTTCAAGAAGGTATCTATGGTAGATAATTTATCTGCTTGCGAAACAGCTATCTCTGTCAAAAATCTTGGTTCAATTTTAATAAGAAAGTATGATGATAAAAATAAGAAAAGTGACAATGATTTTACTCCTCAGTTTGGGGATGTTTCAAGTGCAAGCACAATCAGATCCAGAAGCAAGCACCTTACTAAGCAAGGTGAGTGCAAAGTATAAAAGTTATAGTACTACCACCACCGATTTCACCTTGAGTATTCATGAGCCAGAAGCAAAAGTGGATATCATAAAAAAAGGAAAATTGTACTTAAAAGGCGCGAAGTTCAAATTGCAAGTAGAGGAGATAACTTCTTTTTGCGATGGGAAAAATATATGGAATTACCTTCCAAAAGAAAAGCAAGTGCAAGTAAGTTTGTACGATAAAAGTGACGGTGTCGTTTCTCCCGAAAAACTTTTCTCACTTTGGGAGAAGGATTATATGTATCGAATCAAGGATAAAAAAAATGTAGGTGGCAAACTACTTACTATCATTGAATTATCGCCAGTAACTAATAAAAGCGCCTCTATTTTTAAAATTGATTTGACAATCAATGCCACCTCTAACGAATTGGTTTCTTTTTTAATCTACGAAAAAAGCGGTACTCGAACCACTTATACAGTCAATACTTTCATTCCGAATACGGTATATGCAGATGCCTTTTTTATCTTCGACCCCAAGTTGAATAAAGGCGTGGAGTTAATCGATTTGCGATAATATTTTCTTTTAATATTTGTTGACTTAAATGAGTGTTTTCTCTTTACACTAAGAACAATATCGTTTAAACAGTGAAAATAAATTATACAAAAATCTTCATCATATCATTATCTCTATTGATGATTATTGGAGGTCTTTCGCACTTTTTAACCAGAATTTTATAATCCATTTATCCCTAAGATCTTGCCTAGAAATTTGATTAATTATGTTTCAGGATTCACAGAATTAGCATTAGGCATAGCTTTACTGACGAAGAGATATCAATACATGTCAGCCATTGGCATATTATTTTATTGATTGCCTTTCTACCTTACATCTTATCGATGTCTTTAAAGAGCATCCTGCCATTGGCAATAAAACATTAGCTTACATTAGACTGCCACTGCAATTTGTTTTGATTCTTTGGTCTTGGTGGCTAAAAGAAAAGATGCGACAGGATAGGATCAGATAAAATTTTTTGCAAAAAAAAGCCGAACAATCTTGCTCGGCTTTTTTAATTATTTATTTTTTTTCTATTCCAAAACTGTTACAGTACCACTCATAGTCTCTTTAGTCCCATCCCAGAATTCAACATTAAACTGATAGACATAACTATCCATGGCTACTTTAGCACCCTTGAAAATACCATCCCAGCCTTGTCCAGCACCATTACTTTGGCTGGCATTATTGTACATTAACTCACCATATCTATTATAAATATTTACCGCTACCGATCTTGCACCTAGAATTTGGAAGTCAAAAGTCTCATTTTTATTATCCCCATTTGGTGAGAAAGCGGTAGGAATAAAAATAGCTCTTTCTTGCAATACAATCACCCTTACCGTATCGAAGATAGAACAGGTATCACTGTTGATGGCCTCAATGGTATATAAAGTGGTTTGATTAGGTTGAGCAGTTGGTGTCGCACAATTATAAGCAAGTGCACAAGCACTAAAATCAAGTGAATCTGAAGTGGCAGGATCTGCACTCCAATTGATACGTATGATAGTTAATGGCGATGAAATATTCGCATTTAATTGAGTGGTCATACCTCTTTGAATTACACGAGGCGAGGCAGTGGGTGCCATTGTAAAATTGGTTGGTTCAGAGATAGATAAAGTGGTATTACCGATACAACCATTATTATCTTCTACCACTATAATATAATTGCCAGCACTTAGTCCAGTAAAGATACTATCGTTTTGTAAAATACCATTCAAAATATATTTGTAAGGACTACTTCCTCCTGCGGCAGAAACAACCACCATGCCATCGTTTCCGGCAAAACATTTGACTGCTGTTGGGGCAGTACTTACAGTAATTGGGCTTGGTGCAATGATAGTCACAGAATCTAAAGTGGTGCAAGCATTTATATCAGATATGGTCACCACATAAACACCAGCAGTCAAGCGAATCGCCATAATACCCGTTTGTGTAGGAAACGTATTCCAATTATAGGTATAAGGTGGTGTAGAGCCAGAAGCATTCACCACAGCAAAACCAGTACTATTATCTGAACAGGTTGGACTATTACCCGTTACATTGGTTACAAATGGTGATGGCTCGGTTACATCAAAGTAGCCGATGGTAAAGCATCCTGAGTCATCAGAAATAAATACAGAATAGAAATCTGCTGGGGCAGTTAAATACTCATTGGTATTAGCGCTACCTGTTGACCAACTATAACTGAGTGTTCCGATACCGCCAAGTACTACAAAATTAATTTGACCAGTACTATCTCCATGACATCTGCAATTAGTTATAGAAGCATTCGTGATAGATAATTGGTCGGGTTGGGTAATGGTAACATTATTGCTATGCATACAGCCATTGTCGTCTGTAATGATTACTGTGTAGCTTCCAGCCGTGATACTACTAAGGGTTGAAGTAGTTGCAAAAGTACTCCAAAGAATAAAATAAGGAGAAGTTCCGCCCGTTATATTCACCGTTGTTGAGGCGCTAGTCTCACCATAACAATGAGGATTCACGGTTGTAAATGTGGTGCTTATTGGCAATGGTTCATTGATAGTGTAGGAAGAATTATGAATACAACTATTTCCATCCGTAATAGCAAGATTATATACGCCTCCTGGTATCATATTAATATCTTCTGAAGAAGAAGTGATTGGACCTGTCCAGCTGTAGGCATATGGTGTTGTACCACCACTTACTGTAATATCAATTCTTCCATTTGAACGACCATTACATTCTACGTCAAACAAAAGTGAAGACACTCGAATAGAATCGGGTTGTGATACAGTTATAGAACCACTTGCTGTACATCCTGCAGCGTCAGTGACTGTAATAGCATAATTTCCAGCTGCTACACCTGTTACCCTAGCTAAATTGGGTAATGATGGCGACCATGCATAATTATAAGGTGCTACACCGCCTAATAAAGTAGTATCAACAGAAACTACGCCATCATTTGCATTATAACAAGTCACATCTGTTTTACTAATGCTCAGTTGTAATGGTGCCGCTTCGAAAATTATAATAGAACGAGAAATCTGACATCCTTTTCTATCTCTGATTATACAAGTGTAGGTAGCACCAGCCAATCCGGCAATCGAAGCCGTTGTTGCGCCATTCGACCAAAGATAGGTATATGGGG